>CAYVOZ010000191.1:0-5153 GCA_964453325.1 uncultured Christensenellaceae bacterium | reverse complement strand
CGCAAAGGCCGCGCAGCCTGCGCTCACAGCGGGAAAGCCCTTGCCGCCGAGCTCATGCGCAATGCCCTCAAGCTCCGCGTTCGTGACGCAGTCGTATATATGGACGCCGCACGCCGTTTCCGGGCTCTCTCCCGCAGGCACAGTCCCGCATTGCACATCCGACTGCTCGGCTATTATTTCCGGAATATACGAATGTCTTACCGGCTCAAACGGGTCGGAGCCGAAATCGGTCTCTGACACAGGTACGCCGTAAACGAGCTGCACTCCGTTCACGGTGGTACGTCCCGCATCCGGGAAGGCGGGAACAAACGGCAGACATACACCGCCGATGGCGTCATAAAGCGCGGACAGCTCCGCGCCGATATTTCCGCGCAGCGTGGAATCGGTCTTTTTATATATATAAGGAACGCCCGCTGATGCGGCAATAAGCGCCGCGCCGCGCACGGCGTCATAAGCGGCTCTTGCTGTCAAATGCCGCGTTTCGAGGTCCACAGCGAGCACAGAGCACTCCGAAAGCAGCGCGCGCATATCCTCCGCGCGCAGCACAACTCGCGTATCCGCGCCGTACTCCGCCGCAGCGACAGCCGTATCGAGCGCGCCCGTAAGGTCGTCAGCAATTATCAGCAGCCGTATCATGCTCTCCTCCTTATATCGGTATTTTAGCATATACGCGCATTAACGCAAGCGCGATGCGCCGTGTTAAAAGTTGTAATTCCCGTTTTTCTGATATATAATAATTATAGAAAACACAAGTCTTATCACGCATAACAGCAGCGGCCGATCCTGTAAAAAGGATACCGCGCACAAGCCGGTCACGCATAAAGGAGAGCAGCATGAGCAGGGTAATAACCATAGGCAGAGAGTTCGGCAGCGGCGGGAGAGAGCTCGGAAAGCGCCTCGCGGATATATTCGACATAGCGTATTACGACAACGAGATAATATCGGAGATAGCCAAAAAAACCGAGCTCGCCGAGGAGTATATACATCAGGTCGTAGAGAACAGCCCTGCGCCCTTCTTCCCCATAACCATAGGCAGGACGTTCTATACCGCCGCGTCTCCGCAGATGGAGATGAGCACATCAATATACGCCGAGCAAAGCAACATAATAACCGAGATGGCGCAAAAATCACCGTGCGTTATCGTCGGACGCTGCGCAGACTATATCCTGCGGGATATGAAGCCCTGCCGCATATTCGTATACGCGGATATGGAGTCCAAGCTCGCGCGCTGCAGGCTCAAGGCCGGAGAGCACGAGCACATGAGCGACAAGGAGCTGCGCCGCCATATACTCGGCATCGATAAGGGCAGAGCGAACTATTACCGCTTCTTTACCGGTAAAAAATGGGGAGACTGGCTGAACTACGACCTTTGCATAAACACCACAGGCTTTAACATAAAGGATATCTCGGAGTCCGTTGCGGGCATGATAAAAGCCATGAAGTAGGGCTCTTACGACGTCAAACGCCCTCTCCCGCGCGGGAAAGGGCGTTTAATATACAGAAAGATCCGTTTTGTTTGCAGAGCCTTACCACTCCGGCGGCAGCTCGAGACCAAACACCTCACAGTCGAAAACGTAATCTCCGGCTGACTCGTCCTCGCCGAGCGTCGCATAGATATAATCCTTGTTGCCGCTCGCATAGGCATATATAACGCCCTTTACGCCGGACTGCGACGCAGCCTTTGCCTTG
This sequence comes from uncultured Christensenellaceae bacterium, assembly GCA_964453325.1. Classification (GTDB taxonomy): domain Bacteria; phylum Bacillota; class Clostridia; order Christensenellales; family Christensenellaceae; genus JAZRGP01. Next base: position 3,464 of record CAYVOZ010000191.1, on the reverse strand, counting down.
CCGGCCTCAAAGCTGCCCGTATACTCGGACGCATCCTCCGAAGCGCTCTTTCTTTCATACATCGCCTTCAGATCCGCGTCTTCCTCGTCGTCGTCCCATACTATCTCCGACGTAAAGTCCCCGTCGCACAGTCCTGCGGCGAACGTGCCGGCGTCCTTGAAATACACGCCGTTGTCAAAATTCAGTCTTTCGCTTATAAACGCGCCCTCGTAAGCGTCGTTTTTATAGTCGGAGGTCACCGATACGAGGCTGTCCGCCTTGACTCTCAAAAACGTCACCGAGCCGCCTTCGCCGACGAGCCACACGCGGTCGTCGCGTTCCTCTCCCGAATAACCGGTCAGCACCTTCAAGGTCGAGCCGTCTGCGGCATACGCATACTTGCAGCCGCCGCCCAAAAGCTGCTCCGTGCCGGTCTTCCATTCATCCGAGCAAAGTATATCCAGCGCCGCCGCCGTGTTCGATCCTGAAACAGCGTCGAACAGCGCGGCGAACGTCTCAGACAGCTCCTCCGAGCGCGTCGCGTCTATTACCACCGCGTCCATAAGCGGCTCGTATGCATCGTCGGGAGCCAGCAGAGTGGCTATCTGCAAAAGTCTCCACTCCTTTTCCGTCTCTCCCGCGTCTGCGTACAGTCCGGCCAGCTTTACATAGTCTGCGGAAGTGAACACGTCCATCTTTTGCAGTGTTTCATAGCATTCTATGAGCTTCGCGGCGTCGCCCTTTGCCTCATAGGCGGAGGCAAGGCCTCTCATGGCCTCCTCGCTCGCAGGCTCCTCTGCTATCATGAACTCATAGCTTTCTATCGCCGCGTCATGATCGCCCGAGGACATGGCGCTCTCGGCTGCCGTCTTTTCACTCTCGTATGTTTTTACCACAGGCTCCGGAGTAGGCTCCGGCTCTGCGGCCGCCGGCGTGGAGCCGCAGCCGTATGCCGATATGCACAGCGTCAGAGTCAGTATTAAAGCAACAGTAAACATTATCTTTCTTTTCATCATTGCGTCAGCTCTCTTCCGTCTTAATTATACTGTATCACAGTCCGCCTGCGTCGGTGTTCTGCCCGTCGCCGCTCGTGGGTCCTGCCGGGGGAGCCGGAGGAGCCGGAGCGCCGCCACCGCCGCCTCCGCCGCCGCCGCCCGCGGCAGGCGCTGCGGGTGCAGGCGTATCGGTCTTCTTATCGGAAGAGCCGGAGGACGCCGCCTTGGGCTCGGCAACACGTCCGCTCTTGGCGCTCAGCAGTCTGTCGATCTCCTTCTCCTCCTCCGTACCGTCATCATCGACGTCTCTGGCGCTCAAGGCCGCAAGCACCGGGTCGGAGGCTTTTATAGCCTTGACCGAATCGATCCCGACCCATTTGCTGCCGTCGAACCATTGAAGCTCGCCGCCGAAGGAGCGTATCGTTACCGTCGCGGGCTCCGCCTCGACGGGTTCTTCCTCTGCCTTGATCTCCGCCGCGGGGGCGGGCGCCTGCTCCTGTACCTCATTGTTTTCGGGGGCGAACGCCATCACATATATCATCAGTCCCGCCGATACGAGCAGCAGCACCGCAGACGTAATTATCAGCCCTATCGGGGAGCGCTTTTTTTCTTTCATCCTATCATCCATATTCAGGACCGTTCCTTTCCGCCAAGCCGCAGACCTTCGCGCAGCTCCGGCTTGTCAATGCATAAGCTCTCTTTATTCTCTACAGGTACGGATCGGACTCCTGCTTTCCGCCGCCGCTCGGTGGGGGCGCAGGCGCGGCAGGCCCGGCCGGCGCCGCCGGTGCAGCCGGAGTTTCGGGCTCCGACGTTTTTGACGGTGTGGTCTTCTTTTCCTCTACCTTGCCGCTCTTCACCGAAAGGGGCTCGCTTTTTGCGCTCTGCTCTTTTTCATCCTCTTTCTCATCGGACCCGGCTGCGTCCTCGCCCTCTGCTCCGCCGGTCGCGGAGCCGGCGCTTTCGGTTTTCTTCTTCTCTGCCATATACTTCTCCAGCGCCGCAGTCAGGGGATCGTCCTCTTCAAGCTTTTCCACGCTTTCGAGCTGCACCCATTTTCCGCCGTCGAACCATTCTATCTCGCCGCCGAACGACCGCAGCACGGGCATCGCCGCTTCGGCCTTCTGCTCGGGCTCGCTCACGGGCTCGGAAAGCTCAGTCTGTGCTTTCGGCTCGATTTCGCTCTCCTGCTCAGCGGCCTTTTCAAAGAACACGCTGTATGTGAACACTCCGCCCGCCGTCAAAAACACAGCGATCGAGACTGCCAGCAGCACATACCAGCCCATTTTTATCTTTCTTCCGTAACCTCTCATGATCCGCTCAAAACCTCCGTTTCGCGCTCACTGCGCGTCTCCGACGTCCCGTATATTCTGCACAAAGTCGTGCTGACTCGTACCCTCGTTGAACTCGCCCGCCGCAAGTATCTGACCTGCTACGGTGTATATGCTTCTGCCCACGGGCGGTCCGTATATAGTATATGTAACTCCGCCCTTTGTCAACCTTGCCGCGCCTCTGAAGGCATAGTCGGTCTTATAATCCGCGGGCTGTATATTTATCAGCACCGTTGTGAACCGCTGTCTGCCGTTCACGGTCTCAAAAACTATATCGCTCGTCCTTCCGTTCTCCGTCCAATACGCCTTGCCGTAGGAGGTCCTTGTCCCTCCTATCACAAACGGAAGCGTTCCGATGTTCTCCGCCTTTATAGTCACCGTACCGTACTCGGCGAGCTTAAAGCCGTTATAGCCGGCAGCAGATATAAGAGCGTTTTTAACGGTAGTGGCTATGCCCGTTCTGAAGCGTATGCCGGTATAGCCCGCGACCCTTATCGAAAAGCCGTGATATGTGAGCAGATCCGCAAGGGCTGTCTGCGCCTCAGCGGTATAGCCGTCCCTTGTGTCATAGGACGTGAACCATACATACATACCGTACGGAATGTTGTTTTTTATCTTATATACCGTAAGAACCTTTACGCTGTCCGAGGGCAGTGTCACCGTAAGCGTTCGCCCCGCGAGCGCGCCCGTCAGCTGTATTCCGTCCGCCCACAGGCTCGTCTGCGAATATGTATAGCCGTCCTCCGGCAGCGTGACCGATACCGTGAACGCGGCCTGTATGACCGTCACGGTCTTTTCCCCGAAGACCCCGCTCCCGTCGTCCGCCGTCGCCCGCACCGTGACCGTTCCTGTTTTGGTGCCGGTGAGCACGCCGCCCGCGGTGATCGTCGCCTTGCCGGTGCCGTTTTTCACGCTCCATGTCACTCCCGCTCCTATTATATCGGCGGGCAGCAGCGACACGCTGTACTGCGACGCATACTTCAGATACGCCGTCGCGCTTCCGTTCACCGTCACCTCGGTGACCTTAAAAATGGATGCTGTTCTTACCGCCTCGTATGCGTTCACCATGCCGTAGGCAGTCTCGTCGTCGCGCCCCGTCGTATTCATATCCGTCGCCGTCTCTGTTATTATCTCGTATGCCTTTTGCGGCGTGAGCGCC
>CAYVOZ010000190.1:0-5169 GCA_964453325.1 uncultured Christensenellaceae bacterium | reverse complement strand
GAGGACAGCACCTTTTTAGACGGCGACTATGCCGCCTTCGGCATGGTCACAGAGGGTATGGAGGCCGTGGACGCGTTATGCGAGAGCACTCCCGTTACTGACCAAAACGGGACCGTTATGGACGGGTATCAGCCTGTGATAGAGTCGATCACCTTAGTAAGCTGACATCGGGCGAACAGTAAACCGGAAGCAATGCGCCGAACGTTAAAAAAACATGAGAGGCGCATTGCTTTTTTATGCAGTCTTTTGCAGCATTTTTCCCGCTTGTCCGAAATATGTATATTTCGGGAGGAAAAAAGAACATGTTGGGAACGCGACGGGGAAAGCTTATCTATATTTGTACAGCCTTGTTTCTTACAGCAGTGATGGCTGCGGTACAGGGCATTGCCGACGCCGCGGAAGTGTCGGACGAAGACGGCGGAGAGGTCATAGCCGATCTTCTGCCGGCGGAGACTGCGCCGGAGGCTGCGCACGTAGCTGCGGAGATCGCCGATCTGTTGCCGGACGAGGTAAAGGAGGTCACGGCGGATATCGATATATCCGACATGCTCCTGCCGCCGGAGGAGACGGAAGAGACGAAAAATGTTGAATTTTCGCTCAAAAAAGCGCCGGTAGTGCTGATATACCATACGCATACGACCGAGGCATACCGGCAGACGGAGACATATACATACGAGCCGAGCGGCAGCTTTCGTACGCATGAGACGGACAAGAATATAACGGGAATAGGCGAGGCGCTTTCGGAGGAGCTCACAAAGTTAGGCTGTACAGTGCTGCACGACGTCACGGATCACGAGCCGCCGAAGCTCTCGACCTCATACGAGCGCTCTATAGTTACTATGCAAAAGTACCTGGAGGAGCATCCTGAGATAGATATCTGCATAGACGTGCATAGGGACGCCTCCGGCATAAAGAACACCGAGGACGTCGTGGAGATTGACGGAGTGCGCTGCGCAAGGCTGATGTTTGTCGTTGGCAAGGGCTCAAAGTATGACGATAAGCCTGATTTCGACATGACATACGGTCTTGCTTCGGCGCTGACCGACGAGCTCGAGAGCATATGCAGGGGCTTTACGAGAGAGGTTCGCGTCAAAAGCGGACGCTATAATCAGCACCTGAGGGATATGTCGCTGCTCGTAGAGGTCGGGCATAACGCCAACACCTACGACGAGGCGAAGGCGTCCATGCCGTATCTCGCGCGCGCTATATACACATTGACAGCTCCCAAGGATTGATTTTTCCCGTGCCGGATAATATAATGTATAAGGTCAGCCCGAAAATGGGAGACGGGGGAGAAGTATGCAGCTGAGCGACCTACCTATAGGCTTTTTCGATTCCGGAGTCGGCGGACTTTCCGTCATGAGGCACGCCATGGACGTGCTGCCGGGAGAGAGCTTTATATATTACGGAGACGATCTGAACGCACCCTACGGCAGCAAGAACGAAGCGGAGATAAAAGAGCTTTCGACTGCCTGCGGCAGCTTTTTATATAATAAAGGCGTAAAGGCCATCGTCATGGCGTGCAACACCGCCACGAGCGCCGCCGTAAAGCATATCAGAGAGCTTTACAATATTCCCGTCATCAGCATAGAGCCTGCGGTCAAGCCCGCCTACGAGCATCTTAACGGCGGACGTATCCTCGTGCTGGCCACCGAGGCCACGCTTTCACAGTCGCGCTACCGCGAGCTTTTAACAAAGGTAGGCTGCGAACAGTACGTTGCGAACATGCCCTGCAGCGGGCTTGTGGAGCTTTTGGAGGACGGTGATTTTGCGTCTCCGCGCATATCGGACTATCTGGAGAAAAAGTTTGCACCGCTTAAGGGCGAGCGCTTTGACGGCATCGTCATAGGGTGCACGCATTATTCGTTCATAACGGATACCATAAAGAGCATGGCCGACAGGTACTTTACCGGAGACAGGCTCATATACGACGGCATGTACGGCACTGTGAGGCAGCTCGACCGCGTATTGCAGCAGCGCGGCATCAAAAAAGAGGACATGCCGCAGGGCGGACGGACAATTGAGCTGTATTCGTCAAAGCCCGGCAGCGTACCGGTGCTTTCGCGCATACTCTACGGAGAAAAAAGGTTGTAATCCGACCTTATAAATGATACTATTTTTTAAGCTAAAAAAGACAGGAGCGTCTGTATAATGGCAAAAACCGAATTTGTAGAACACATAACGAAACAGTCCGAGGATTTTTCGCGCTGGTACACCGATGTTATCATGCAGGCTAACATGGTCGATTATTCCGACGTAAAGGGCTGCATGGTCATAAAACCCTACGGATATGCGATATGGGAGCTTATGCAGCACGAGATGGACTCGCGCTTTAAGGCAGTCGGAGTAAAGAACTGCTATTTCCCGCTGCTCATACCCGAGTCTCTTTTAAAGAAAGAGGCCGAGCACGTGGAGGGCTTTGCGCCCGAGGTCGCATGGGTAACTCACGGCGGAGAAGAAAAGCTTCAGGAGCGTCTGGCGATCCGTCCTACGTCCGAAACTATAATATGCTCAATGTACGCAAAATGGGTGCAGTCCTATCGCGATCTGCCTCTGCTTTATAACCAGTGGTGCAACGTACTGCGCTGGGAAAAGACTACGCGCCCGTTCCTGCGCACTTCCGAGTTTTTATGGCAGGAAGGCCATACCGTACACGCGACCTACGAGGACGCGGAGGAGGAGACCGTACGCATGCTCGGAGTCTATAAGGACTTTGCGGAGAACGTGCTTGCGATCCCCGTCATAACGGGTCAGAAGAGCGAGAAGGAGAAGTTCGCGGGAGCGGATCACACCTACACCATGGAGGCCATGATGCAGGACGGCAGAGCTCTCCAGATGGGTACGTCCCACAACCTGGGCCAGAACTTTGCAAAGGGCTTCGGCATACAGTTCTTAGACAAAGACGGAAAGCTTAAGCATCCGTTCCAGACCTCGTGGGGTACGTCCACGCGCATGATAGGCGGCCTCATCATGGTGCACGGCGACGACCGCGGACTCAAGCTGCCGCCTAAGGTAGCGCCTGTACAGTGCATGATAATACCGATAGCCGCGCATAAACCCGGCGTAACTGAAAAAGCCGAGGAACTGTTCAGTATTCTTAAGGCCGCAGGCTTCCGCGTTGAGATGGACGACTCCGAGCAGAGCCCGGGCTGGAAGTTCAACGAGTGCGAGCTTAAGGGCATTCCCGTAAGACTTGAGATCGGCCCGAAGGACATAGAAGCGGGTCATGTGGTGCTTGCAAGAAGAGACACACACGAGAAGATATTCGCCGATATGGACAGGCTGCCCGAGACGCTTAAGGAGCTTCTTGACGATATACAGAAGAGCATGCTCGCAGCTGCTCTCGAGTACAGAAAGGCGCAGACGAATCCCGTGCATACGCGCGAGGAATTTACAGCCGCCGCGGAGAAGAGGGGCTTTATAAAGGCCATGTGGTGCGGAGAGACGGAGTGCGAGCTTGCACTTAAGGAGCAGACCGGCCTCACCACGCGCTGCATGCCGTTCGAGGACAACGAGCCGCTTTCAGACGTCTGCGCGATATGCGGAAAGCCCGCTAAGCATGTGATGTACTTCGCGAAAGCGTATTAACTTATAAATACAGCAGATCCCCCGGTATGCGGCGAATTTGAACCGTATACCGGGGGATATCTTTATATGTAAGCGCAAGCGGCTCTACATATAATCCGCTATCTCCTCGCGCGAGATATGAGGATTGAGCGCGATATTTAACGCATCTGCAATTAGCGACGCCGCGCTCTCCGTGAGCACGTCTATATCCTTGGGCGCGACGACAAGCTCAGCGTCCTTTGCTCCGTTCACGCGCTCCGTGAGCTTTTCCTTAAGCTCGGGATCTATCCTGCCCATGGCCTCGTCGAGTATGTCAGAAACTATAGTGGACGCATATACGACGGTCGGCACGCCTATGGCGACGACCTTTATTCCCATTGTACTTTCATACAGGCCCTCTCTCGCGTTGCTGACGCCCGAGCCGGGGGATATGCCCGTATCAGATATCTGCACGCTTAAACCTATGCGCGAGAGGCTTCTCGCGGAGAGCGCGTCGACTGCAACAAGCACATCCGCGGACACGCGCGACAGCACGCCCTTTATCACCTCGTAGCTTTCGAGTCCGGTAACGCCCAATACTCCGGGGGCGAGCGCGCATACCGTAGCGGCGCGTTCGTCGATGGCCTCGGGTATATGCTTCTTTATATGACGCGTAACAAAGACTCCGTCGCACGTCTTCGGCCCGAGCGAATCAGGCGTCACCGCACGGTTTCCGAGTCCTGTCACAAGCGCGGAGCCCGGCTCTCCCAACAAGGCCTTGAGCTCGCCCGCTACAGTGTCCGCTGCGCTTCTTCGCTCCTCGGCGGTCATGAGCCCAATGCTTTTCATATCCAGTGTTATGTATTTTCCGACGGGCTTTCCGAGCGCGAGAGCGCCCTTTTCGTTAATTACGTTTATGCGCGTTATCCTTATTTCGCCCTCGCTGGTCTCCTCTGATACGATGCCCTCCGTATCGGGGGATATATTCTCTCTCAGCTCGACCGCCATATCTGTTCTTATACTCATTCGGTTCTCCCGGCAGCTCATTATTATTCTGCTATTATGCGGAGAATTCTTTAAAAAATACTGTTGCATTCATCGGGTATTTATGATAGACTATCAAGCGTTGAGCCTGCACAGCGCATGGCAAAGCAATACTCCGGCCCGTTATGCAAGCCAAGCAGCATTCCGGACTGAACCAAATAATAAAAAACGGGGGTGAAAATATTGGCAAATATCAAATCGGCAAAAAAGCGTGTCAAGGTCATAGACAAGAAGACTGCACAGAACAAAGCTGTCAAGTCCGCACTCAAGACCGAGCTCAAAAAGTTTGACGCTGCTGTCGTTTCCGAGGATGCTGACAAGGAAGCCGCTTTCAGAGCGACCGTCAGCAAGGTGGACAACGCCGTGACAAAGGGCATTATCCATAAGAATAAGGCCAACCGCAAAAAAGCTCAGCTTGCCAAAAAGCTCAGCGCAGCAAACGCGGAATAATGATCCGAAGAGCCTTGAATATCGCCTCCCCCAAGGCGTAAAAGGCAATGAAAAGTCAGTTTAAGCTCTCCTGCATGGTAGAGAAAGTTTTAAAAGTACTGGAGCAAGATGGAATACAGTCAGTAGAAA
>CAYVOZ010000189.1:3884-5226 GCA_964453325.1 uncultured Christensenellaceae bacterium | reverse complement strand
CATGACTGCAGTGCTTGCCGTTATGCTGGTCATCGCTGTCGTCGGCTGCCAGCAGGCCGCTCCCGCAGTCGAAGAGCCCGCAGTCACGGAGGCTCCCGCAGCCACAGAGGCTCCCGCAGAGGAGACTCCCGAAGACAAATCCACGACCTTGGTCGTAGGCTACAGCTACTTCTCTCAGAAGTTCAGCCCCTTCTTCGCAAAGACTGCTTATGACCAGGACGTCACCGAGATCACCGGTGAGCTTCTCATGGGCTCCGACCGCGAGGGCAACCCTGTTCTCAAGGGCATCGAGGGCGTGACAGTTCCCTACAACGGCACCGACTATAACTATAAGGGCATATCCGATATAGACATAGTCCAGAACGCTGACGGCACGGTCGATTATAACGTCACCCTGCGCGACGACGTCGTATTCTCCGACGGCACGCCCATGACCATAGACGACGTTATATTCACGATCTATGTAGAGTGCGACCCGACCTTCGACGGCGGCGCAACGTTCAGCTCCCTGCCCGTTGAGGGCCTTGCAGAATACCGCTCCTCCATGGCTCCGCTGTACTCCCTGATACTTGCAGCCGGCGAAGACAACACCGACTTCTCCAAGTGGACCGAGGCTCAGCAGACTCAGTACTGGACCGCGTTCAAGACCGCCGGCGCAGCCTTTGCGCAGGAGATCGTGGACGCTTGCTTAGCAGCAGGCTACGGCACCGACGTCGCCACCTGCGCAGCAGCATGGGCATATCCCGACCTCGCAGCAGACGCCACCGTCGAGGACTTCTTTGACGCCATAGTAGCAAACTACGGCTATGACCTGTCCGACGCAGGCATCAACGCTGAAAAAGCGGATTCCGACATCACCACCCTTATCGACGAGCAGCTCGGCGCAGACGCAACAACGTTCGCAGCCGGTGTTAACGTCGGCGACGCTGTTGCCAGCATAGCAGGCATCAAGAAGACCGGCGACTACTCCATGACCGTGCATTGCACCACCTATGAAGCCACGACTATCTATCAGTTCGGCTTTGTAGTCGCTCCTCTCCACTACTACGGCGATCCCGCCATGTTCGACGCTGACAACAACAGCTTCGGCTTCACCAAGGGCGATCTCTCCGGCATCAAGTCCAAGACCACCGTTCCCCTCGGCGCAGGTCCCTACAAGTTCGTCTCCTATGAGAACGGCGTTGTGACCTTCGAGGCAAACGACAGCTACTACAAGGGCGCTCCCAAGACGGATTACATCCTGTTCCAGGAGACCGCAGACGGCGACAAGCTTTCGGGCGTTGTTTCCGGCACGTTCGATCTGACCGACCCGAGCTTCTCCACAGAGGTCGTTGAGTCCCTC
>CAYVOZ010000189.1:2629-3874 GCA_964453325.1 uncultured Christensenellaceae bacterium | reverse complement strand
CAACGGCGAGCTGACCGGCGACGTCATCACCACCAGCACCGTCGATAACCTCGGTTACGGCTACATCGGTCTTTGCGCTTATAACGTAAAGGTCGGCGACGACGCCGCGAGCGAAGCCTCCAAGGATCTCCGCAAGGGCCTTGCAACTGTTCTCTCGATGAACCGCGATACAGTTATCAACTCCTATTACGGCGACCGCGCAAGCGTCATACAGTACCCGATCTCCAACACCTCCTGGGCGGCTCCGAAGCCGAACGACGAGGGTTATGAGACTGCCTTCTCCGTTGACGTTGACGGCAATCCGATATACACCGACGCTATGACCGAGACCGAGCGCGAGACCGCTGCCATCCAGGCATGCATAGGCTACTTAAAGGCTGCAGGCTACACGTTTGACGAGGCCTCCGGCAAGTTCACCGCCGCTCCCGACGGAGCAAAGCTGACCTATGAGGTCATAATCCCCGCCGACGGCGTTGGCGATCATCCGTCCTATGGCATACTGACCGCTGCAAAAGAGCAGTTTGCCACCATCGGCATCACGCTCGAGATAAACGACCCGACCGACTCCAACGTGCTTTGGAACGCCATAGAGGCTGTTCCCTCCACCGGTGAGATATGGTGCGCGGCATGGCAGGCCACTCCCGATCCCGATATGTATCAGGTCTACCACAGCTCCAACATCAACGGCGCAGGCGGCACGGACTCCAACCACTATTATGTGACGGACGAAGAGCTCGACAAGCTCATGCTCGAGGCTCGTACGAGCGCAGACCAGAGCTTCCGCAAGGCTACCTACAAGCAGTGCCTGAACATAATACTTGACTGGGCAGTAGAGATACCGACCTATCAGCGTCAGAACGCGTTCATATTCTCCACCGAGCGCGTCAACATGGACACTGTCACTCCCGACATCACCACGTTCTGGGATTGGCTGCATGATCTTGAGCTCATCGAGGTCAATGCCTGATCTTAGACACATAGTCTTTAAAGCTACAAGCCGTGAGCGCCTTAAAAGCGCTCACGGCCTTACTACAGTGATGGGGGTGACGTAAATTGGTTGAATTCATAATCAAACGTCTTTTACTTTGCGTACTTATTCTGTTTTTCGTAATGTTCATAGTTTACGGCTTAATGTACTCTCTTCCCACGAGCTACGTCGAAATGACGGCGCGCGAGCTTGCGACAAAGCCCGGCAGCCTGAAATCCGCCGCTCAATGGATAGAAGAGCTTAATGCCCAATACGGC
>CAYVOZ010000189.1:0-2619 GCA_964453325.1 uncultured Christensenellaceae bacterium | reverse complement strand
ATCGGCGAGGCTGCGAAGGGCAACTTCGGCGACAGCTGGAACTGGACGGTTCCCGTCGTTACCGAGTTCAAGAACACGATCTGGTACAGCTTCGCGCTTTCGGTGATAGTGTTCATTTTAGAGATCGTGATATCCATTCCGCTCGGCGTGCTCGCCGCACGCAAGCAATACAGCGCCACGGACTATACAGTCACGGTGATAGCGCTTATCGGCATTTCCCTGCCGACCTTCTTTACGGCGACTATATTAAAGCTTATTTTTTCCGTAAAGCTCGGGCTGTTCGACATATTAGGCATGCAGGGCAGAGACTATATGACTCTTTCGGAGTTCGGAAAGTTTCTCGACCTGTGCTGGCATATGGTGCTGCCCGCATTAACTCTGACTATCGTAAGCATAGGACCTCTTATGCGCTATACGCGTACAAACATGCTCGAGGTTTTGAACTCCGACTATATCCGTACCGCGAGGGCCAAGGGCCTGCCCGAAAGGCGCGTAATTAACTACCATGCTTTCAGAAATACATTGATACCGCTTATAACCATACTCGGCGGTTCGCTTGCCACGCTCTTTTCCGGAGCCCTCATTACAGAAACGCTGTTTGCCATACGAGGTATAGGCTATGCCTCCTACTATTCAATGATCACCGGCGATATACCGTTTACGATGTTCTATCTGGCGTTCATATCCATTGTGACGCTGCTCGGAAACCTCGTGGCCGATATACTCTACGCGGTCGTTGATCCGCGCGTTCGCGTACATTAAAGGAGGCGCAGAGATGAGCGAAAGAAAAAGCAACAGCTTAAACGAAGAGCTAAAGAAGCGCGAGGCGGCTCACGCAAAGGAGCGCAAGGAGACCGAGATCTTAAGCCTCGACAACACGCAGCGCGTAAAGGTGCTTTCACCGGGCAGGCTTGTCACAAAGCGCTTTTTGCGCAACAAGCTGGCCATAGTGGGGCTGTGCATACTGATATTCATGTTCCTGTTTGCGTTTATTGGGCCGCTGTTCTACCCGTATTCGCAGACGCAGATATTCTATACCTATAAACCCTTAAAGATAGACTACGCGAGCGCCACGGAGCGCACGGAAATGATATCCTTCCCCATCGAGGGCGCGCCGGAGGTCCACTACTCCGTTAAAAACCGTCTCAACTCCTATATCATCGATATGGAGACAAACGGTACGGAGGAGCTTTCCGTTACGGACGCCAACGGCGAGGGTTACGTCATAACAAAGCTCAGAGACGGCGTATATACCCTGTCGTCGTTTGACCGCACGCCTGTCGCGACCTACAGCGAAAAAGCCAAGGTCGCGGAATACAACCGTCTTGCCAACTCCTTTACATGGGTGGGCGAAGAGCTGGGAAGCGGCTTTGAAAAAGCTGCTTTTGACGGCGTTATAGGCAACGAGGGCTCATTCAGCTATAAGGGTACGGAGTACTCTTATACCAGCATAGGCAAAAAACAGTATGCCATAACCAACAATACGCCTACCCTCACGTATACTGGCGCAGAACCCGGCAAGGGCTTTGAAGACGCGTTCACCGCGGCTGCCGGGGCAAGCTTTGAGTTCGATGGCGTGCAGTACGCGCTTTCCGATCTCGGAAACGGCGTTTCGGAGATCGCGGCAGTCGGCGATAAGCATCCCGTGCTCGTAGCCTCCAATTATGTTTTCAATATGTTCGATCCCTCTGTCGCGCTGGAGGACAGCTTCCGCGCCGATACTCTCTACGCACTGGCGGGCTCGGGCGAGTTTGAATGGAACGGCAAGAGCTATACGGTATCCGAGGACAGCGATAAGATAACGGTTTACGAAGCGGGCGAGCCTCTTGCGGAGCTCTCCACATTCGTCACGCGCCGCTACTCCGGTGACGACACGCTCTCCATCGAGTTCAAGGATGCCGTTCAGGAGCAAATACTTTCCATGCGCGAGAGCAACTCGCAAAAGAGCAGCTTTGTATTCAGTCTGCCTGAAATGGACGAGCAGGCAAACTACATAACCGATGAAAACGGCGACTATATATATGTGGACACAAACCTTGAGATAAACCTCAAGAACAACGCGGAGTACGTTATAAACTGCGAGCAGACCACATACCTCATAGATATATACAGCACTCCCGCCAAGGGCCATATCTTCGGCACCGACGGCGACGGCATGGATATATTCGCGCGCATGATGTACGGCGGCAGGATATCGCTGCTCGTCGGCTTTGTGGTAGTTATCATGGAATCCCTGTTAGGCGTGATACTGGGCGGCATAGCCGGCTTCTTCGGCGGATGGATCGACACGCTTATCATGAGGCTCGTCGATATATTCTACTGCATACCCACCTACCCCATCCTCATAATAATGGGCGCTTTCTTTGACGCCATAAAGATGGATCCTTATGAGCGCCTTATGTGGCTCATGGTGATACTCGGCATACTCGGATGGGCGGCGATCGCGCGTCTCGTGCGCGGTCAGATACTGTCGCTGCGCGAGCAGGAATTCATGGTAGCGCAGGAGGCGACCGGAATGAAGTCGAGACGCCGTATAGCCCGCCACCTTATACCTAACGTCATGCCCCAGCTTATAGTCAACGCGACTATGGGCCTCGGCTCGGTCATTATAACGGAATC
>CAYVOZ010000188.1:0-5247 GCA_964453325.1 uncultured Christensenellaceae bacterium | reverse complement strand
CGGCGACGAGGTGGACGTTGAGGCTCCCGGCGGGATAATCAAATTCCGCATACTCGAGATATCAAAGGCCGAGAAAAACTGACGGGGCTCGGGCGGAAGGACAGGCATGAAGGGACGGAATCAGTTTTGAATAAAAACAAAGCGTTCAAAACATTGAAATTCTTGCTTTATTTCTTCGGAAAGCTCATCGCTGCGGCAGCGGTGCTGGGCGTCGCTTGGATAGCCTTCAATACCGCGCTCAATACCTCGAACGTCAATGTGATGGTCAAGGACGCCTTTGCAAAGCGCGCCTCCGTTATATTGAATCCTCTCGAAAACAGCGATACGGCGCTGCTGTCTAAAATATTCACCAACGAATATCTTATACGTACGGGGCTCGACACGCAGACGGACAATAAATACTATCTCGTTACGCTCTATTCTCAGCGCACGGACGTGGAGACAAAGCTGATATTTCCCGGTACGCAGACTGCGGAGATAGAGGTGAAAGACGTGCTTGAGGATGTGCGCGCCACGCTCGTAAACGAGGATGCGGCGGACTTTGTGCCGAAGCAGAGCCTTATAGGCAGCGGAGTGTATAAGGTGACCGTTGTGAAGACGGAGGCCGGATGGATGATAAATGACATAAGCCTAAAGGAAGAAGTGATACCCGAGGATGTGCGTCCGCTGCCGACTCCTGCCGCGGTACAGGCGTCGTCGGAGGAGGACGCTCTGTAAGAATGAGTGCTTCGGTCAAGAAATCAGAATACAGAATTATGCTCGCGCCTGTCGCGGGGTATACGGACCGCACCATGAGGCGTCTGTGCACCGAGATGGGCGCGGACATGACATATACGGAAATGATAAGCGCTCAGGCGCTTTTTTTCGGTAACGATAAAACTAAAAAGATGCTGAGCTTTGACGACGTACCCGAAAAGATAGGCATACAGCTTTTCGGGAGAAAGAGCGACGTCATTGCAAAGGTCGCCGCAGAGTTGGAGCAATGCTATGGCGAGATGCTTTCGGCGATAGATATCAATATGGGCTGTCCCGCGCCGAAGATAACGGGCAACGGTGAGGGCAGCTTTCTCATGAAGGAGCCGGGGACAGCGGCTGAGATCGTGAGCGCTCTTAAAAAAAGCGTGTCCCTGCCGGTTTCTGTAAAATTTCGTAAGGGCTTTGATTCCGAGAGCGAAAACGCCGTGGAGTTTGCGCGCATCTTAGAGGACGCCGGGGCGGATGCGCTGACGGTGCACGGCAGAACGCGCGAGCAGTTTTATTCCGGAAAAGTCGATCTTGATATCATAAGGGACGTAAAGCGGGCGGTAAAAATACCCGTGAACGGCAGCGGCGACGTCTTTTCACCGGAGGACGCCGAGCGCATGGCGGAATACACAGGCTGCTACGGCGTTATGGTCGCGCGCGGGGCGCTCGGAGATCCGTTCATTTTTCGGGAGATAAAGCAGTATATCGAAACGGGCAGGTACGACCTTCCGACGAAAGAGGAGCGGATAGAGACCGCCATAAGGCATATACGGATGGCGGCGGCCGACAAGGGCGACGAGCTGGCGGTAAAGGAGATGCGAAAGCAACTAAGCCTTTATATAAAGGGCATGCCGGGCTGCGCGCAGACGAGGGAGCGGCTCGTTAGGGCGGCAACGCCGTCGGAGTGTGTGGACATCCTTTCGGAAATGAGATAACGTTAAGCATATAAACGATAAACTGAATAGTTTTCTTGTGCCGTGCAGCTGCACGGCTTTTTTGTGCTGATTTTCGACATTTACTATTTATAATGCTGATTTACAAATATGACTCCGACTGTGAGGGCGGTTTCTCTGCAAAAAATTTCGGTTCTGATGTAACCATGAACTCCGGGGGTGATTCTCCGGAAGTATTATCAAATCGAACAATGAAAGTTGTGCGGGAGAACGACGTTAACCCTCCTCGTCGGACTTGTAAGGGGCGGCAGGGATAAAGGGGGGAGCAATGGACACGGAGGAGTCGAGCATGGCATTTATCAAAACGAGGCTGCCACAAAAAAAGACGCTGACGATATCCGGATTTTCGGGAGTGGATTTTGCAAACGACGAGACGGAGGCGGACGCTGGCAGAAGTCCGTGGGCGGCGAACATGACCGCCGATATCGCGGGCAGACCGGTGCTGCGGCCGGGCTATGTGACGCTGCTCGACGCGGAGGAGAGCATAAACGGCATCCATTTTCACAAGGACGCTATGCTTCTGCACTTCGGGACGGCGATAGCGCCGGTGAACGTGGACAATGACGGGGAATACTCCATAGGCACTCAGTATTCCGGGATGAGCGACGTCCGATCGGTATCGTTCTATATGAACGGAAAGACCTATATCATGGACGGCGCTCATTATATATGCTTTGACGGCAGCTCATTTTCGGAGGTGACGGGCTATATACCTACGACGGTCATAAACAGACTGCCTGCCGGGGGCGGCACGGTGCTGGAGGCAGTCAATATGCTGACGGGAAAACGCAAAAACAGCTTTACCGCAGACGGAGTCAGCACGGTATATCAGCTCGACGGCGACGGACTCAGCCTGACGCAGGTTTGCGTGAACGTTGACGGTACGGAGCTTTCAGAGAACACGGATTTTACGGTAGACCGGGGTGCGGGTACGGTGACCTTTGTTACCGCGCCCGCCGATGACGGCGGAGTGGACAGCATCACGGTGACCTTTGAGCTGACCGCAAACGGGAAGCAGCGCATAACGGCATGCACGACGGCAGAGCTTTTCGGAGCGGGCAACGCGATGCGCATATTCATAACGGGCGATCCGCTTTATCCGAACGTCGACTATATGAGCGGGCTTTATGACCCGACGTATTATCCGGATACCGGCTATACAAAGATAGGCTCGGACGATACGGCGATACTCGGTTATATAAAGCAGTACGGGAGCCTAGTGATCGTTAAGGAGGCGCAGGACGGACGCGGGGGGCTGTTCTTAAGACAGGCGGCCTCCATGGACGACGGAAGCATCGTTTTTACCGTAAAAGAGGGAGTTCAGGGTATAGGAGCCATAAACAGAACGGCCTTTGCCAACGTCTGCGGCGATCCGTGCATTCTGACCGGAAACGGAGTATACGGCCTGACGTCCGATGCGGTAACGAATCAGCAAAGCATGCAGCTCCGGAGCTGGTATATAAACCCGAGACTGATAAACAGCGAAAGCCTCGGCAGCGCCGTGCTGGCGACATGGGGCCGTCTGCTTATAGCGGCGGTGGGAACGGAGATGTTCGTTGCAAATACCGAGAGTAAAAACCGGAACAGGACCGGGGACTTCGGATATGAATGGTATCACTGGACGGATGTGCCCTCGCGCGTTTTAAAGGAGCATGAGGGCACGCTTTTTATAGGAACGGCCGACGGCAAGCTGCGCAGGTTCAAATCCGTGTCAGAACACGGGATGAACGCTTATTCCGACGACGGGGCGGGCATAAACGCCATGTGGACGACGCCGCTTCTGGATGGCGGCTGCTTTATGAAAAAGAAAAACATATGCAGACGCGGAACGGGTATTCTGATAAAGCCCTTTATCCGCAGCTCGGGCGAGATATTCTTCACTACCGATAAAAGCTATCGGAGCGTCACGGGCAGCTATACCAGCGACGTTATAGATTTTGACGATATCGATTTCAACAGATTCACATTCAACTGCCGGGACAATCCAAAGGTGGAGGTAAGCCCAAAGAAATTCCGGGGCGTGCTGCAATTCCAGATGGGAGTCAGGCACACGGCTGCAAACGAGGGCTTCGGCATACTGGCTATGATGATAACCTTCACCGTTCGCAGCTACATAAAAAAATAAGCGGGCAATGAGCCCGGGTAAGGAAAAGGTATGAGCTTAACAGACTGCAGGGTATCAGATACCGATTTTGAAAATAAGAATATACAGTCGTTGTCCGACGATACTGTACTGAACAGGGCGGAGGAATTGAAGGCACTGTTCGACAGCCCGGCGCAGGTCGTAATGGCGGATAAGCACAACGACCTTATTGACGCGCTCGAAGACAGCACGGCGGCGAGCAGCATCGGCGCGCCGGAGCTCAACACGAGCTCGGGCAGCACGGTAGCGGCGCAGCTCTTATATTTGCAGGAGCAGATCGCCGCGGCGGTGCTGGGACAGATAACGGACGGGAGCATAACGGATGCGAAGCTGTCCGGAGAGACGGGACAGATAAAGGCGAAGGTAACGGCACTTGAAACGAGCGACGCGGCAAAGGCTCCGAAGGCAAGCCCGGAGTTTACAGGCACGCCTGCCGCTCCGACTGCGGCGGCAGGTACGAACACGACGCAGATAGCGACGACGGCATACGTGAGAGGGGAATTAGGCTTTGCTACAACGCACGTGGAGAATGCAGCGATACACGTCACTGGCGAGCAGAAAACGGCGTGGAACAGCCATAAAGACAGCACGGCGAACCCTCACGGCGTGACGGCGGAGCAGGCGGGAGCGGCAGCATCGGATCATACACATACGGCGGCTGACGTCGGTGCTCTTGCGAGCGCTCCGATAGAGGCGTGGACGGGACAAATATACAGCGTAGGGGCGACAGCCGAATTTGACTACAATTTCCGTGATTATCGATATATATCGGTAGTATGTCATATTGCTACAAACCCGGTCACTTTTTCGCATTTTCTTCTTAATCGAACGTGGATACCCAGCACGTCGATCATGCTAAGCGCCGGAAACGCAACAAACATGTTTTATATTACGTGTTCTTTTACGCAGTCGGGTAATACGTCCACTCTCACAATAAACACTGTAAGCAGCCCGGCAATGACGGTACGCGGGATATACCTGATAAAGTAAGGAGCTATAGGTATGAAAATAACAATTGATACAGATGGGTACTGGACGGGAGATTATGCGGAAATAGGCGGCATTGAGGGCGGCGTCGATATAGAGAGCATACCCGACGAGCCGGATATACGGCGCAGGCAGGCATACAGACTCACGGACGGTGCACTCGCGCTTGATACAGTGCGGCTCGCGGAGATAGATGCGGAGATAGCGGCGGAGGTGCCGACACCGACGGACGCCGAGCGTATAGCTGCGCTGGAGGCGGACAATGCGGAGCTGCGCGAGGCACTTGAGGCGCTGATAGGAGGCACAGAGTGAGTACGCTTACCGAGCGGTGCAGGGCGTTCCGTGAGAGCGTGCTCGCGGAGCGGGAGAGCCTGAGGACGGAGAAGGCCGGGCTCACGGAGAGGATAGAAGCGCTTCTAT
>CAYVOZ010000187.1:4900-5279 GCA_964453325.1 uncultured Christensenellaceae bacterium | reverse complement strand
ATGGAGCTTTGAGTTTCTGACGAGTGAGCAGTACCTTGGCATACCGAAGGACAAGCTCTATTTCACCTGCTTTGCGGGCGACGAGAATGCCCCGCGCGACGAGGAATCCGCGGGCTACTGGATGGACATGGGCGTAGAGCCGAGCCACATATTCTATCTGCCCAAGGAGAACAACTGGTGGGGTCCCGCCGGTCTGACCGGCCCCTGCGGCCCGGATACGGAGATGTTCATAGACACGGGCAAGCCCGCCTGCTCCGACCACTGCGACCCGTCCTGCGACTGCGGAAAGTACCTCGAGATATGGAACGACGTCTTCATGCAGTACAACAAAAAAGAGGACGGCACGTTCGAGCCCTTAAAGAAGATGAACGTGGATACG
>CAYVOZ010000187.1:0-4890 GCA_964453325.1 uncultured Christensenellaceae bacterium | reverse complement strand
ATGCACGCTGCAGGGCAAGAAATCCGTCTATGATACCGACGTCTTTACCGGCATACTCTCCGAGATAGAGCAGCTCTCCGGCAAAAAGTACGGCGAGAACGACGACGTTACGCGCGCGTTCCGTATAATCGCGGATCACGTTCGCTGCGCAACGTTCATTTTAGGCGATGTAAACGGAGTTACTCCGTCCAATACCGATCAGGGCTATATCCTTAGAAGACTTATCCGCCGCGCGATTCGCTTTGCAAAGAAGCTGGGCATTGCCGAAGGCAAGCTGCAGGTCATAGCGAACAGAGTCATAGAGCAGTATAAGGCGATATACCCCGAGCTCGAGACGCACCGCGACAGGATAGTGAGCGAGCTCAACCTCGAGGAGGAGCGCTTCCAGAAGACCATAACGCAGGGTATGAAGGAGTTTGAAAAGCTCATAACCTATTTAAAGGATTCCGTGATACCCGGCAAGAGCGCATTCAGGCTCTATGATACCTACGGCTTCCCGCTCGAGTTCACTGTCGAGCTCGCGCAGGAGAAGGGCTTTACCGTGGATGTGGAGGGCTATGACGCTGCATTTAAGAAGCATCAGGAGCTGTCCCATGCGGGCGCGGAGCAGAAGTTCTCCGGCGGACTCGCGGATCACAGCGACCAGACCGCAAAGCTGCACACGGCGACGCATCTTCTGAACGCCGCGCTCAAGCACGTTTTAAAGGACGACGGCATACAGCAGAAGGGCTCCAACATCACTGCGGAGCGTCTGCGCTTTGACTTCAACTTCCCGCGTCCCGTGACTCCCGAGGAGCTAACACAGGTGGAGGCCTTTGTAAACGACGCTATAGCAGCCGCAGTGCCTGTCGTATGCACGGAGATGAGCATAGACGACGCAAAGCACTCCGGCGCTGTGGGCGTTTTTGAGGCGAAGTACGGCGACGTTGTAAAGGTATACAACATCGAGGGCTGGTCAAAGGAGATATGCGGAGGTCCGCACGCCTCCAACACCGCAGATCTCGGACACTTCCATATAGCCAAGGAGCAGAGCAGCTCCGCAGGCGTCCGCAGGATAAAGGCTGTTATCGAATAAGCCTGATCGAGTGCAAAAAACCGTCCGTATCGATGCCGATACGGACGGTTTTTTTAGCGGGTAGCGGGTAGCGGGTAGCGGGTAGCGGGTAGCGGGTAGCGGGTAGCGGTTAGCGGTTAGCGGTTAGCGGTTAGCAGTTAGCAGTTAGCAGTTAGCGGTTAGCGGGTAGCAGTTAGCGGGTAGCGGTTAGCGGTTAGCGGTTGGCTTGCTATGCTGCTGATATTTAATAAAAATGAATGGCTAAAATTAAATAGATAAATGTATAAATAAATATTGACAGCGTCGATATATATTCGTATAATCAAAATTGCGGTACGGAGAAAGACTATCGTGAAAGAGGTGATACGAATGGACGAAAGCAAGAAAAAGGAATTTATGGCGTATTTGGACGCCAATATAGCGGAATGCGCGCGCAGCTCGGCGGTGCTCAAGGCGGACGACCGGGGCGACGAGTCCGTATTTGCGCGCGTGAGAGGTAATATTTTCGAGGTATTTAAGACTGTATTTATCGCAATGTGCGGTGCGTCAAGGGGTGACGGAGAGAGACTTTACGGTATGTATACCGAAAAGCTGCACACCATACCCGAAAACTGGATAACGTCCAAGAGCAGGGCGGAGGAGCACGGCGACGCGGAAAAGCTGCATACGGAGACGGTGAAGCTCGATGCGGTGCGGGAGATAGAGGCGGAGTTTTTGAGAATATGGGGTGATAAGGCATGACGGAAGCGAAGGCATTGGAGATGTTCAAGTGTCTGGCGGATAAATCCCGTTTGCAGATACTGAAATCACTCGCTATAGAGGATATGTACGTCGAGCGGCTTGCCGAGCGGCTCGGGCTTTCCGCGCCCACGGTGTCCTTTCATTTAAAGAAGCTCGCGGACGCGGGCGCGGTGCACTCGTATAAGAATCAGTATTATACGATGTATTCGCTCTGCCGGAGCGCGTTTCAGGCGCGCATCATAGACATAATCGCGGAGCGCTCCGACGAGGCGGGGCTTCAGGAGCGGCGCGATGCTCAGTACCGTCAAAAGGTGCTCGATGCGTTCTTTGAATACGGCAGGCTTAAGGCGATACCTGCACAGAGAAAGAAGGAGCGCATAGTGCTCGAGGAGATAGCAAAGTCCTTTGAGAAGGACCGCCTATACACCGAGCGCGAGGTAAACATTATAATAGCGGACTATTTTGACGATTTTTGTACGATACGCAGGGACATGGTATCGGAAAAGATATTCACGAGGAGCATCGAGGGCTATAGGCTCATCTTTCCGGAATGAGGCACAGCAACAAAAAAAGCACGGCGGGGAATGTTTCCTCACCGTGCTTTTTTTAGCGGTTAGCGGTTAGCGGTTAGTGGCTAGCAGTTAGCAATTAGCGGTTAGCAGTTAGCGGTTAGCGGTTAGCGGTTAGCGGTTAGCGGCTAACAGTTAGCGGTTAGCGGTTAGCTGTTAGCTGTTAGCTGTTAGCGGTTAGCTATTAGCAGTTAGCGGTTAGCGGTTAGCGGTTAGCAATTAGCTGTTAGAACGTCCTTATGGAGGACGTCCAGCCGCCGTCTATGACCATCACGTCGCCGGTTATGTAGGACGAGAGAGCGTCGGAAGCTATGAAGCAGGTCGCCGCGCCGATATCGTCGGGCTCGCCGGGTCTGTGCATCGGTATAGCCGCCATCATCTTATCCGCGGTCTCCTTGTTGGCATAGAAGAGCTTTCTCGTACCCTCGAACATTATGGAGCCGGGGCAGATAACGTTTACTCTGATGCCCTCGTCGGCCAGCTCTATTGCCATGGCCTTGGACATGTTTATAACGCCCGCCTTTGCCGCGGTGAAGCCGACCTGCAGTCTCAGGGGGAGCACGCCCGCTATGGAGGATATGTTGATTATGTTGCCCTTTGTCTCCTGCTTGCGCATCTGACGCAGAGCGTATTTGGACATATAGTATACGCCGTTGAGGTCGCAGCCGAGTATTCTCTCCCACAGCTCGTCGTCATAGTCGTATATCTTCTTTCTGTACTCGGGGCCGCCGTTTATGCCCGCGTTGTTGACGAGCACGTCGAGAGAGCCCATTTTCTCCACGACCTTGGCTACGCATTCCTCGCAGCTTTCCTTCTTGGATACGTCGCAGGTGACCGCATCTGCTATGCCGCCGTCTTTTCTTATGGCGTCAACTATCGTCTCGAGAGTGGAGAGCGTGCGTCCGGTGACGACGACCTTTGCGCCCTCTTTTGCGAACGACGTCGCTATCGCGCTGCCTATCGCGCCACCTCCGCCTGTTATAACGACTACCTTGTCTTTAAGCTTGAGATCCATACCGATAAACTCCTTCCGATACATTCATTAAATATTTGTGAAGCTCTCCGCTTGATAAAAGGGAGAGCTTTTGAGGCTGGTTATTATGCGGGCGTTATTGCCCGATATGCTTTATTTAGTACCGAACAGTCTGTCGCCTGCGTCGCCGAGGCCCGGCACGATATAACCGTGGTCGTTTAAGTACTCGTCGACTGCCGCAACGTATACGTTTACGTCGGGATGCGCCTTTGTGACCGCTTCTATGCCGTCGGGAGCCGCTATCAGGCAGACGAGGCGTATCTTCTTGCAGCCGCGTCGCTTTATGAGCGTGATAGCGTCGGTGGCGCTGCCGCCCGTGGCGAGCATGGGATCGACGACGAAGAGCTCTCTGTTCTCCGCATCGGACGGGAGCTTGCAGTAGTACTCCACAGGCTCAAGCGTTTCCGGGTCGCGGTAAAGGCCTATATGACCTATCTTTGCGGAGGGAACGAGGCGCTGTATGCCGTTCACCATTCCGAGCCCGGCGCGCAGTATGGGTATTATGCCTATGTCCGGGCCTTCAAACATCTTTGCGGTCATTATGCCCATGGGCGTCTCTACCTGAACGTCCGTCAGCGGAAGATCGCGCGTGACCTCGTATGCCATGAGCATTGCGATCTCGTCTAAAAGCTCGCGAAAGTCCTTCGTGCCTGTACGCTTGTCCCTCATCAAGGACAGCTTGTGTTGTATCATGGGATGGTCGATGACCTTTACCATACTCATAAGTTTCCCCCGTATATGTAATTATTTTTCAAAGTCCGCTATCATTTTAACGCGCGCCTCATGCCTCTCCACATGCGGGCATTCCGTCCCGAGGAAGGTGTCGACGATGTCCTTTGCGAGCTCCACGCCTATGACGCGTGCGCCCATGGACATCATGTTGGCGTCGTTGTGCTCTCTGGTCATGTGCGCGCTGTATGTGTCTGAAAGCATCGCGCAGCGTATGCCCTTGACCTTATTGGCGGCGATGCTCATGCCGATGCCCGTGCCGCAGCACAGTATGCCGAAGTCGAGCGTGCCGTCAGCTACCTTATCGGCGACAGCCTTCGCGATGACGGGATAGTCCGCTCTTATGCCCTCCTGTGTGCCAAAGTCGGTCACCTCATAGCCCTGCTCGAGCAGATGTTCTTTTATGGGATCCTTTAAAATACATGCGGAATGGTCGCAGCCAATGCCTATTTTCATTTCTTTATACCTTTCATATTGTCGGCGTCTATTACCTCAAAGCCCGCGGCTCTGAGCATTCTGTTCATGACGGCGAGCCCCATGCCGTCCGTGGTCGTCGCCTCGAAAAGGACGCTGTCCGCGCCCGAGGCGTCCGCGTGCCGCAGCTCCTCGAAAATGCCGTGCGCTATCGCGCCCGAGTCGCCGCCGAGGCACCGCATGCGCCTTTGCCCGTAGAACGTGCGGGTATCCTCTGCGCACAAAATCAGCGGTGTGCCGCCCTTTTTCTCCTGCTCATCATACAATAAACATATCTCATTTGCAAGAGC
>CAYVOZ010000186.1:0-5282 GCA_964453325.1 uncultured Christensenellaceae bacterium | reverse complement strand
TCACATTCGCGGGCTTTATAAAGGGCAGCATATAGAAGTCGACAGCTCCGTATTCGTCAAGCAGCCTCTCGGGACGGATATCGCCGGAGTAAACCGGGGATATATGTATGCCGCAGCCCGACAGCAGCCGGGAGCCGAAGGCTATGCGCTCGGGCGAATCGTGATTTCCGCTGATTATGAATATGTGCTCCGTCAGCGCGGAAAGCCGCACCAAAAAGTCGTCCAAAAGCGCAACTGCCTCCGCGGAGGGAACGGACTTATCGTAAATATCGCCCGCTATCAAAACCGCGTCGGGCGTCTCCGTGCGCGCGGAGTCAAGTATGCGGTCGAGTATATATGCCTGATCCTCTATCAGAGAAAAGTCGTTGAGCCGCTTTCCGAGATGCAGATCCGAAAGATGTATAAGCTTCATGCCGCTCTCCTTGCCGCGCAGATATGCTTCTGCTGTATGATGCGTATATTCTATCATAAAAAAGACAGAGCCGAAAGCCGGGTCTGCATAGCGCGCGGCATTGAAGCTTTTTTGCCGATATGCTAATATATTACAAACAAGCATTGCTGCAACAACGAAAGGCGCATATCGATATGCTCAGTGTTTTAACGACCGACGAGGCCTTAAGGCTCATGCTTAAAAGCTTCCCCGAAAAAACGGAATGCGAGACGGTCAGCCTCGGAGGCGCGTCCGGGAGAGTGCCTTTTTCGGACGTGCTTTCGGACGAGTATGTGCCGGGCTTTGACCGCGCGACAATGGACGGCTATGCCGTAAGTGCGGTCGATACATACGGGTGCAGTGACGCTCTGCCCGCCGTACTGACGGTGAAGGGCGGCGTAAGCATGGGCGAGCGCGCGCCCTTTATGTTAAAAACGGGAGAGTGTGCGTCGGTGCTCACGGGCGGCGCGCTGCCGGAGGGCTCGGACGCTGTCGCCATGAAGGAGCACTGCGAGGACTTCTGCGACGGCACGATAGGCGTTTCAAAGCCCGTCGCACCCGGCGGCAACGTCATAAGGCGCGGTGAGGACGGCAGACCCGGCGACGTAATATTAAAAGCCGGGCGGAAACTCCTGCCGCAGGATACAGGCACGCTTGCGGCTTTCGGGAAAACGGAGCTCACGGTATATAAAAGGCCTGTGGTCGGAGTGATATCCACAGGTGACGAGCTCGTCCCCGCCTCGGAAAAGCCGGGACCGGGACGGATAAGGGACGTCAATATGCCTATGCTCACGGCCCTGCTCGCAGAAGCAGGATGCGAAGTGACTGGCTGCGGCATATTGAGGGACGACGAGGCGCTGCTTGATGAATATGTAAAAAAAGGCGTCCGCGAATGCGACTGCCTTATAATATCCGGCGGCACGTCTGTCGGAATGAAGGACGCGTGCGAGCGCGTGCTTTCCGCAAACGGCGAGCTGCTTTTTCACGGGCTGTTATTGAAGCCGGGAAAGCCCACCATAGCCGCGAACATAGACGGAAAGCCCGTGTTCGGTCTGCCGGGAAATCCGGTCGCCGCATGGTTCGTGACGCGGCTCATAGTGACGCCGCTTTTAAACGCCATGCAGGGCTTTGCGGCAGAGCCTGTGAGGGTGCGCGCAAGGCTCACAGAGGCGATATCCTCAAATCACGGGCGCGAGGAGTGCGTGGGCGTATTCATAGAAAAAGACACAGACGGCCTTTCGGCGATACCCGTACACGGCAAGAGCGGGCTCATATCCTCGATCGCGGGAACGGACGGATATATACGCATCCCGGCGGGGCTCGAGGGCATACCGAAGGACGCCGCGGTCGAGGTAATACTCTACTGACGGCACGCGGAGGAAGAAGAATGGCATTTGAATATCTGAACAATACGGGACTCGACGAGACCCGCGAGGGCTACTTAAATAAGCTCACGGAGAACGGCCTCTCTGTGCGCGGTGAGACCGTACCCGTGTCTGCCGCGCTCGGGCGCATAACGTATGAGCCGGTATACGCGCATATTTGCGCGCCGCATTATCATGCCTGCGCTATGGACGGCATAGCCTTAGACGCGCATGTGACGGCGGGAGCGGGCGAGACGTCTCCCGTCACGCTTTCGCGGGATATGTTTATTGAGGTCGATACCGGCGATCCTCTGCCGGACGGCTGTGACGCGGTGGTCATGACAGAGGACGTTATCGACGCCGGGGAGCAGGGCATAAGGCTGTATTCCGCCGCCGTGCCGTGGCAGAACATTCGTCAGATAGGCGAGGACATATGCGCGGGCGAAATGCTGCTGCCGGGGCGCACAAAAGTGACGCCCTCGGCTATGGGCGCTATGCTTGCTGCGGGAGTAACGGAGATCAGCGTCGCGGCAAAGCCCGTGATAGGCATAATACCCACGGGCGACGAGATAATTCCGCCCTGCGCCGACCCGAAGGAGGGCGAGATAATAGAGTTCAACTCGACCATCTTTTCAGGGATGATAGAGGAGTGGGGAGCGAGCGCGGTCATATACGGCATAGTAAGGGACGTTCCGGAGCTCATGGAGAAGGCTTTGAAAAGAGCGATATCGGAGTGCGACGCCGTGCTTCTGTGCGCGGGCTCGTCCGCGGGCAGGGACGACTATGCGGCGAGAATAATATCCGGGGCGGCGGAGCTGTTCTGCCACGGCATAGCTATAAAGCCCGGCAAGCCCGCGATATTAGCGTGCTGCGGGAGAAAGCCGATAATCGGAGTCCCGGGCTATCCCGTTTCGGGGATTATCGTGATCGAGCAGATATTAAAGCCTGTAATAGAGCGCATGACGGGCGCTGCGCCTCTGATAGAGGAAACGGCTGAGGCGGCGCTTTCGCGCAATCTCGTCTCCTCTCTCAAATACCGCGAGTTCGTACGCGTGCGGCTGGGGCGCGTGGAGGACAGGCTCATAGCGACGCCGCTCGGCAGAGGCAGCGGAGTCGTGACGTCCTTCATGCGCGCGGACGGCATGATAGACGTGCCGCGATTTTCCGAAGGCTATGCGGCGGGCGCGACCGTGCATGTGCGGCTGATGCGGCGCTTAAGCGAAATTGAACGCGCGCTCGTAGTGACCGGCAGCCACGACCCTCTTATAGACGAGCTCGGGGACATGATGAAGAGACGTCCGGGCGGGTGCAGCATCAATTCCTCTCACGTAGGCTCGATGGGCGGCATAATGGCGGTAAAGCGCCGCGAGTGCCACGCGGCGGGCATACACCTGCTCGACGATAACGGCGAATATAACATATCGTATCTAAAAAAACACTTCCCGAACGGCGGGGTGCGGCTCGTGGAGTGCGTATACCGCTCTCAGGGCATCATGGTCGGGAAGGGCAACCCCAAGAGCATAAAAAGCATTGCGGATATAGCGCGCCCCGATATAAGGTATGTGAACCGTCAGAAGGGCTCCGGCACGCGCATACTCTGCGACAGCCTGTGCGCGCGCGAGGGCGTCGATACCTCCCGCGTATACGGCTATGACCGCGAGGAGTTCACGCATACCGCCGTCGCGGCGCTCATAGCCGCGGGCAGCGCGGACGCGGGCATGGGCATATACTCCGCAGCTAAGATATACGGACTGGATCTCATTCCCGTGTGCGAGGAGCAGTACGATATTCTGATACCCGACTACGCATGGGGTAGCGAGCTCACGGAGGCGCTTTTGGAGCTTTTAAGAAGCGGGGAATTTGCCGCGCGGCTATGTGAGATGGGCGGATACCGCGTCGATACGCCGGGACGCGTGAGGATAAAGCTGTAATTATACTTTTATGAACGGGAGAGCATTATGGGCAGAATGGCGGGTCCGGGAGGCGGGCCGAGAGGCTTTTTGACGGAAGAGGAAAAGAAAAACACACCCAAGGTGACATGGCCGCTTATAAAGCGCATAATGTCCTATCTTAAGCCGTATTTACTACAGCTCGTGCTCGTGCTGCTGGCTATAGTAGTCTCTGCGGCGGTGGGGCTGCTGCCCTCTGTCATAACGGGCAGGATAGTCGACGAGGCGCTCATATGACGCTGCTCATAAAGCTCATAGCGGCCGCTCTCGGCACGCTGCTCGCGTCACAGCTTATAAGCCTTTTAGAGAGCTATATAAACTCCTGGATATCGCAGAGGATAATATACGACATGAAGAATCAGATGTATTTTCATCTGCAGCACATGCCGCAGTCCTTTTTCGACTCCGAGAAGCAGGGCGATATCATAACGCGCATGAACAGCGATATAGGCGGCGTGAGCAGCGTCATATCCGGCACGCTCACTAACTCCATAAGCAATATCACAGTCGTCATAACAACTCTAATAGCGCTGTTCCTCATGAACTGGCAGCTCGCCATAGTGGGCGTGCTCGTCGTGCCGCTCCTCATAATCCCGACGCGCAGCGCGGGCAATACTCGGTGGAAGCTGCTCTATCAGAGCCAGCAGAAGAGCGACGAGCTGAATCAGATAGTGAATGAGACCCTGAGCGTGAGCGGCTCGCTGCTCGTAAAGCTCTTCTCCAAAGAAAAAGAGGAATACGCGCGCTTTGAAAAGGTGAACGGCGAGGTCACAAAGCTCGCGCTGAAGGAGGCGCGCAGCGGAAAATGGTTCCGCCTCAGCATGGGGCTCATGACGCAGCTCGCCCCGCTGCTCATATACTTTGCGGGCGGCTATTTCATAATACAGATGTCCGATACCGCGCTCACGGTAGGTACCGTGACCGCTACGGTAGCGCTCGTGAACAGGCTTTACAGGCCGATAGAGCAGCTTTTGAATTTACAGGTCGATTTCACGAGGAGCCTTGCTCTTTTCACTCGCATATTCGACTATTTCGACCGCGACGCTGCCATCACTAACAAAAAGCATGCGGGCAGACCGCGCGTGGCGAACTGCGATATAGTTTTCGACCATGTGGACTTCTCGTACGGCAGGGATTCTCAGGTGCTCTTTGACGTGAGCTTTACCGTGCCGAGAAAGAAGATGATAGCAGTAGTAGGCCCGTCGGGCAGCGGCAAGAGCACGCTCGTGAACCTCATACCGCGTCTTTACGACGTGAACGCGGGCAGCGTCAAGATTGGCGGCATAGACGTGCGCGACTTCGATATGTATTATCTTCGCAGCCGCATAGGCATGGTCTCGCAGGATACGTATCTTTTCAACGGCACTATAAGGGAAAATCTGCTCTATGCGTGTCCGGGCGCGACGGAGGAGGAGCTTTTGCATGCGTGCGAGGCGGCGGGGCTCGGGGAGTTCATGGCGTCGCAGCCCGAGGGGCTCGATACCGTTGTGGGCAACCGCGGGCTCATGCTCTCGGGCGGAGAGAAGCAGCGCGTATCAA
>CAYVOZ010000185.1:0-5288 GCA_964453325.1 uncultured Christensenellaceae bacterium | reverse complement strand
TGAATTCGTCGATGCGCTTCTTCCCGACATATTTTATGATGCTCACGATCGCGAGAGCGACGAGCGATATCGCGAGCACGCGCATCTCCACGGTCCCGAGCCCGAAGTTGTATATGCCGTCGCCGGTAAGCGTCCAGAGGTCGGGGCGGAATACCATGCGCTTTATATACACAAGTGCGTCGCGCAGGCTGTCCGCGCGGAAGAATATCCACGCTATGTCCACTAATACGAACGTTATCAGGCCCTGACCGAGCTTATACGAAAACGCCTCCTTGTTTATCTTAAGCTTGTTCTCTATTTTATCCTTCAGCGGCCTCGATATGTCTCCGGCGATCTGATATGCGCCGTGCAGGCCGCCCCATACCACAAATGTCCAGTTGGCCCCGTGCCACAGTCCGCTGACAAGGAAGGTTATCATAATATTGAGATACTTTCTGAACTTGCCCTTCCTGTTTCCGCCGAGCGGTATGTACAGATAATCCCTGAACCATGTTGAAAGCGAAATATGCCATCTCTGCCAGAACTCGCGTATCGACCGCGAGAAGTACGGCGTATCGAAGTTCTCCATGAGCGTAAAGCCCATGACCTCCGCCGCGCCTATGGCTATAGCGGAATATGCCGAGAAATCACAGTATATCTGTATCCCGAACGCCAGCGCGCCGAATATGAGGCCGGTGGACTCGTACATGAAATAGTTGTCAAACACCGTGTTGGCAATTATCGCCGCTCTGTCGGCGATCACCATTTTTAAGAAGAGGCCCCACAGCATCAGCATGAGTCCCTTGATGATGCGCTTATAGTCCGCCTTTACGGTAAGTATGGTGTCGTTGATCTGCCTCAGCAGGTTGTCCGAGCGCTCGATAGGCCCTGCCACGAGCTGCGGAAAGAACGACACGAACAGCGCGAATTTAAGAGGATTTTTCTCGGCCTTCACAGTCCCGCGGTATACGTCCACCGTGTATCCGAGCGACTGGAAAGTAAAGAAGGATATTCCCACCGGCAGCACGATATCGAACGGGTTGGTCACAGCGCCTGCCCCGATCCTTTGCAGCACAGTATTTATGTTGCCGAGTAAAAAGTCGAAGTATTTGAATACCACCAGGACACCTATAGACACGATGAAGCACAGCGCCAAAAACAGCTGCCTGGTTTTCTTTTTCGGAGACCGTGCGATAAGGAGCCCCGCAAAATACGAGACCAGCGTTATCCCCATAAGCAGCAGACCGTACTTCGGGTTCCAGTTCATGTAAAAAAAATAGCTGGCGACAAGCAGCCATATATATCTGACTTTTTTCGGTATGATAAAATAGATAAGCGTTACAACCGGAAAAAACACTAAGAAACTCAGTGAGTTGAATTCCATACTACTTCCTTCCCATGCTCAAAGCATTATCGGTAAGTATAACATAAGAACAGTATATTTTAAAGGCGGCAAATGATAAGAAACTGCAAATAAAATCAGAACACAGTATACTGTTACTCGGAGGTTTCCTGCCCTTCATCTGTCTTTTCGGCGTCTGTACCCTGCGTTTCCGGAGCAGGCTCTGCTTTTTTCTTCTTGCCGAACGTCCAGAACTTATTTATCAAAAAATTAAGAGGTATCGTTATAAGCATATTCATTATAGGCGCTATCGACTCGGATATATGCAGCGTATCCACCCATAAATAGAGCAGCAGCACGCTCAGAACGTATGTAAAGCTATAGCCCGCCACCGTTTTTAAGTATGTAAGGACATGCTCGCCGAAGGTGCGTTTTTTGCCGGACTTGAATACATATCTGCTGCTCCAGAAGTACGCGTTCGTCACGCTTATCAAAAAGCCTATAAGATTACATAGCTGAAAATGCAGACCCAAAACATAGAGGCAAAAATAGTATACGCCTAAATTGATGACCGTATTTGACGCCCCAACGATACCGAATTTAACGAATTGGATCATCCACCCGTATTTCGGGTGCTCGCTTAAAGCCTTTACCTTATCCGCGCACTTTGCAAAAAAGCCTTTATGTACCGCCGCCTCAGCGGCTTTGGTCGTGTTGTCGTTATCCAAGTGTCTTCATCCTGTCCGCCGCTCTTTTTTACCGTAAAGCGCTTCCACAAGAGCAAGCCTGATTATTCTTGTCCCTATATTATTCTCTTTTCACTCCGCGGTCAATCCCAATCATACGGGGCGTTTGCCGTATAATGCCGCTCCGCGCACAAAATAAACGGCTGCACTGGCAAAAAAACTGTTGATTTTCGGTATTGACAACACGGCTTTGCTTATGCAATAATATTTCGTGCGCGGCCCCATGGTCAAGCGGTTAAGACACCGCCCTTTCACGGCGGTAACAGGAGTTCAAGTCTCCTTGGGGTCACCACGTCGCAGCAAGCGACGCCGACATGCCCTCATCGCAAAAGCGATGGGGGCATTTTCGTGCGAAGCAGCCACAAAAATCCATACCGGTCTTGACCTTGACCTTTCGCCCCCGGTGCGAAAAGAAACATCAACACGACATCCTACCCCGTCAAATGCGCCGGACTATCTCCATATGGGTCTTGACCTTGACCCTGACCCGCTCGAGAACACTCTTTATTGCACAAACTAATTCCATTATAAAAACTTCCCATGAACCCCCAAAGCAGACCCCGCGTCGCATGAGCGGTCGTTTGGGGGTGGTAGAGGATTCCAAAGGGGCGGAGTCGAGCGCCGCCTGTGGCGGATGAAGCGAGACGGAAGCCCGCTGAACAAAGCCTATGAGCAAGGTGCGTATGCACCGCAGGTCATAGGCTATTGTGAAGCGGCCTCGCAGAGTAGGAGGGGAAATCGAAATCCCCTCCTCATTCCTTTGGCCGCCGGAGGCATCCCTCGCACAAATAATACTGTATACCGAGAATACGCGGCTTGTCCTTAATCGAATATTTCACGCTCTATCCTTGCCCTGTTTTTGACCTGCTCTGCCCCTAACTGTAACACAAAGAAATAAAAACTTTCCGTTTAAATATCAAAGTCTCATAAACAAAATCAATTTATGTAAATCTCTCTCTTTTACATGCGCCGTTTATGCATTTACACATTGAATTTATACTCATGTAGTTCTATCATATAAAGACAGAACAAAACTGTTATCTGCTGTGTGAAAGGAGAAAAATATGGATCTCGGATTAAAGGATAAGGTCGTCATCGTCACAGGCGGCACAAAGGGCATCGGCTCCGGCATCGTCAGAAGCATGGCCGCCGAGGAGGCTATCGTAATCTGCGTAAACAGACCCGGCACGGAGGGTCCGCAGATGGAAAAGGAGCTCGCCGAAAAGGGCCAGCGCATGGAATACGTCGCCGCAGAGCTCACCGACGTCGCAGAGTGCAAGCGCGTCATCGACCATACTCTCGAAAAATACGGGCGCATAGACGTCATCGTGAACAACGCGGGCGGCAATAACCAGCTCGGTCTCGACGCGGAGCCCGATGCATTCATGAAGGGCATGCGCGACAATCTCATCCACTATTACGCACTCGTACACTATGCACATGACGAGCTCATAAAGAATCACGGCAATATAGTAAACATAGGCTCCCACGTCTCCGTCACCGGTCAGGGACACACGAGCGCATACGTCGCGGCAAAGGGCGCCATAAACGGACTCACGCGCGAGTGGGCGGCATATTTCTGCGATAAGGGCGTGCGCGTAAACTGCATAATCCCCGGCTCCGTATGGACAAACTCTTATGTCAAATGGGCAGCCCTTTTCCCCGATCCCGACGAGAGGCGCAAGCAGGCCGAGCGCAACATACCCTTCGGCAAGCGCATGACGACCATCGAAGAGTTTGCCGATTTAGTTGTATACGTCGCTTCGGAGCGTGCCGGACACCTCACGGGCGAGTTAATCATAAACGACGGCGGTTATTCCCGTCTCGACAGAGTTCTGACCTGACGGTTTACTGAAAAGGAGTTCATTATCATGGAAAAAATGCTTAAGGGTAAAAATGCAATAGTCACCGGAGGCGGCTCCGGCATAGGCAAATCCATAGTTCTGGCGCTCGCCGAGAACGGCGCGAACATAGCGATAGCCGATATCTCCCTGCCTCTTGCCACCGAGACCGCAAAAGAGGTCGAGGCTCTCGGCGTAAAGGCCGTGCCGTACGTCGCGGACATAAGCAAGATCGAGGGCGATAAGGACTTTGTCGCACAGGTAGAAAAGGATTTCGGCAGCATCGATATACTCGTCAACAACGCGGGCATATCCTATGCGAACACCGTGCTTGAGGTCACCCCCGAGATATGGGACAGAGTGCAGAGCATCAACCTGCGCGGCACGTTCTTCATGTCGCAGGCAGTCTTTGCGCGCATGATGGAAAAGAAAAAGGGCAGAATAATCAACATAGCCTCCATATCCGGCGACAGACCCGCAGACCGCTCCGACGCGGCATACTGCACGTCCAAGGCCGGCATAATAATGATGACCAAGGTATATGCCAAGGCCGCAAAGGATACCGAGATCACCGTAAACTCCGTCTCCCCCGGCGTCATAGAGACAGAGCTCACGCTCAGGCTCGGCTCCGTCGTCACCTCCGATAAGGTCCCCATGGGCCGCATGGGCCAGCCCTCCGAGGTCGCGCAGGCCGTCGTATTCCTCGCGTCCGACATGGCGAGCTACGTCTCCGGCCAGAACATCCGCGTAAACGGCGGACAGTTCATGCTTTAATTCCCGCATATAGGCCGCAGTGCTTATATATAGCTGCGCATCGGAGATCCCGCTCCCGGTGCGCAGTTTTTTGCTGTTCCACAATTTCCACATGACTTTTTCACGATTTACATGTACAATTACACATGTGCGGCGGCTTTATGCGATCCGCACATACTTTTTCGCTCGTTCGGGAGGGTTGCTCACATGGCAAACATAAATGATATTGCGGATATGGCGGGGGTATCCACGGCTACGGTGTCGCGCTATCTCAACGCCTCCGGCTATGTGGGAAAGACCACGGGCGCCCGCATAGACGCCGCGTGCAAAAGCCTCGGCTATTCCCAAAAGAAGTATAAAAAGCGCGGCGTCACCGGCAGACAGTCCGATGTGATAGGCGTCATATTCACAGAATACAATAACTGCTTTTTCGCCGACGCGCTAAGAGGCATAGAAAAGGTGGCGGCCTCCCGGAATAAAGAGGTCATTATCTGCGAGACTCAAGAGCGATCCGACGTCGAGATAAGAAAGATAGAGCTCTTAAAGCAGCGCGCGGGCGGGCTTTTGGTCGTACCCGCATCTCAAACGGCCTCTTATAACGCGGAGTATCTGAAGGAGCTTAATGAC
>CAYVOZ010000184.1:0-5409 GCA_964453325.1 uncultured Christensenellaceae bacterium | reverse complement strand
AGTGACGGGAAAGATACGGCTCGTTGTTCTCCCTCGCCGGGAGCTTCTTCCCCATTGCGCACAGGGCCGCGTCCGCTTTTATAAAGCCCTCGCTGTCCGTCATAATATCAATATCGCCAAAGCTTTCGGCTATCCCCCGCAAAAAGAGCATGCACGACGCGCCCACGCACCAGCATATTCCCGATGCGTTTAACGCCTTTGTTATACTTATCAGCGTTTTTTCTTTTACTGTCATTTTAGCCTCACGCCGAATATCTTCTGTCCGCGCGTGCCTACGACTATAGTGTTCTCAAACACCGCGGGAGTGGCCTCTATGTTGCTGCCGAGCTCGATGCAGTCGAGCTCCTTTCCCGTCGCCGCGTCTATGAGCAGCAGCCTGCCGACGGAGTCCCCGAGCACTATGGTCTCACGTCCCTCTCCGCCGACGAGCACCGGGCTCGACCACGCGTAGCGCTTCATCTTATACCGCCATACCTCGCGGCCCGTGCTCCTGTCGAGCGCGACCAAAAGCCCGCTCCTGACATGAGGCGTGCGCGCGACGGGGAAGAACACGAGCTCCTTGACAGCTCCCCTTCCGAGCGCGGCCGTCGCCTGCACTCCGCCGGAGATGCCCGCCACGGTGTTGCAAAGATACCGCCTTATCCATACGTACTCGCCGGTTATAGCGTTTATCTTGAATATCGGCACGCGTCCGAGCTTCAGGCGTTTTGACGCCTTCCAGTGCAGCGACGTTGCTATATATATATAAGGTACGCCGTTCTCCACCGCCAGCACCGGCGATCCGTTCGTGTCGTCCTCCGTGTCCTGCGCCCATACGACGGTCATTGTATTTAAGTCTATGCACAGCAGATTCCCGCCGTTATCGGCTATATACAGATAGTTCTTCCATATCGCGGCGCTGTCCTCCATGCCGAGCCAATACGACTTTTCGGACGAGCGGGACGTCGAGTATCTGAGCTTTACCCTTTCGGTCGGGGCTATCGATACGCGCCCCGTTTCCTTATCATAGCTCGTGTTGAGCTTCATGGTATAAAGTATGCCGTTCTCGCCCGGCTCTATGAGAGTGTCCGTCGCCGCGTCCACGAGAGGCGAGCTGTCATAGCCATGGAATTTTCTTAATGCAAACGGGTCCTGTCCGCCGTATTCAAAGAGCCTGCTGCCGTCCGCAGTCGAGTATATGAGAGCGCGCGCATACGCGTCCTCCGCCGGGCCTGCGTCCCCGGGGCCGAAGAACGCGAGAGGCAGTCCCCTCGGGTCGAGCGCGCCCGCGCCCTTGAAAGGCATCGCCGCGTCGATGCAGTCTCTCGTAATGCTGCCGTCCTCTATATCTATAAAATACGCTCTGCCGTCCATCGTGGAATAGACCGCCTCCGTGAGGCCGGGCTTGTCCTTCTTCTCCTCATAAAGCGACTCCGCCTTCTTCTGCTCGTCAGTGAGCCGCACTATGAGCGGCTGACCCGTCCATCCGCTGCCCGTCCAATAGCCCTTGCCGTAGCTCTTTTTCAGCTTTCCGGTGTCGGTTTCCCATGCCTTTTCGAGCTTCCTTTCCGGCATTTCCGCAGTCCCGAACGCGCCGCCGCTTCTTAAATGGTCGCCTCTGAACGTGAATATGCCCTCGAGCTGCGAATACGGCTCGTCCGGCTCAAAGCATATGGGCTCGCTGCGCGTATAGCTCCCGACGGGCTCTCCGTCCACCTCCAGCTCCGGCTTTATCCCCAGCCGCTCCGGACGCGTGCTCTCAACGGCATGGGGCGTCATATCCGCGTCCTCTCTCTTCTCAAAGCCGAACAGCTTTGTAAACCACGTGAAAGGCCTTATGAGTATGAGCACAAGGCTGTCCATTGCCATCATGAATATTCTGAACCAGCGTGAGGTCTTCAATATACATATCTCCAAGCTTTTTTTCTTTATTTTAGCACCCGTTTCGACTTTTTTCCACTAAGCATGCTATTATGTCCGCAAGCGGCAGTAAAAACCGCTTTTCTTTTCCTCTTATATATTGTAACCCGCTGCGTTTTTATATAAAATAGATGCATGATCGAAGATAAGGTACGCGGGTACATAGAAAGACATAAGCTCATATCGGACGGCGAGCGCGTCGGAGCTGCCGTGAGCGGCGGCGCGGACTCCGTTTGCATGCTCGATATTTTGCTTTCCCTCGGATACGACGTATGCGTGCTGCACTTTGAGCACGGCATAAGAACGGACGGCGAGTCCGAGCGCGACATGCTCTTTGCAGAGGAGCTTTGCCGCGCGCGCGGCATACCCTTTTACTGCGAGCGCGCGGACGTGCCGTCGCTCAGAGAGAAGGGCGAAAGCACGGAATCCGCAGCGCGCAGGCTGCGCTATGACTTTTTTGCGCGCATGTGCACAGAGCACGGCATAGACCGCGTCGCCACGGCTCACCACGCGGACGACAACGCGGAGACGTTCATATTCAATCTCTTACGCGGCAGCGGCATGAGCGGCCTTATGGGCATAAGCCCCAAGCGCGCTCCGAATCTCATACACCCCATGCTCTGCCTCACGCGCAGCGAGATAGACTCTTATATATCGGCTCATTCGCTTTCGTTCGTCACCGATTCGACGAACAGCTGCACGGATTATACGCGCAACAAAATACGCCGCGAGATACTTCCTCTGTTTTCCGCCATAAATCCGGAGTATTCCTCCGCTATCGCGCGCGCCTGCGAGCTCATGCGCGACGACGGAGCCGCGCTCGACGGGTATACCGGCGCGCTCATGGACAGCATCGCGGAGAAGCTGCCCGACGGCGCATCCATAGACATACCCGCGCTTTTGGCTCAGCCCGACGCCATGCAGCGCCGTATCGTGCGCGCGGCAATATCGCGCGCGACGTCGCTCGTGGACATCGAGCGCGGACATGTGGAGAGCGTGCTCGCTCTCGCGGCTGACCCCGCGACGGGCAAAAGCTTTGAGGTAGGCGACAGATTCCGGGCTTTTGTATCGTATAACAGATTGATTATCGGCAAAAAATCGTGTAAAATAGTATATGAGGAAATATGTCCGCTCGCGGCGGACGGAGTGACTCCGATTTTTAACGGAGCGCATATAGAATGCCGCAGCGAGGATAACGCCGTATACGGCGACAGGCATTCCCTCGTGCAATATATAGACGCGGATAAGGCGGCGGGCGCGGTCATAAGAACGAGAAGGAGCGGAGATATGTTCCGTCCGCTCGGCTCTCCGGGCAAAAAAAAGCTCAAGGACTATTTCATCGATGAGAAGATACCCGCGGACGAACGGGATAACGTCGTTTTGGCTGCGGTCGGAAACAGCATAATATGGGCGGTCGGCCACGGTATTTCCGAAGATATAAAGGTAGACGCAAATACCCGTCATATCGTGCGCATATGCTATGTTCCAAACGAAAACAATACATAACACGGAGGTACTGACTATGGAGCTTAAGGGTCTGCTGGCGGGAGATATATTGGAGGTCGTGGTCTCTGCGGAGCAGATAGCCGCGCGCAATAAGGAGCTCGCCGCACAGCTGGTCTCGGACTATAAGGACAAGGATCTGCTCATGGTCGGCGTCCTTAACGGCGCGAGCGTATTCTATATCAATCTTCTCATGGAGATGGATATAAAGCTCGACATGAACTTTATTCGCGTATCAAGCTACGGCTCGGGGACGTCGTCGTCGGGCACGGTGCGCATACTCTATGACCTTGAAAAGGACATCACCGGCAAGGACGTGCTCATAGTCGAGGATATAATCGACTCCGGCAATACACTCTTCCGTCTTAAAAACACGCTCGCGTCGAGAGGCGCGCGCTCCTGCAAGTGCTGTGCGCTGCTCGATAAGCCGTCGCGCAGAGAGGTGGATATAGAGGCGGATTACGTGGGCTTTGTCGTTCCCGACAAGTTCCTCGTGGGCTACGGCCTCGATTATGACGGAAAGTACCGCAACATGCCTTTTATAGGCACGCTCAAGCCGGAGATATACAGATGATAACGCAGCGCGCCGCCGGTCTTTTATGTATGTAAGCGGCTGCCGCGTCATGGCTCTGCCCGGGCAAATGCCCCGCAGACCGAAAAAATTGTTAAATTTTTGTGCACGGCTTTATCATGTGCCGTTTCGTGTTATATTTTGTAACATAGGAAGGCACGCAAGTGCACGCAGGAGGATATTTATTTGAAAAAGGTTTTTCGCTGGCCGCTTATCTATATAGTGATCATAGTTGCGATCATACTCTTGTCGCAATCCTTTGGTTCGCTCAAGAATACGGCCGATTCTACGGTACTCGGATATACGGAGTTCCTGCAAAAGGTCAAGGAAGGCGAGATATCCGCAGTTCAGGTGACCGAGAACGATCTTACGGCTCTTAAAAAGGACACTGTTTTCAAGGCTGAGGACATGCCCGCAAGCTATGACTACAGCGTATATATACCGTCTACGGAGCAGCTCGAAACGGATCTTACCGCTCTTCTGGGCGTGGACAGCATCACCGAGGTCGACATTCCGATAGCTTATAATCCCAAGCCGGAGGCTTCTTTCTTTGTACAGATGCTGCCGTACCTCATACCCATTGCGATAGTTATCATATTCTGGATAATAATGATGCGTCAGTCCCAGGGCGGCGGCAAGGCTATGAGCTTTGGCAAGAGCCGCGCAAAGATGACCGTCAATCCCTCGAGCAAAAAGACGTTTGCGGACGTCGCCGGAGCCGACGAGGAAAAGGAGGAGCTGCAGGAGGTCGTTCAGTTCCTGAAGTCCCCTCAGAGCTTTACGGCGCTCGGCGCGCGCATACCCAAGGGCGTGCTGCTCGTCGGCCCTCCGGGCGGCGGCAAGACGCTGCTCGCAAAGGCGGTCGCGGGAGAGGCCGGAGTACCCTTCTTCTCTATAAGCGGCTCGGACTTTGTGGAGATGTTCGTGGGCGTAGGCGCATCGAGAGTGCGCGACCTGTTTGACAACGCAAAGAAGAACGCGCCCTGCATAATATTCATAGACGAGATAGACGCTGTCGGCAGACAGCGCGGCGCAGGCCTCGGCGGCGGACACGACGAACGCGAGCAGACGCTCAACCAGCTGCTCGTGGAGATGGACGGCTTTCAGGTCAACGAGGGCATCGTGGTCATGGCCGCGACGAACCGCAAGGATATACTCGACCCCGCACTGCTGCGCGCAGGCCGTTTTGACAGACAGATAGTCGTCAACTATCCGGACGTAAAGGGACGCGAGGATATTTTAAAGGTACACGCAAAGGGCAAGCCCTTTGAGGACGATGTCGATCTCTCCGTCGTCGCCAAGCTCACGCCCGGCTTTATAGGCGCAGACCTGGAAAACGTCCTTAACGAGGCCGCCATACTGACCGCGCGGCACAAGAAGCAAAAGATAGGAAAGACCGAGATCGAGGAAGCCATAACGCGCGTGATAGCCGGCCC
>CAYVOZ010000183.1:0-5428 GCA_964453325.1 uncultured Christensenellaceae bacterium | reverse complement strand
AATTAATAAAAAATAAGCTTAGCTTATTTGAAATACCGATTCTTCCTTCTGAAGGCGAAGCATCAGCCCCTTTTGCGGAGTCCTGCCCGGCGTCGATGGATACCTTGCATTCGGCGGGAGACGTTTCGACGTCGGATGAACAGGTGTCCTTGCCGGCAGACGTATTATCTATGGCTTCGGACGAGGCTTCTTTTGCGGCTGCCTCCGCAGCTTCGGCAGAGACCTCTGCTGCGGCTGCCTCGATGGCGTTCTCTGTAGATTCGGAGCTTTCGGGGTTTGCATTGTCCTTATCACCGGAGCCCCCGACGCCGGACAAAGCAGCTTCTTTATTTTCGGCGCTCAAAGATCCGATATCGTTTTCGGACTCAGACATGTCAAAAGGATCATTAACCTTCGTCAAATCAAACCTCCCATGATCGTATAACCAATATTCTATTTACAGTGTTCGATGATGTAAATAATTATACGGTTATATTTATGAAAAAGCAACAACGGTGTCGAATTGTTAAAGAAAACACACAATTAGATATAATTATGCAAGAATCAATGTAATTTTATAGAGTACATACCGACAGGATGTTCAACAAAAGATCGAGACAAAACTGATCCGGAAAGCATACGGGAACGGAAGCCGCTTCCGTTCCCGCTGATCGCGTCGATATCTATCTTACAATGATTATTCTGCTGCCTCTCTCGGGAGGATCGGAAGTCGTATCCGGACTCATAGCCGACAAGGGCGATGCGCGATGCTTTCTCATTATGTCGAACATGCACTCCTCGCCGTCGGCGAAATAGACGGATATACCGCTCTCGACAGGAGGAGCAACGGAATACATCACCTCGGAGACGGAGCAAAAGTCATTGATATCGAAAGCAAAAACGGAAAATTCGAGGCTTACTTTTACATCGACGTCTCTGCCCGAGCCTGCTGCGGAAGCATACTCCGGGTGTATGCGTATCCCCGCGACGTCCGCGCCAGCTGCTGCGCCTAAGGGTATGATCTCGTCAAAGGCCTGCCTTATTCTTATGCTGCGGATGCCTGCGTCCTGAGACGTATATATAAGATCGATGTTGAGTATGCCGTCTGCTTCGGCCTTTCCGCCCGACGGAAGGACCGATGTAAGCTCAGGATACGCCACTGCTGCGAGCACGCGCGACGCCTCCGGGGCTGTATCGGGTATAGCTGCGGATATCCGCAGTATGCGCTTTATATTTTCAGTAAAGCAGGGCAGCCGCGAGGGCAGACAGCATTTCGTGAGCTCAGTACCCCGCGTGAGCGAGAACATATCCGCGACGTATTCCGTCTCCTGCTCGTTGCCTGCTATCCATATAACTGAGAGCACGGCGGAGACCGTTATCACATCGCCCTCTGCTTCTGCGGTGATGTGCTCCGGGACCGCACTCATGAGCGCGCACGTGGTATCTCCTATGCCGGTCTCGGAAATGATCTCTCCAAAGCTCACGGACTCCCGCATAAATTGCAGGGGGACATTCTTGTCTGCGCCTGTAAAGGAGATCAGCAGCCTCAATTCTCCCTCGGTGATAAGCTTATCTCTTTCTGTCTCAATGCTGTTGACTGTCGCGTTGCCGCCGACGGAAAGTATACGGCTTATCTCCGGCATGGTTTGAGGAATGCGGAGCTCTTCCTTAAGATAGACCTTATGAACGCCCGTCATTGCGGAGACGAGTTTGCCTTTTTTAACGTCGTATACGGCATCGGGATCGTTTTGCAGTACGGATTCGCAGCTTTCGGGGGAAACAGCGAAGAGATCGATGCATAGCTCGCCGGAAATGCTGAGCGAGCCGGATTCCAGCCTGTGATCGATCAAAGCTATGCCTGCATCAGCGGATACTTTCATGCCCTCTGTCGCGCCCGGGAGCGAAGCGGTATGTTCAAAGAGGCACTGTGCCTCAAAGCTGTCCGCGGTGCCGTCCGGCCGTGCATATAGTATGCAGAAACGTGCTTTTCCCTCCAAAAGTGCAGCGTCCTTTGACGCCGATGCATTTGTTATCTCTGCGCAGCCTGTTACGAGCAGCACCGAGGATGCATCGGAGGCGGCGTCGGGCAGAGGAAAGCTTCCCTCGATAGATGCGGGCTCTCCTATCAGCCAAAGTGTATTATCAGAATTGAGTCTTACAGATTCCATGTTTATACCTCCGGGCATATATGCTTATAGATGTATATGCAGAAAATTGCTGTATTAATACGCGTGTATGGACATATGAGATGCAGCGGGTATGAAGGTATTACGCTGCGGTTATCATTACCCAGTAGCCCGTACCGTCGTCATCGCGAAGATACCGGTCAAAGCCTGCGAGCCAGCCGGGGCGGTTGTCGGGTTCGCCGGGAACGGCGGCCGCGAGCCTCGTGACCTCTCCGTATATCACCCCGGTGAGATAATGCCGTATTCTTCCGGTGGAACGATACTCAAACAACAGCCAATCCGACTCCGGAAATATATCGGAAAATGCCTTTACCGTGCGCGGGGACGCTGCCGCTGGGCAAATGAAACGACCGGGAGCGCAGTCGTTTTGCTCGGAAGCCTCAGAGCGGGGTAAAACGTGGCTTACAGTATCCGCGATGTGCTCCTGTTGATCGACGTGAGGCGAAGCCGGGCCGGAAGAGCAGTCTTCGTTCTCTTTGCTTTCAATGTTTTGCCCGATATCGGCGTTTATCGGTCGCACGGGCTCTGTGCTCTTTGCAGCCGTCTGTGCTGAAGGGAGCGCTCCGCTGCTTTTCATATAGCTGTCGAGACGGATCCGCTCCGCAGCCTTATTCCAGTCAAAGGGAGAAAGCTGACCTTTGGAAAGGAGCTCGGGAAGAGAAGCGGCAACTACGTCGCGCGCAGGCATGTTTGCAAAACCGTTCTTAACGGTAAAGTAGACCGACGGAGACGAGAAAAGCATCAGACCGTCCGTATCGCGTGCGTCATCAAAGGAAACATAACTCGTCTCGTCGCCGGAGACCGTGAGTATGCCCGGATGCCTGCCCTTTAATATCAACCTTTTCTTTATATAGCTCATATGCTAATAGTATTTTGGAAAATCGGAATTAATTCATTTGTTCATGCTCTGCATTATTTTTAAAAGCCCGGATATGTCGCCCGGGCCGCCTTGCGGCATGAGCATACCGAGCAGAGACATCGGATCTGTGCCCTTGCCTGAAAATGCTCCCGACATCGCCATAGCGCGCTCCGCCATCGTGAGAGTATCGGAGGCACTCTTCCCACCGTATTTTCTGAGCACGGAAAACAACCCTGATATGCGTCTGCTGTGCGTGAGCTCACATCTGCACGAGCATGGTGACGGAGAGACCTCCTTTAGCCGCACGGCTTTCTTCTCCGCACAGAACAGCCTTCCGATAAAAGCTCTGTCACGCGCCCCTACAAAGGGATATATATCTTTTAGAAGGCTTATGAATGTACGGTCAACAAAGCCGTCCTTCAGGACAAGCGCCAGCAGCGCCGTGAGCTCATCGGACGGACGGTCAGACAGAGTGCTTTTTCCGCACTCCGCATTATGCAGCACCTCTGCATTGGGGCGAATGTCAAAGGGGGTATATATCATTCGCGGACGCCTCGTTTCGGCATTGATATTTTCGTGCGATTGCACAGCGCGGTAAAGAACGCATACTATATTCTATGCGGAAGTCTCTTAACATGCGACGACAGTAAAGGAGAAGGGAATGGATATCAGAAATTTCGCGGGCGGAAGACGTCCGGAAAACAATAATGCGGATCAGCCGATAGAGGAGAT
Organism: uncultured Christensenellaceae bacterium; assembly: GCA_964453325.1. Lineage (GTDB taxonomy): Bacteria > Bacillota > Clostridia > Christensenellales > Christensenellaceae > JAZRGP01. The sequence continues at coordinate 1,672 of CAYVOZ010000183.1, read as the reverse complement.
CGTGAAGAAATACGAGGGCCGGAGCGAGAGCGAGCTTATGCGAGAGCTTATGGAGAGCGTTGCGTCGGGAAAGAAGGACGGGAGCTTTACTGACGAGAAGCTGTCGGAATTCATGAGCAAGGTATCGCCGATGCTCAACAGCGAACAAAAAAAACGCCTTGCCGAGATAACGGAAAGGCTTAAGTGATATGCGTTATTTGAGCTTCTTAGGTTCGTCCGTTCTGATATAGTCCTCAAAACGGTACTTTATAAGATCGTACGAAAATACGGCCGATACTCCTTTCAGCACCCAACCGGGAAGCTCTGTCATACGAGGGAAAAACGTATCGGCCTCAAATCTGTGGCGGATAACGGTGAGATTGACCTCGCTGCAATATGGGAGAAGCTCGGCATAGACTATTCCGCCGCCGATAACATAGACCTCCTCGTCGGGAGAGAGCATGCTCCCGAGCTCGTCTATGCTCCGTGCGACCTCAAAGCCGTCTCCTTCGGGCATTGTGGTGGAAAGCACAATATTTCTGCGGTTCGGCAGGGGCCTTTGCCCGGGAAACCCGGAGACTGTCCTTCTGCCCATGACGACGGTATGGCCCTCGGTCAATCTGCGAAAGCGCTTGAGGTCGTCGGGGATATGCGCTAAAAGCTCGCCGTCTCTGCCTATTCCGAAATCCGTATCTACTGCGGCTATTGCCTTCATATTAATCTCCAGTGTATTATATTGCGACTTCAAAACGGCCGATGGAGGCGTTGCACTTATAACCGTCGAGGTGGAAGCTGTCGGGTGTGAACGAATAAAAATCCTCCGTTTTGTCTAATGTCATCGTTGGCGCATCATAAGCGGAGCGCTCTATAAGCTCTTTTATGATGGGGATGTGCCTGTCGTATATATGCGCATCGGCGATGACGTGCACGAGCTCTCCCGGGACGAACCCGGATATCATGGCCATCATGTATACGAGACAGGAGTATTGCAGCACGTTCCAGTTATTCGCCGCCAGCATATCCTGCGAGCGTTGATTCAGTATCGCGTTCAGTTTATTTCCCGAGACGTTGAATGTCACGGAATAAGCGCAGGGATAGAGGTTCATTTCGCTGAGATCGCCGTGGACGTATATATTCGTCATGATCCGCCGCGAAAGAGGATTATGCTTTAGGTCGTAAATAACTCTGTCGACCTGATCGAACATTCCCTCGCTATATTTATGCTTTACGCCAAGCTGATATCCGTATGCCTTGCCGATGCTGCCGTCAGCGTCGGCCCACTGATCCCATATGTGACTGCCGAGCTCGTGAATGTTGTTGGACTTCTTCTGCCATATCCATAAAAGCTCGTCGATCGCGCCGCGATAGTTTATCTTGCGCAGCGTAAGTATGGGGAATTCCTCGGAAAGATCGTATCTGTTCACGACTCCGAATTTTTTCACGGTATGGGCGGGCGTGCCGTCCGTCCAGTGCGGACGAACATCGTATTCCGTATCCCAAACGCCGTTTTCGAGTATGTCACGGCAGGTGCTTATAAAGATATCATCGGTCCGGCTCAAGCGCTTCACCTCCGAAGTGATTATTAACTTTAGTTATTTTAACACGTTATGACAATAAAACACAACATAAGCAATAAAAGGACCGTGTCAAGTTGTTATGGAGTTTTAGAAACCAACAACAGCATTGTGAACAG
>CAYVOZ010000182.1:0-5528 GCA_964453325.1 uncultured Christensenellaceae bacterium | reverse complement strand
GAGTTTTTACGCACACAGGCGCATCTTCGCCCGCGCACTAACTCCTTTGCCGCCGTGTTTCGCGTCCGCTCGCAGGTCGCGTACGCTATACATAAGTATTTCAACGAGCACGGCTTTGTCTATGTGCACACTCCGCTCATAACGGCGAGCGACTGCGAGGGCGCGGGTCAGATGTTTCAGGTGACCACGCTCGATATGGAAAACCCGCCGAGGACTGAGGACGGCAAGGTCGATTATTCCAGGGATTTCTTCGGCAAGCCCGCCAATCTCACTGTCTCGGGTCAGCTTGAGGGCGAGACCTTTGCGCTTGCCTTCAATAAAATATACACGTTCGGACCGACGTTCCGAGCGGAAAACTCCAACACACCGCGCCATGCGTCCGAATTCTGGATGATAGAGCCGGAGATAGCGTTTGCCGACATTTTTGACGATATGGATCTCGCAGAGGATCTTTTAAAGTTCATAATACGCTATGTTTTGGAAACTCTGCCCGAGGAGATGGAGTTCTTCAACAAGTTCGTCGATCCCGGTCTGCTCGACAGACTTAACAGCATCGTAAATTCCGACTTTGCGCGCATCAACTATACCGAGGCCGTCGATATACTCCTCTCCTCCGGTCAGAAATTCGAGTTCCCGGTGGAATGGGGCATAGACCTGCAGAGCGAGCACGAGCGCTATATCACGGAAAAGGTGTTCGGAAAGCCCGTTTTCGTGACCGGCTATCCCAAGGAGATAAAGGCGTTTTATATGCGCCTTAACGAGGACGGAAAGACCGTCGCTGCCATGGACCTTCTGGCACCCGGCGTCGGAGAGATAATGGGCGGCAGTCAGCGCGAGGAGCGCTATGACGCTCTTGTGGAGCGCATGCTCGAGACAGGCATGAAGCCCGAGGACTATTGGTGGTATCTCGACCTCAGGAAATACGGCGGCGTAAAGCACGCCGGCTTCGGTCTCGGCTTTGAACGGGTCATAATGTATCTCACGGGCATGGGCAACATCCGCGACGTGCTCCCCTTCCCGCGCGTACCCAAGTGGGCGGAGTTTTAGGCCGCATATCAAGTATCCGAAAAAAGCCCCGTACCTGCTTTCAATGCAAATACGGGGCTTTTTGATGTTATTTGTTTTCAGCGCTTTCTGAAGCCGCTCGAAGTCGCTCTGGCTACGATGGCTCCGTCGCTGTCCGTAACCGTCGTTTCAAAAAAGCAGACGGTCCTTCCGTCCTTTTTGCATACCGCTTCGGCGTAGAGCACAGGCCCCTTTGTGCCGGTCATAAAATCGATGTTGGCCGACAGCGTGACCGTCAGAGCGTTATTAGTATTGGACGCGACTGCCATAGCAAAATCGGCCAGTGTGAATATCGCGCCTCCCATGACATAGCCCGCGGCGTTGAAATGCCTCTCGTCGGTGGACAGCCTGCATTTCGCGTAGTTCGTGTCCACAGCCTCTATCGTTATCCCCGTTGTATCCACGGCATATATATCCTGCGCAAATCTTACTCTGGTCTCCTGTAAAATATCCATATACGATCGCCTTATCCGTAAAGCACGGCAAAAGACAGCCTCCTTTTTTCTTATTTAATTTTACCACATAAAAAGCGGCTATAACCGATGCACACAAAATCCTTACAAAAAACCACAAAATATTTGACCTTACGCGCAAGTTGCTATATATTTTATGATAATAATTATACTGCGTGTTATATACATCGCGCGTACGGAGCAAAGAAAGGCAATGAAGGAGAAACTGATATTCGACGGTGCTTTCGGCACATACATAGCTTCAAAGGGCTTTGCCTCCGAGCAGCCCGAGCTTTGTAATATTACGCACCCCGATGAGGTCCTGCGTATACATTCCGAATACATCGAAAGCGGAGCGAACGCCATAAAGACCAATACCTTCGGCGCAAACCCGGAGAGCTTTCCCGACCGCGAAAGGCTTTCCGATATTATTTCGCACGGATATTCCTTAGCCCTGACCGCAGCGGCCGACAGCCCCGTAAGGGCCTTTGCGGATATTGGACCCATCGCCGGAGATACGCCGGAGCGGGATTACATGACCGTCGCCGATATCTTTATAGGGCTCGGCTGCACGGATTTCCTTTTTGAGACACAATCAGAGGCCGAGTCGCTTGAGAAGGCCATAAAACATATAAAGAGCCTTTTACCCGAGTCCGACGTCATTGTATCCTTTGCAGTAGGTCAGGACGGCTTTTCAAAAACCGGAAATTACTATATGTCGCTGCTCGAAGCCGCGGATTCCTACGGCGCCGATCATGTCGGGCTCAACTGTATATGCGGCCCCACTCATATGCTCGAGCTCATGAGCGGCATACCCGCAGGCAGATTCAGCCTCACGGCAATGCCTAATTCCGGCTATCCGTCCGTATCTAACGGCAGGACCGTATACATAGACAATCCGGATTACTTTGCGGAAAAGCTTAACGCCATAGCCTCGCTCGGAGTGGATATCACCGGCGGCTGCTGCGGCACCACGCCCATGCATATCAAGCGCTATACGGAGCTCTCTCCGGATGCGCAGCTTCCGCGCGCCTCCTCTGACGTGCCGTATAGCTATTCCGATCATTCGACAAGTAAGAGCTTTGATAAGCCTTTTATAGCCGTCGAGCTGCCTGCGCCCACAGACACGGACACAAGCTATCTCATCGACGCCGTGACCGACGTAAAGAACAGCGGCGCGGATTATGTGACTATACCCGACTCGCCTCTCGGCAAGTCCCGCGCCAACAGCATGATGATATCCGCATACGTCATGAGGCATGTGGGCATACCGGCGATCCCTCACGTCTGCTGCCGTGATAAGAACCGAATAGCGATAAAGGGAGACCTTATCGCGGGTAATATAGAGGGCATTTCGCATGTGCTCGCGATAACCGGCGACTCCGTCTCTCTTACGGAGAGGGACGACGCCAAAAACGTGTTTGTCTTTAACTCTTATAAGCTCATACAGTATATAGACAGTCTTAACGGACTGATGTTTAACGACCAACCCTACAGCATCTGTGCTGCGCTCAATACGAGCGCGCAGAACTTCGACGCCGAGCTCAGACGCGCCGAGGAGAAGATAAAGCGCGGCGCGGTCTGCATGTTCACGCAGCCGCTTTACTCCGATACCGATATCGATAACTATCTGCTGGCGAAGAAGAGCCTCGGCTGCCGTATAGCCGCGGGCATACTGCCCGTCGCCGGCTATAAGAACGCTCTGTATCTCAACAACGAGGTCGCCGGCATCACTATCCCCGACTCTGTGCTGTCCTCGTTATACGAAAAATCGCCCGAGGACGCAAAGAAAATAAGCATTGCATATTCAAAGGATATCATTTCCCGTATAATCGAAGGCTGCGACGGCTTTTACATAATGACGCCCCTTAAAAAGACAGACTTTTCATGCGAGCTTTCAAAGTTTATTAAGGAGAACTTATAATGATACTGATAGGAGAAAAACTAAACAGCTCTATACCGTCCGCTCTTGACGCTATGTACGATGAAGAACAGCTCAAGAAGCTGATCTCCGAGCAGGCGGAATACGGCGCGGATTATCTCGACGTAAACACCGCGCTTTTGGGCGACGCCGAACGCAGCGAAATGCTGCGCGTCTGCAAAATGGTGCAAAGCCGTACGGACTGCGGAATAGTGCTCGACTCCCCGAATCCCGACGTCATATTGAGCTGTCTCGATAAGCTGGACGGAGACATTATCATTAACTCCGTGATCCCCGGCGACGCGAGATATTCTTCTCTGATCGCAGAGGCCTCAAGGCGCGGCGTCGGGCTCGTATGCCTGCCTATGTGCGCTGGTCGCATACCACACACCGCAGCAGAACGCCTTAACGCGGCGAAGGGCATGACTGAAATGCTTTTGTCTGCCGGCTGCAAGCCCGAAAACATCTATATAGATATACTTATACAGTCCATTGCGACAGACGCTACAGCGGCGGTGACCGCACTTGACACCGTGAGGCTCCTTTCGGAGGCTCTGCCGGGCTGCAAAACCATCTGCGGTCTTTCCAATGTTTCCTTCGGCCTGCCCATAAGATCCCGACTCAACTCCTCGATGCTTGCCGTCGCGATGTATCTCGGGCTCGGCGCGGCTATACTCGACGTGACAAGTCAAAGCATCCGCGATACAGTTTTCTCCTCGAGCGCGCTTTTCGGAAAGGACGAGTTCTGCATCGACTATATCACGCATGCGCGCGCAAGCATGAAGTGATACATTTTTTGCAGATGTGTTGATAAACCGGAATTACATATTGTCTTTACAAGCTTTTGATGATATCATGGGTATATATTTGTAAAAGGCGGTATTAATATGGCTTCGTTGTCTGCAAAAAAGGTCGATAACTTAAAATACTTAAAGCTGCTCGCAAGAGAATACCCCACCATTGCAGAGGTGTCCACAGAAATAATAAACCTTAAAGCTATACTCTGTCTGCCAAAGGGAACAGAGCATTTTATAAGCGATATACACGGCGAATACGAGGCTTTTCTGCATATGCTCAAAAACGCCTCGGGCGTCGTCCGCGAGAAGGTCGACGCGCTCTTTGAAAACAGCGTCACCTTATCCGACCGGAATATGCTTTCCACACTTATATACTACCCCGTCGAAAAGCTCGAGCTCTTGCATAAAAGCAATGTCATAAACGAAGAATGGTACAGGATAACCCTGCGCCGTCTTGTAGAGGTCTGCCGTCTCAGCGCCTCTAAGTATACGCGCTCCAAAGTCAGAAAAGCTCTGCCGCAGGGCTTTGAATACATCATCGACGAGCTTCTGCACGCCACGGAGACAGAGGATAAGCTGAGATACAACAACGAGATAATAATGTCCATAATAGAGACGGATCAGGCTGACGAGTTCATCATTGCGATATGCAACCTTATTCAAAGGCTCGTCATAGACCGCCTTCATATCGTCGGAGATATCTTTGACAGAGGCCCCGGTGCTCACATAATACTCAACACGCTTATCAAATATCACGATATCGATATACAGTGGGGCAACCACGACATACTGTGGATGGGTGCCGCCGCCGGAAATAAGGCGCTTATCGCCACAACGATAATAAACTCCCTGAGATACGGAAACGTGGATACGCTCGAGGACGGCTACGGCATTTCTCTTAGCCCGCTCGTCACCTTTGCTCTCAATACCTACACGTCCGACCCGTGCGTTCGTTTCGAGCCGAGGATATCCGAGGGCTCCACCGACCAGCCCAACGCCGACGTCATAGCAAAGATGCAGAAGGCAATGGCGATAATACTCTTTAAATTAGAGGGTGGTATAATAGCGCGGAATCCGGAGTTTTGCATGGAGCACCGGCTGATGCTCGATAAGATCGATCACGAGAATAAGACCATAACGCTCGACGGAAAGGTCTATCCCCTCACGGACGGAAATCTACCAACGGTGCTGCCCTCGGATCCGTACGCTCTTTCGGATGCGGAATACGAGCTCATGGAGAAGCTTCAGACCGCGTTTTATCATTCCGAAAAGCTGCAGGAGCACGTGCGCTTT
>CAYVOZ010000181.1:0-5587 GCA_964453325.1 uncultured Christensenellaceae bacterium | reverse complement strand
CATGCAGTTATCAAGCTCAATGCTCAGGGTATAGCCCGGCTGATGCGGCTGGATGACGGACAACCGCTGCAGGATGGTGAGCGGCTATTGCAGTTTCGTTACCGTGAACACCGTGTTCAGTTCGATCGACACCAACGGGCGCTATGCCTATGGTGTTGCCCTCTATGCCGAGTGCGTCTATCGCCTCGGCTACGAGCCTGTGTATTATGCCGTGCGTGCAGCCCGGGCAGTAGTGCAGCGGAGCGTCTGTCAACGCATGCGGTTTCTCAAAAACTATCATCAGTCCTTACCTCCTTTACCGGCTGCCTTGCGGATGCTGTCGAGCACCTGCTCGGGAGAGGGTATCATGCCGCCGGCGCGGTTGCACAGCGTAACGGGCTTTTTGCACCTCGTCGCCAGCTCTATGTCCTCTATCATCTGACCCATGGAGAGCTCCACGGATATGAATGCGCTCACCTGCTCCGCAAGCTTTATAAAGGGCTTTTTGGGGAAGGGCCAAAGCGTTATCGGCCTTATAAGACCGGCCTTTATGCCCTCCGCACGCGCCGCAAGAATGGCGTTTTTGCTGACTCTCGAAGCAATGCCGAACGCGACGACGCATATCTCCGCGTCCTCGGTCATGTACTCCTCGTACATGGCCTCGTTCTCCTCTACTATGGCATATTTCTCATAGCGCTCAAAGTTCTGACGCTCGAGCTCCGCCGGGTCGAGCGCGAGGGAGTTGACTATGTTATGGACGCGCTTCATCTTTGTGCCGGTGAGCGCCCACGGCTTATCTACCTTTACGGGCTCCCTTGCCTCTAAAAGCACGGGCTCCATCATCTGACCCATCGTGCCGTCCGCTAAAATCATAGCGGGCATTCTGTACTGATCCGCGAGGTCGAAGGCCTTCATCGTTAGGTCTGCCATCTCCTGTACGGACGAGGGCGCGAGCACTATAAGATGATAGTCGCCGTGACCGCCGCCGCGCGTCGCCTGGAAATAGTCCGCCTGGGACGGCTGTATGCCGCCGAGTCCGGGGCCGCCTCTCTGTACGTTTATTATGAGAGCGGGCAGGTCGCAGCCCGCGATATAGGAAATGCCCTCGCTTTTAAGCGAAACGCCCGGGCTCGATGAGGACGTCATGACCCTCTTTCCCGTAGCGGCAACGCCGTATACCATGTTTATGGCGGCTATCTCGCTCTCGGCCTGTAAAAACACGCCGCCTATCTTGGGCATCTTCTTTGCCATATACGCCGCTATCTCTGTCTGTGGCGTTATGGGATATCCGAAATAATGCCTGCACCCGGAGAGTATCGCCGCCTCGGCGATAGCCTCGTTTCCCTTCATAAGTACCTTTTCAGCCATTTTTCACCCTCACTTTTCTACCGTTATGACGCAGTCCGGACACATGGTCGCGCAAAACGCGCAGCCTATGCACTTTGACTGGTCGGTGATCTCCGCGGGCGAATGCCCCTTCTTATTGAGCTTGTCCTTGGACAGCTGCAAAAGCCCCTTCGGACACGCGCTGACGCACAGCCCGCAGCCCTTGCAGATATCCGTTAAAAATGTCAGCTTAGCCAATACCCTTTCCTCCTCGATCTAAAAAATCTTTTTTTGTAAAACTATCGGGAACAAATTCGCAATGCTTCCTTTGAGCCCGTTATATACGCCTTTCTCCGCCGCCGTAAACCTGAGCGGCAGTCCGCTCATATCGCAGAGCTCCTTTATAAAGCCCTCCGAATCCCTCACCGTATCCGGCGTCGTGTCCGCGCCGAGGTTGGAGTTATTCACTATCCCCGTCACCTTGAGCCCGCACGCCGCTTCTATCTCTTTTAAGACCTCCATTGCGTCCGCCGCCGTCCGCGTGAGCGGTCGGTACATGTTCGCAACGAACAGCATGTCAAAATCGTTCTCTTCCTTTATATAAGGCGCAAACCTGCCGAGCGCCAGCGCGCCGCGGTCGTCTCCGCCGACGTCCAAAACCGCGTAGGTCTGCCTGTCCTCCATTATGCCGTATATCTCGGACGGAAGCGCGGGCAGGTCTACGTTCGTATTGGCGTACATCGGGCTTATGAGCCTTATGCCCTGTTTATCGAGCTCCGCCGCGCTGTCCTTTGTGCGGAAGTACGGATTCACGATATCGAGATCGGCTATTGCCGTCCTTTTACCTTCCCTCGCCAGCATCTCCGCAAAGTTCACTGCTATATTCGTTTTTCCGCTGCCGTAGTGCCCCACGAACAGCGTAATGCGCTTTATATCCGTCATGCTTTACAGCCTCGCGCGGATTATCTTTCCGCTGACGGTCTTGGGAAGCTCTTTTTTAAAGACGACGATGCGCGGATATTTATACGGCGCGGTATGCGTTTTGACATACTCCTGTATCTCCTTCTTGAGCTCCTCGGTGGCCTCCTTGCCCTTTACGAGCACAATGCTCGCCTTTACGACCTGACCGCGGACGTCGTCCGGGGCGGCGCTCACGCCGCACTCGAGCACATACGGCAGCTCCATAATAACGCTCTCTATCTCGAACGGCCCTATGCGATAGCCGGAGGACTTTATAACGTCGTCCGTTCTGCCCACATACCAGAAGAAGCCGTCCTCGTCCTTCCATGCCACGTCGCCAGTATGATAATAGCCGTCCACCCACGTCTCCGACGTATGCGCGTCGTCCATATAGTAGCAGTCCGCAAGGCCGCAGTGGCATTTCTCGTCCAGCTTTATGACTATCTCTCCGGATTCGCCTATGCCGACGGGCTTTCCGTCCGGGTCGACGAGGTCCACGTCATAGAGCGGCACGGGCTTGCCCATCGAGCCGACCTTATGCGGACGCCCTATGAGGTTGCCTATCACGAGCGTGGTCTCGGACTGACCGAAGCCCTCCATGACCTTCATGCCCGCGAGCTCGTCCATCTTGCGGAAGACCTCGGGGTTGAGCGCCTCGCCCGCTATGGTCGCATGCTCTATGGAGGAAAGATCGTATTTCGTCAGATCCTCCTTTATCATCATGCGGTACATCGTCGGGGGCGCGCAGAACGTAGTGATGTTGTATTTTTTAAACATCGGCAGTATGTCCGCCGCGTCGAATTTATCGAAGTTATATACGAATACCGCCGCCTCGCACAGCCACTGACCGTAGAGCTTGCCCCACAGAGCCTTTGCCCAGCCGGTGTCGGATATGGTCAGGTGCAGCCCGTTGGGGTCGACGCAGTGCCAGTAGTTCGCGGTGTGGAAATGCCCGAGGGGGTATTTATATGAATGAGCGGCTATCTTGGGGTAGCCGGTCGTGCCGGAGGTGAAGAACATGAGCATGGTGTCGCTGCCGCAGGCCGTGTCCTCCGTGCGCTCGAACTTGCCCGAGAAGAGCGTATACTCCTCGTCAAATGAGTGCCAGCCCTCGCGCGAGCCGCCCACCAATACGCGCGCCTTTATGCCCTTATAGCTCTGCTCCGCCTTCTCAGCCTGATACGCGGTGTCGCCGTCCGCCGTGCAGAGTATGGCGGATATGCCCGCCGCCTCGTAGCGGTACGAGAAGTCGTGCTCCTGCAAAAGATGCGTCGCGGGAATGGCTACCGCGCCTAATTTATGCAAGCCCAGTATAGCGAACCAGAACTGATAATGACGCTTTAAGACGAGCATCACGCGGTCGCCCTTCTTTATACCGAGCGACTTGAAATAATTCGCGCACTGCGAGGACGCGCGCTTCATCTGTGCAAAAGTAAAGCGTCTCTCCGTCTTGTCGCGGTCTATGTGCAGCATTGCGAGCTTGTCGGGCTTGCTCTCGGCGAGAGCGTCCACGACGTCGAACGCAAAGTTGAAGCTGAGCTCGTTTTTAAAGGCTATATCCGTTATGCAGCCGTTCCCGTCCTCCGTCGGGGTGATAAACCGCTCGTATATCCTGCCCGCCTGCTCCTTGCGCTTGGGCTTTATGGGCGCCTCCTGCGGCACGAGCTCGGGTATTATCTCCTCCGTGGGGTTTAAAACTATTGCATAGAACAGGCAGTCGCCGCCGTTCACGGCTATCATGCCGTGGGGAGTCGAGCTGTCGTAATAAATGCTGTCGCCCTCACCTAAAACCTCGGAGTGCTCGCCTACCTGTACCTTTAAATTACCGGAAATGACTATGTCGCATTCCTGCCCGGTATGGGTCGTGAGCTCGATATCCCTGTGCTGCGCGTCCTCGCTGTAGGAGCTTAAAACATACAGCGGCTCGGCTATCCTGTTTTTAAAGGAGGCCGCAAGGTTATAATACACCATGCCGTGAGCCTGCTCGATGCGCTGTCCGCCGCCCTTTCTCGTCACGGTATAGCTCTTTAGCTTAGGGCTCGTGCCCTCTATTATGTCCGTTACGTCCACGCCGAACGCCAGTGCGCAGCGGTATAAAAATGCGAAGTTCAGGTCGTGCTGTCCGGATTCGCACTCGAAGTATTCCTGTTCGGAAACACCCGTCTTTTCCGCCATTTGAGAGCTCGTCAAGCCCTCGATCTGCCTTAGCTCGCGTATGCGGCCGGCCATCTCGCGTATTTTGAAATCAAGTCCTGTCATTTGAGCCATTGCTTTTGCCTCCGTTTGCGGGTCGGGTATAAAAAAGACCCGTCCCAAAGATATCATTCACCTTGAGACGAGTCATATCATCATATACAGACCCGCGGTACCACTCAAATTGCAATGTCGCCATTGCCTCTCAGTAAGAGCTCCATCAAGCTCCCGTGCATTTACGCAGCATTCACGGGAAGGTTCTACTTGCGAAATACGCTTTCTTCCTTCCGGCTCTGAGGCTACATACGCTTTGTCAAATGCCGGCTGCTCGCACCATCCGCAGCCTCTCTTAAGGTCATTTCCCGACAAACGCTCTCCTCGTCATCGCCTTTGTATTAAGTTTGAGTTATGATATCACAGCGCGGAGCACTTGTCAATACCCCGCGCCCGTATTTTTATATTTATTTACGAACGCTGTATATTTTTACACACCATCCTCTATAAAAGATTTCTCTGTATCTTGCCGCTTATGGTCTTTGGCAGCTCGTCCTTGAATTCGATTATCCTCGGGTACTTATAAGGCGCTGTGCGGCTCTTTACATAGGTCTGTATCTCCTTTTTAAGCGGCTCTGTCGGCTCGGTGCCCTTTACGAGCACAATGCTCGCCTTTACGACCTGACCGCGCAGCTCGTCGGGAGCGGGGCTGACTCCGCACTCGAGCACATATGGCAGCTCCATTATCACGCTCTCTATCTCGAACGGCCCTATGCGGTAGCCGGATGACTTTATGACGTCGTCGGCTCTGCCGACATACCAGAAGAAGCCGTCCTCGTCTCTCCACGCGACGTCGCCCGTGTGATAAAGCCCGTCGTGCCATACCTCGCGCGTGCGCTCGTCGTCGTTATAGTAGCCCTTGAAGAGCCCGCAGGGTATGCTCTTATCCGTGTGTATTACTATCTCGCCAGTCTCGCCGACTCCGACCGGTCTTCCGTCGCGATCCACTATATCCACATCGTATATCGGCACGGGCTTGCCCATAGAGCCAATCTTATGCGACCGTCCGAACAGGTTGCCTATAACGAGCGTGGTCTCGGTCTGACCGAAGCCCTCCATGACCTTTAAGCCCGTC
>CAYVOZ010000180.1:0-5632 GCA_964453325.1 uncultured Christensenellaceae bacterium | reverse complement strand
GCGCAGCGCCACGGCGTCATCGTAGAATAGATCATCGAGTGTCAAGCCAAGAATGCCCAACAGCTCAATGGCGATATCCGCGTTCAGCTCCTGATCCTCAGCCAAAAGGACCTTATGCCCCGTAAAATCGTAGCTTCCGGTTTTTGTGGGGCCGGCAGCGGTTTTTCCGCCCGTCAGCTCCATCAGTATATTGAACACCGTTGACTGAAACAGCGGCTTTGTAACAAAATGATCCGCACCTGCGGCCTTTGCCTCCTCCTGCACCTCGTTTAAGTCGAATGCAGAAACAATGATGATAAGTGCGCTGCGACCCTGGTTCGCGCGGATGCGTCGGGTCACCTCCACTCCATCCATATCCGGCATTTTCCAGTCGATAAGGCACACGTCATAGGGCGTCTTTGCCGCATACGCATCAGCGATCATTTGCAGAGCCTGTTCGCCGGAGCCTGCCATTTCAAACGGAACTCCGATCCTGCGCAGCACCGTTGCAGTATACTCACGCGCCGTCTCGTCGTCGTCCACGGCAAGTATTCGCAATGCGCTCAAATCTTTGCCCGTGCCTGCTTCCTCCCTGCGTGCAATTTCAAAGGGCAGGTCGACGGTGAAGATCGTCCCTTTGTCCTTCTCGCTATCCACTGTGATGGCGCCGTGCATCATGTCCGTCAGGTTCTTTGCGATAGACAGGCCCAGCCCGCTGCCGCCGTGCTTTTTCGCAGTTCCGGCAGACTCTTGCTCAAAGGGTTTGAAAAGCCTGGCTTTCATATCCTCCGTCATACCGCAGCCGGTATCCGATACGGTGAAACGGATGAAGACGTTGTTCTCTTTATGTGCCGTTTCCTTTGCAAGGATCTCTATGCTCCCTCCCTTTGGGGTAAATTTATAGGCATTGGAAACAAGGTTGAGCAGGATCTGGCTGACGCGCAGGGAATCGCCGCGCAGATACTCGTTCTCGACATCCGTGGACATTTTTAGGCGTATGCCCTTGCTCTGACACTGGGGATAGTAGATGGTGCTGATCCCGCCCAGCACCTGCTTGAGATCAAATTCTTCATTGGCAATTTTGAGCTTATTGCTCTCAATGGCCGACATATCGAGCACATCGTTAATGATGCTAAGCAGCACCTTTGAGGAAACTGCAATTTTGCCGAGATAATCGTCGATCTTCTGCGGCTCGTCTTCGTGCTGCTTGGCAATTTCCGTAAGCCCGACGATCGCGTTCATGGGCGTGCGTATCTCATGGCTCATGCGGGAAAGGAACTGACTTTTAGCCGTGTTGGCCCGGTCGGCCTGTTTGACGGCCTCCTCCAGATGCGAATTTGCCTCGCCAAGCTTGCTGTTGACAGTTTCTATTGCCAGATAGTTACGCTGCCGAACGAACGAGAACGCGATCAGCATGCCGATGACCGCCGCGATCAGAACGGCAATGCCAATGAGCGGAAGCCGGTACTTATACATGATCTCGCTGATATTTGCATGATATCCCTTGGCGATGGTGTTGTTGATGACGATATCGTTCTGCTGATCCTCTGTAATGGTGGCAATGGACTTGTTGATGATAGACATCAGCTGCTCGTTTTCGGGAAGAGCGACGATCTTTTGATCTTCCTCAAATGAGAAGGCGGGGAACATCTCCAGTCCGTCGTAAAGCGGACTTTGCAGACATTCCCGGATAATGTACAAATTCTGCAGCATAACGTCTGCCTTGCCGTTGCATATCGCCTCCAGACAGTCCTCGTTGGTCGTGCCGTAGTAGAAATCAAAGTTGGGATAAACAGCCGATACGACGTCATCGCCGTTGATGAAGGCGGCGGGGAGCGCAACCGTCAGCTCGCCGTTCACATCAAAGTGGTCGCCGTCCCGCCCTACAAATACGACGCTGGCGGTCTGAAGCGTTTCGCTTTGAAGCAGCGCCGGATTGGGGGTGGAAAAAGCGGATACCGCAATACCCGCAACCAGATCCCCGCCGGAGTTTTTCAAAAAATCATATCCGGTTTGTCCAAGCTCCAAAAAACGGTATTCAAAGGCAAGTCCGCTTTTTTCTGAAATAAGCCGCATCAGATCGGGGATCATGCCGACGACGTCTCCGTTTTCATCGACATATGACAGCGGCGACCTGTTCGACATAACTCCAACGGTGATCTTACCGGATCTTTCAATGTAATCCAATTCTGCCCGCGTAAAGGGGACGGCGTTTGCCGCGGTGCTGTTATCATAATATTTATGAAACAGATCGGACTCAAAATCGACATCGATCTTGATCTCCTGAAGGGCCAAATCAATGCTGTCCAGATACGGACTGCCCTTGTAGGACATTATGTAATAGGCGTCGGCGCCAAAGTTAGCAAGCAGAGAAAGCCCCGTATGGTAAGCAAGATGCTCGCTGCACATGGCGTCTACCTCGCCGTCATTGAGCGCGGACAGTATCGCGTCTTCCGTATCGTATTCCTTTAGCTCATATTGAAACCCGTGCTGAGCGGCGTAGAATGAAAAGATCGGACCCATGGCGTTGCCCCGAAGCAACCCGACAGACATGCCGTCAAAGGCGTCAAAGTCCCCGTAGCAGAGCTCTCCGTTTCCTTCGCGCGTATATAAAAGCCCCTGCGTATAACCGATAGGATAGGCTGAAAAGTCGAATTTATCCGCGCGCTCGTCGGTATACTGGGCGCTGCAGATCAGATCGATCTCCTTGTTTTCCAGCTTTTGCAGCAGCTCGGACCATTCTCCACAGACATATTCGTACTGATAACCCGTGTACTCGGAGATCTCGTTCAGATAGTCTACCGCGTAACCCGAAAAGCCCCCGTCGTCCTTTTTATCAATAAAGCCGTGATAGTCCATATACCCGACACGAATCGTCTCGGGCGCATCGGCTCCGGCCGCAAAGGCGGGGGTCGACAGCACAGTAAGCATGACAAATAAAATCAGTGTCGATAAGCCGCGTCTCGCTTTTACCGCTGATCTTCTTGCTTTCTTTGTTATGCTCATCATGTCAGTTCAGTTCCTTTCCGATCTTGTATAATGATATAAATTATTTCAGTATGGACCCGAGAAGCGCGCGAAGCTCGAAGAGTTGAGCTAATTTGTCGGTCATATCGTCTGTACAGCCGGCGCGCAGCGGCTCGACGATCTCAACTGTTTTATTGTAGATCGGCGTAAGCCCCACATTTAACAGCACACCTTTCAGAGCATGAGCCGCGTCAAAGGCCTTTGCAGTATCGCCCGCTCCCAGCGCTTCCTTCAATATGTCGAAGTACGGATCCTCCGCAACATCCCGCAGGCATTCGATATAGAAGCTTTCATCATCGGCCATTCTCTTCATAGCCCCGGCTGTATCACAGCCCCAGTTTCCCAACCGTTCCACTATAGCGGTCATTGCTCCGCCTCCGCTGCCGCCGCCCTCGCCTTGTCATACCACGATCTGGCCAGCGACAGTTCTTTTGCATAATCCACATCCGGATCTTGTGAGCGCAGCTGTTCTGTGAGGGCGCAAATGGCCTGATAGCAGTGGTTGATGCTAAGGTTCCCGGCAAGCGCCTTCAGATCATGAGTAGTTCGGAAGGCTGCTGCGATATCCCCGGCCTCAAGCTGCTGCTCGATCAGCTCCATATAACCGCCGGCAAAGAATTTGGCCAGATATTTTTCAAAGACAGCGGGATTTCCGCCGAAGCGCTCCACGCCTTCATCGTAATCGACGCCCGCCCGGATCAATTTATCTCTGTTCATGCTGTTCCTCCGGTCTGCAAGCATTGAAGCTGTTGCAGTAGTATGCTTTATGCTCCTGTACGAACCTCATCAATCCCGATAAGTCGCTTTGCGCCACTATGATCGAATCTCTGGTATCATCGAGATAGGTATAGGTGATCTTCTTTTTCAATGGCTTTCCGTCGTAGTTCAGAAGCTCCAAGGTGGTCGAATAGAATGCGTTGTCTTCAAGCTTTGCCCGTACTGTTCCAAGATCGATCGCGAGGCTCTGCTGCTCCGTGCGGTGACCGCTGCCGTACAATTTCAGCTTTTCAGAGCATAGGGCTGCATACTCCCGTTTCTCGGCGTACTGCATGCGAAACACACCGTCCGCATAATAATAAGGCTCGATCATCTGCGTATCGGTATCGATCACACCAACAAAATCAAAGAATTGATCTAAAAACATTTTCAACATACTCTCAGCAAGGACCTGCTTTTGGATATCAAAAATGTAGATCAGAGCGTGAATGTTCCCGCTTGCGGGGTTCTTTACCACCAAATACTCGTTGCGGAACCAACGATGCGTGTTTTTATTATAGAGGACGATGTTTCCGTAGACATCGCCTCTGTTAAACGCCTCGATCAGGGCGTCGTGGTTGAAGGCTGCGAGATATCTTCTTTGATCGGGGCTTTCAGGCGCGGCGTCCGCCACCAAGCGGATCAATTCATCCAACGTTTCGCCCTTGTAGTCCTTGCCGATGATGTCCGAAAGGTTTTGATGCCGTGTTATTATGTTCTCGGTAAGGTCGCAGTGGATATTGGAAAACATCACCTGCATAGAGACCTCTCTCAGCAGAAGTTCTTCCTTGTAACGCTGCTCCGCCTCAACACGCTTTGTAACGTCGCGGCAGCTTGTAAACAGCTCCTGCCCATAGGAATACTCTGTAAGCGAAGCCGCCTTTATCTCTAACCAGAATTTCGTGCCATCCTTGCGCACGGCCTTGATCAGCGCATAAAAATCACGCAGCTCTGTTTTTCGCACGAGAAGCTCGCCCAGCCGATGCATAAGCTACGCGCGGAACTCCGGAGCAACGGCAAAGAATGGATCGATGCGGACCTTTTCTTTGTATTCTGCGGCTGTATATCCGAGCGTTCTGATGAAAAAACTGTTTTGGTAGAAAATATCGCAGCTTTCAGGATCCCGATCGTAAAAACGCTGACCGATAAGAGCCATATCAATGTTATCCATGGTTTTTCGGAACTGTTCGGCCGTCAGAAGGTCGTGCTGCTTGAGCTTGATATCCTCGCTTGCCTGTTTCATGCGCTCCTTATCCGCTTTGTCGTTAGCCCGGGAGGCGAGCAAACATCGGCTCAAGCTTTCTAAACATGCCGATGAAACCCGATGCTTCTTTGCGAGATCCAGAAGAGCTTTGGATTGAAGTCTGTTAGGACGCATTGCCTGATTCTCCCATCGATTCACGGTGGAAAAACTCACGTATACTGCCGACGCCAATTCATTTTGAGTTAAGCCTATCTCGGAACGCAGCATCCTTATTGAATCCCTTAATGCCATTTGACGAACCCTCCAACAAGCGAATGAGATATGAAACGCGATATTCTTTGTTAAAAAAATATGCATGAACAACAGATGCATCGTGTAACTTCTGTCATCCATGCGATTCAGTCAGACCCTTGCAGCTTTGCGCGAGCGACTCTTTGACCGCTTAATCAGGATCGTAAATTTTACGTCCAAAGATTTATCGTAAGTTCCACAATTAAATTCAATATATCACAATATTTGGTAAAAAACAATAAAAACGGAATGCTAAGATATGATGTACTGTACGGGCGTCAAGCATAGCATGGGCATATTCACAAATTACGACAGCGATGTAATGAACAAGATCAGGAAAATGGCAAGCTCATTGTAACTGCGAATAACAGTGCG
>CAYVOZ010000179.1:0-5634 GCA_964453325.1 uncultured Christensenellaceae bacterium | reverse complement strand
ATAGCCGGGGGTTTATTGGTTGTTACCAATTAAAGCCCGCGGTGATACCGCCGGCATCATATTGGAAATCGAGGGAGTTTGCACCAATGCTCTGGCGCATTAACAGGTCGTCGGAATAAGTGTATGTGATAGTCGTTCCATTTACGATTTGCTGTATGCGGTGTCCTTGTGCATCATAGGTGTAGCTGATGTTCTGCCCATTGCCCGAGAAAGCTGTGAGCTGTCGGCCACGCTGCCAGGTAAAGGTGAAGCCGTTATATGATAAGGGGTTACCGGATGCATCATAGGCGATGGCGTTGTTGTCAATACTTGTCAGCTGGTCTTTCCAGTTGCTGTTGTCATAGACATAGCTGTGCACAGGTGAGCCATTATTCGTAATCGTAGTTAGGTTGCCGCCAACATCGTAGTTGTAAACATATGAATTATTCGGGCTGATTTCTCCAATCAAACGGTTCAGCCCATCATAGGTGTAGGTTGTCGTTTCTGCCGCTTGCGTCTCAGTGATTTCAGTGATATTTCCGTTTAGGTCGTATTCATATTCATATTGCTGCAGAATACCGGCGTCATTTTTATTGGTGTACTCTTCAATAAGATCGCTTGTGCCATTTGTCCCAGTCCCTGCACAATATGTTCTTTCGGTTATCAGCGGGCCGCAGGAATTCCCTGTTAAGCGGTTCAATCCGTCATAGTTATAATGCAGCAGTGTGGCGTTTTCCTCGCCAAGCGATGTCAAAATGACATCTTCAGGGTTGCCTTTTTCATTAGTTTGATATCGAGCTTTATAAATAATATCATTATTTTTTGAAAACATCAAGTGGCTTAATTGCCCTGTCGCGTCATAATCGTATGCTGTTTTGGTCCCATCGCTGCCATCTACTCTGTTCACAAGCCCATAGAAAGCGTAATCATACTTATAGGTTGTACCTGTAGTATTGTCAACAAACTGCGACAGCCGGTCGTTTTCATTATAATAGTACTTTGTTGTCTGTACATTGTTCCACTTATCTCCATCCAACCGGTCACGGCTGTCGTATACCGGCGTGTAGACCGTCTGGTTCGCATAACTCTGCTGAGACAACCTTTGGCGGCTGTCGTAGGTGTTTGTAATAAGAGCTTGATTGCCAACCTTTGCCGCTGTCACACGGTTTTGATTGTCGTAGTCATACGAGTAAGATGTATTATTCCGCGTGACTGTTTTTGGCAAGTAATCCTGACTTGTAAAGTTTGTTGTTGATGGCGTCGA
The DNA here is from genome assembly GCA_964453325.1 of uncultured Christensenellaceae bacterium. GTDB lineage: Bacteria > Bacillota > Clostridia > Christensenellales > Christensenellaceae > JAZRGP01. The sequence continues at coordinate 4,391 of CAYVOZ010000179.1, read as the reverse complement.
GGGGTTGGCATACCCGGTTGTCGAAAGCAGCTCGTCAGTATTCGGGTCATATGTGTAAGTGGTTTCATTACCTTCAGGGTCCTCTACTTTCACAACGAGGCCTTTAAGCGCTTGATCGTTATTGTCATAGGTATATGTGGTAACTCCTCCGTTTATATCCGTGAATGTTTTTATATGTCTGCCTTCTTGTATATATGTCATGCTTTCTGTTCTTGTCAGCGGATTATTGCCCGGATTCTCTTCTGTAATAGTTTGGCTTGTAACTTGCCCATTATCGTTATACTCGAAGCTAATTTCAGTACCGCTGTTATTTGCTATTTGCGAAACATTATGAGTGTCGTATTCAAAACTGGTAATGCTACAATCCGTTCCGCTAATCGTTTGGTTTATAGTAGCAAGGTCATTGTCAACATCATATGTATAGTTGATTGATTTATTGTTTTCATCATTAACTACTTCTACTAGTTGACCGGCGTCATTATACTCATTATGCTCACCAAAATTCCCCACATAGATAAACGCATCTGTAAAAGTTACGCCGTCCATGTGTCTGTAGTAGACAAAAGTGTAGTCAACATGGTGGCAGGGTGTGGTCAGCGTATAGGAAGTCGCTTTTATCTGATATTCCATGTTGATGGTTCGGTCAAAATCAATCGGTATCGTTGCAACCTTTGTTGTGTCTGTGTCGTAAATCTCCGCGATGATGCCAAATTTGCGGTTGTTGTCTGTATCTATTGTCGCATAGGCCGCCGCCTTTCCACCGATAATCAGCACATCGCCAACATCGGCGTTTACCGACACGGTTTGCGAAATCTTCTTCTCATAATCAGGAGAACCGGTCATAAGCAGATAGTTTCGTCCATTAATGTACTGCACACCATCACCTGCCTGCGTGCCGCTCATCGTCCATCCATACGCTGTTGTGCCTGGTGAGTATGGAGGTGTGCCTGGCGCGTTTGAAAAATCACTGTTTTCCACCAAGTTATAATTCCGAGCGCCACCGCTCTTTTCCACCTGAATATTGTCAAAGTAGGCTGCACCGGGAGTACGGGCAAGTTCTATAAAAACACGGCAATCGGTCGTTCCGCTGGGTAGTGTCATCGTATGAGTAAAACGCTGCCATCCACGTCTTAATTCCGGGTCAAGCCACTCATTACCGGTGGTAGCGGCAATCCACTCGCTCCCATCGGTTTGCCAAACACCGTTCACGTCATAGGCAAAGCCAAACATCACCCCGTTATTGCCGGTCAGTGTTAAATCCTGCGGAATTTTAATGTCAATAGTAACAGTATATGTCTCTCCGGCTGTTGCCGTAAAATCCTGACCCACTTCAAATATGCCCGTATTTCCGGTCAACTCCATCATCATGGACCGGTTTCCGCCGGAGTGTTCGTCCGTATCGTAACCGTAGCTGCCGTCCTCTGTGGTCTGCAGCACTGACCAGTAAACTGTTTGCTCAAAGCCATGATTTTTTACCAAATTTTTTGCAACGGTTTGCTGTTCAGAATTCTTAATATTTTTATTGAATTGATTTCGGGTTGCTGTGCTTGAAGTATCCAAACCATAAAGGGCATATTGAGACTGACCGTCTTGATTGGTTATACTGATTGTACGGCCATACCCGTCAAACAGATATGTATTTGTTTTATTTATCTTATTAGTTACAAGCGTATTGCCAGTAGCTTGACCGGAAGCATTGGTCTGTGTATACAGGAATCTCAGATAATCTACCATCGTTCCGACTTTATCATATTGATAAATATAGTAAATACGATTGCCACAGCCAGCTGTCGAATTATACCAAAACCTGTTGGAAGAATTATCGTAAGTTGTAACAAGGTGTAGCATATTAAAGCCTAGATAGAGATATAGGAAGGATGTTGATTTGCCGTCTTGGTAGGTAATATTACTCAGTGTTGCCGCTGGGTCGGTACCGGCATAGTTAAACGTTGTACTGCGGCCTGCAGGGTCTGTAATCGCTGTGAGCTGATTGTATGCATTATAGCTCAATGTTGCATAACGCCCCAAAGTATCGGTCACCCGAGTAATTCGGTTACCGCTGAAGGTGAATAGCTGGAAGTTGTCATTGTTATCTACGATTTTGAACAGCCGGCCGGCACTATTGTAATATTTCTTGTTGTCTTGCCCGTCCGTTATTCTCAGGTTGTTCCCTTCTGATATTACTACAAGACTGGTGTCAAATTCATGCGTAACATCTCCGGTCTCCGTGTTTAATTTAAAATAATGCAAGGTCCCGTCACCGTCATAGAGCTTATATCGGTATCCTTGGTCATACAAAGGGTCGGGTTGACTGATTGTTAGCAGCAGTTCCTGCAAATTCAAGTGGAATTTATCCCCCACATTCATTCCGTTATAGCCTGTGCTAAAAACCCCGTCAATATCACTATTATAAACATGGCTTATGTTGATGGGCAGGAGATTCCCGGTCATAGCCATATCGCTGTGGATGTATGTTAGGCTGCCACTATAATCATTTGCATAAGCCGTACCGGAACGCCCCATGTCTATCGTTTCATATGACCAATATTCCTCAAGACCAAGGTTGGTAATGTATTCAATCTCAACAGCGGGATTGTTGGTAATAGTGCTATGCCGCACAGTATAAAGCCTGGATATAGTATTAACAGACTCATTATAAGTGGTAAACATTATGCCGTTGTTATTGTCATTCTCATACCAGTTCTTAACGGTTTTTGTGATATTAAAATCATACCAAATATAACTATTATTGTTTACAGTATTGTAATCTGCTGCCTTGACACCAGTATTTCTTGGCCCATTAATGTCCCCAGAAACCGGTTGATTATTCCATGTGACATTGGTGGGACTCCAACTGGGCATTCCAGTTAAGTCATAGGCTAACAGATAGTTACCTGCGTTATAAAAGACACATGCATCTTGCTTAATTTCAAGTTGAGCTCCTACTACCACACTGCTTGCCGGTAGTGTAGGCAAGTTAAAGCTCATGTATGTACGGCGAGTGTCATACGTACCTGTTCCAGCGAAGTTATATGCCGGGGCGCGGTATGTTGTATTCATTGCAGCAGTGCTGATATATGCATCATCAATCGACGATCTTTGTACCACCAGCGTGGGATCAATGATCACAGGAAATGCTCGGCCTTCATCATTTATCCAAGCCGCATCTGCAGTTAGCGTGAGAATGCCGTCTTTGGATAAAATCATTTTTAGCGCTGTGCATTCCTCTCCGGCTGCATCATACATATAGGGTGCTTCGAGGATAAGCAATGGGCTTTCATCTTCAATACTTACATACAGTAAAATAGAGCCATCTTCTTGCGGAACTGGAATCAAACCGTTCAAAGACAAACTGAACTGGTAAGTATACTCCTTTTGTGCCTCCTTGACAAAAATGCTCTCTTTAATTCTGCCAGAGGTTATAATGTATTCAAGGTCCGCTCCGGGGAAGATATCCTTGTATGTTACTGATGATGAACGTTTTTTCAACTCCATTAATTTCGCATTATCTGCTTCAATTTTATTATCCTTAATTGTATCTGTAGTATCCCTGGGTTCATCGCCAAGACCGTTTTTCACTTCAGCTTTAACCGCTGACAGTTCTGCAACACCGTTATTTTGCGCTGTTACACCCATACCTACGGTGTGCCCTTCTTTACTGACAGTGAGTTGCTGCCCGTTCGCGAAATCCTGCGGAATCCTAACATCCAGTCCTGAGGCTGCTGGTGTATAGGTTGCCTTGTTTGCTGTGCTCAACTTTTTGCTGTTGAGCTCAAGCGTGTAATCAGTATCTTTATACTTGCCTTCCGCGTCCTTATAATGCACGGGTTCGGCGTACATAGCAGCGGTGTAGGTTCCATCTTGATGACGGAAATATTTCGTGTTTTCACTTCGCAGTTCTTCTACTTCGCCAAGGATGGGCGTAGGCTCCCGATTGAGGGTATCTTTTATTGTAGGTTCACTCGTTCCTGCTGCAGCGGCTTGTTCCGCGGTTAAAAATGATTCCCCTGCCGGACTGCTGATTGGAACTCCTTCAGACGCGCTCTTATGAGCGGTAAATTGGCTTACAGCGACTTTATCCGCCGCCAGAATGTTACCCAATGGTGCGCTTTGAACTAACAAAATGATGGACAGAGCGAGGGCAATAATTTTAACGAACTTTTTCATTCTTAGAATCTCCTTGTTCAAACTTTTTCGTCAGTCTATTTGTAAAATTTCAAAAGGTAAAATAAAGTCCATATTTAACTATTAATAAGAATCACCACTTTCTGAACTTAACGATTCACTTTTTTACTTATTGAGGTAAATCTTTGCAATGCAAATAATGATTTGCGAAACCTCTACATATATATGGCAAAAATCTCAAAAGACTACAGCTAATTTTTATATTT
>CAYVOZ010000178.1:0-5654 GCA_964453325.1 uncultured Christensenellaceae bacterium | reverse complement strand
TGGGACATTTTCCCTTGATAACCATTAAGACATTATCACTTGATAACCACATTTTTTCGTGCGTTCATAAAATGGCAATGACTTTTCGAGAAAAGTGTGGTATAATAAATCATCTTAATTGTGCTAGAAGTAACTAGATGTTGCGATAGGGAGAAAATATTATGCTTAAAAACAATATAGAAGTTGATGTTAAGGTGAAATGCATAGAAAATGAAACTACTCAAGCACAGCTTGCGGAGAAGATTGGCACAACAAGTCAGTATGTCAATCGCATTATTAAAAAGCAAGATAGTGTTGTGAATAAGACTTTTGTGCAGATGCTGGAGGCACTGGGTTATGATATTGAACTTACCTATGTGAAGAGAAATACGCAAGGCGGTGAATGATATGGAATTACTATTGAATAATATTTTTCATTTAAGTGAATCTGAAATTAATAATAGTAGAATTGAATTAAACATGAGAGAAGGCTCGGGAGGTATCTTTTATATAGACAAATGGCTGTCTTTAGAGCAATCAGTTAAAAACAGTGGCATTAGTGACTGTTCATACTGGGGTTGGTATGGCAATAAAAGAAATTTCAATATAGGACAAACAGTTTTTAGCTTTATCAAAATGTCTTATGATGAATGGCTCTTTATTTCCGCAGCTGAAATTGTCGATGTGCCAGAAGCTAGTAGAGCAAAAGTGAAAATAATTGAGAAATACAAACCATTGTTTGGAAGGCTTGTCATTCGATATTATAAAGGAAATACATATGCACGATACGTATTTAGGATGGACAAAATCATAGAAAATTGTATGGTTAAAGAAATACTGCCTTGTCAATATAATGGCGAGCAATTTGAGGGATATGACAGAGTGCATCTGCCCTATTACAAGTTGTCGGATGTTTTTCATGGAAAGATAATGCCTACTTATTATGAAGCGTTAAAAAAGGTTACAGGCATTTATTGCCTTACAGATACGAAAACTGGAAAACTATATATAGGTTCAGCGACTGGTGGAGAGGGTGTTGCAGGTCGTTGGGGAAACTATTTAGATTCAAAGCATGGGGGCAATAAAAAATTAATCGCATTATATAACGACAAGGGATCCAGTTACTTTGAAGATAATTTCACCTATACCTTAATTGAGTATTTTGGCTTATCATATGACCCATCAAAAATAATTGAGCGTGAGCAATATTGGAAGTTGTGTCTTAACACGATAAAAAGCGGGTACAACGATAATTAGCTGTATAACTGCGGCTGATGATCTAGTCATTTATTGAATTGCGGGGTTGCTCCCCTTATTGAAGAAAAGTAAATAATCGTAGGAGGTGTGCTGTTATGGCGGACATATATAAATTTAGAGTAAGGTTATGCGAACTGGAGGATATTATTTGGAGAGATATAGAAATCACATCTGTTTCCAGTGTTGCAAAACTTGGATATGCCGTATTAGCTGCATTTGAAAGTACAGCAAGTCATTTGTTTAACATAAGATTTGGCGGAAAGCGTTATGAAATCGTATTTGAAGAGGATGATTTTAATGATGAGCCTGCCATTGATCCAATCAAGACAAAGCTTTCCACTCTAAAACTTAGTGTTGGAGATAAGTTGAGCGTGGAATATGACTACGGTGCAGGCTGGGAATTTGAAATACAATTATTGTCAATAACTGAGATGAAACGAGGAACGGGAACGCATTATCCATATGTTACTGGCGGGAAAGGCAAAGGGATTATTGAAGATACCTCACCGTATGAACTTGCTGAAATGGTTAAAAAAATAGATAAGGATGGTGCTTTACCTCAAATTATGGATATGTATTCAGGTGAAGAAGTATCATGGGACTACAAAGATTTTGACTTGGAGTATTGCAATGTGTTTTTTAAAGATAATGTTTGGAAGATTCAAAATGCATATGAGGGGTACGAGTAGGCAACTATTCGGAATTCCCGAATAGTTCAAACTGAAATCAGAAGATAAGTTTAAGGAGCGAGATTAAATGAAAATTGAAATGGGTGAATCACTGATAGCTTCATGGCTTAAGCATATTCAGAAGTGCCAACTGGTGCAGATGAATTGGAAAGTATCGCCAGAGTGGGAATTTACGAATAAGGATATTTTGCGGACATTGATGGAAAAATCCAACGCTCTGTTTTCTGAAAAGTATGGATATGAAATTTATAAGAAAAACTCCTTTGAACAGCTGATTGCACAAAGCGAAGTTGACGTTATAGGTATTTCTTTTGAAGATAACGGTTCTCGTATTTATGCAGTGGACATTGCGTTTCATGAGGCAGGTCTGAATTATGGCTCTCGCCGAGAGACAACCGAGATAGTGGTCAAAAAATATCTGCGGACTGCGATGTGCGTCTTGGGGTGCTTTAATCTCCCTTATGGAGATATCGTTTTTGCTTCTCCCAAAATCAATCCTGCTGTTTGCGCTGATATAATAAGTGCACTAGATGATGTACGGCACATATTGGCAGAAGTTAATCTAGAATACAAGGTTGATTTGCTTTGCAATGAGCGTTTTGATGAAGTGGTTCTTCAACCTGTAATTTCCGCTTGTAAAAATATTTCTGATACATCAGAACTTTTTATGCGCAGTATGCAGCTCACAAAATTGTTTGATACAACCAAACCTAAGAAGATAGAAGTGGATACATCAACTCGAAAAATAGCAGAATCTTCATTTGTACATAAAGATTGCATTCCGGGATTTGAGAAAATGAAAATTGCAGAAATAGCACGGACAGTGCTTGCAAATATACTTCAAAGTGAGAGCGTATCAAAAGAAGAAATCGAAAAACTACAAACCAAGGAATATTCAAAGGTGCATTTTGATTTGCAATATCCGTTGCTTGCGAAAGTTTCTGAATTTAGCACTCGACCACCAAGATACATGGCAAAGCCGCTTATTGAATGCTATGGCGAGAAATATTATTTGTGTTCCGAATGGTTTGAAAAACCTGACGGAAACAACGATAGACCTTTTTTATTGGAATGGATTAAACAACATCAGGGATAACGATAACTAACGATTGGGGGTATACCACAGTGGCAGACATGAAACAAGCTTATGATTTCGCTGTAAAATGGTGCGATAAGTTTCGTGACCAAGATATAAACTACATAGAACTGGTAGATCATTTCATGGCTGACGATTGCGTTACCCTTGGTTTTGAAATGGACTGTGGTCATGCCTTTGAGAGTGTTTATGGAAATGCAGTACACAATTCTGATGAATTAAGTAAAGTGATAGACACGGTTACAGATATAGCTCTGCTTGGCTCAGCAATCTATTCAAGGTGGAGATATTTTAACCACTGGGCATATAATGCGGCAGAAATTTTAGCACCTGAAAATCGTGAATGGTTTATTCTTTCGCTTAGCAGACTTGCGTTGTTGACTGGTGAAAATCCTTTCATATTCCAAGGCATAGCTAAAAAAATACGTATTGTATCAAATGGAATTTGCTATGGGCCATGTCCAGAGCCTGATGACATTGTTGAACAGCGTATTACAATTAATTCCGATGGCCAAGTGTGGTATTCGGGATATGCGTTTGGCGATGGATATGGAAAACACAAAAAAGTCGAAACCAAAAACTTTAAAATAGAAAAAGAAATTGCTCAAAATGTTATCAACAAAGTATCTAAATATTTTAGCGGCGAATATGAAGAAGTATATGCAACCGATATCGGGAATTGGGAGTTAGAGTTGACCAATACGGAAGGCAAGGTGTATAAGTTTAGCGGATCGCTTTGTGCGGAATTTGAAATTGATGGAGTCGATTTATCTGATCTCATTCGGGATTCATTAGATATAGAGGATTTATATGTTTTTGATGGTAGATTCAAGCCAGACGTGATAAATAGAATTGCAATTGATTATCATAGAGTTACTAAAATCATTCCTGCAAAACCACCAAGCGATACCGCTGAATACTTTACATGGGATTACACCGAGCGTTTGATTATTGACAGAGCAACAGAAACTCTTGAACATCTTCAAAATATTGGGACGGGGTGCAAGGTTTCTCGCAAGTATGAAGTTGAAGGCGGTATAGAAAGCTTACTTGATGATTTTGAAGCAGAAGGTTTGTTTTCTTATGTCGAAGGAAATCCAGAGGATGCAATAGATACCCCAAACGAAACAAAAAACTATAAAATTACGATTGATTACAAAAAGAACCCTCAGCGTATCATCACAGGAACATTTGACAAAAGAGATTTACCAAGCGATTTTGATGAATTTGCAAATGCAATATTTGATTTCATTAGATTCTATGGTTTAGGCGAGTTGTTTGACCCCTCTGTTTATGGAAAGGTAAAGCGTCGCCGTGGTGATTATATCTTCTGCAGCGTCACCTTCGATGAAGGCTATAAAAGTTACTATTATTTGACGGACGATGATAGTATTACGGTTGGCGACTTCGTAGTTGTTCCTACGGGAAAAGATAATCATGAGACGATTGTGGAAGTGGTAAACATTGAATACTTCAGCAAAGAAAAGGTTCCATTACCTATTGAGAAAACGAAATATATTATAAGGAAACACAAGGATAAGGAGATTTTGTGATGAGCAAGCCATTTACCGAACAGAGGGTATTAAAGAAATTAGGAATACAGGATTTTCGCCATCTAACCAAAGACAAGGTTATAACTATGGCATCAATGTTGGATAAGATGGATCCTGAAGTTGCAAAAAAAGCAATAGAGCAATTCCCGAACTTTTCTGATACCATGAAAGAAATTCTTCATGACTACAAAGCTTCTTTGGATAAAGCGCAGGAAGCAAATGCCGAAAGTGTAGGTTCATTTTATGAGTCTTGTGATATGATACTTAGCTCTTTGCAAGAGGAGTTAAAAAGAGATGAGCAGACTTTCGAGGAAAGAAAGTATATCATTGATAAGATGATGGAAGTGAACAAGATTAAAGGTGATAAGGATTCGGAAAATAAAAAATTTATTGCGACTATGGCATTGTTTGGTGTAGCAGCTGTGGGTATTGTTGCAGGAGCGTTGTCATCAGCACTGGGCGGAAATACTAAGATTGAGATGCAAGATGACGATTTTAAATGATAGATATAGTAGTAATTGCCTGTTCTTATACAGCCTTTTTGAATACTCAATTATCTTCGACCTATTACCGATAGGCAAACAAAAAAGAACGAGAAATTGCTCAAAATCGCCGTTGACTTATTTACTGAAACACAGGCATTTCCTAGGGATTTTGCCTTTGACTTGTTCACACAAAGACAATGAATTTCTTGGACTTATTACCACAAGAAATAAGGGGTTAGGCGCTAGAAGTGCTATCAAAACTACCCGCTCAAGCCATGTGGAGAGTGTTGTGCTGATGACGATGGATCATAAGTAATGAGTGAAAAGGGCCCGAAATAAAGGAATTTCCGAGAGTTGGGGATAAAACTCCAGTTCTCGGATTTTTTTCTTTATTGGAATGACCAAATATATCAACTATAAAAATGCCATAGGGTTGAGTTGACGGAATGAAAATGGATAGGTTGTGTTGACACTATGGTTATTTCCGAAAAACTCTCATTTTGAGACATTATCACTTGATAACCACAAGAGCAGTTCAAAAGGCTGAAGTGAAAAGTTAAATACCACTTCACTGCTGACGAAAAAGAAGTGTCAG
>CAYVOZ010000177.1:0-5686 GCA_964453325.1 uncultured Christensenellaceae bacterium | reverse complement strand
GATGGGGAACCAGCGCCCCGTCGCCTTGCTCCTGACCATTTGCAGCGAGTTTTTCTTGGTGATCGCTTTGCCGGGGATTGCGTAGCAATACTCCATCGGTTCCTCCTATCTGGCATTGCCGGATCGCTTCCTTGAGAGCGGGAGGAAGCTGTCTGTCCTCCCGTTCCCGCCTGTACAGAGTCTCGTAGCACGTTCGGAAATTGGCTCTGTCCGCCGCCGGGTTATCGCTCATGCATAGGGATTGCCAGTCCAGTCTGGCTACGACCTTCGCGGTGATGGGGGAAAAGCTTGCGTACGCCTCCTCTTCGCCCACATAGCCGTAATGGCTGATCGCGTCCTGTACCTCCTTCCAGCCCTCGCTCCAGTCGGGCGGCGCGTCGCCTTTCAGCTCGTTGTACCCGTCGAGGATCTCGGATACGGTGGGCGGCCATTTGTTCGTTCCCATCCATTTTTGCAGAAGAAGCTCCGCCAGCTGGTACGGGATATGCCGGAGCATTCGGAACCACATTTCCATGGCCGCTTGATTGGGTAGAAGATTCTCCCGCGGATAGGCGGTTTTCAGCAGCGCCGCGAAAGCACCGAATTCATTCCTGTCCACGGCTCACCCAATCGTGCATCATGGTATAGCTGGACAGGAGAGGGTCTGCGGAGCGCGGCGGAGGCGTTTGCCGGGCGGTTTCTCTTCGCTGCCAAGCGTCCGCTACGCGGGGCCATTCGGCCAGCGGCTTGCCGTCCCGGTCTATCCAGTTTCGTTTGGCATAGTATTCCACGAATCTGTACGGGTCTACGGTGAGGCTGTTCGCCTTGCAGTATTGCCGCACTTCCTCCACGGAGGGAGGGACGAACGCCGCGTTCTTTTCGCCCTCCTGTTGAGCGGGGCTGTCCGCTTTGGCCGAGCAGCTTTCGGCGATGATCTCGCAGGCCGTTATAAGGCGGTCAAGGCCGGCTATAAAGCTCTCCGGCAGCTCAACGGTGAGCTTGACGGTCATGTCCATGCTACGCCTCCATGCTGTAACGGGCGTAATGGGTGGCGGTTCCGTCCTCCCGCTGTTTCCAGACGATCTCGGTGGCGATGTTGTAGCCGGCGCTCTTCAACTCCTGTATGCGGTTGGAGGGGCGCAGGATGCTGTAGAGCCTTACGGCCTCCAGACTGGTGATGCTTTTGTGTCTGGCAAGGTGGTCGAGTAGCTGCCTTTTCTGCGTGTTCGTGCTCATGGGTACCTCCTTTGCGGGCCTCCCCGCCGTGTTTCAGACGGGGAGGATACGGGCTTGTCTTACAGGGGCAGACCGTCGTCCAGCTCTCCCCAAGGCATAGGCTCGGACGTGTCCAATTCCTCAAACTCGCTGTGGACGGGGGCGACTGTGGCGTTGACCGTTACCTGCGGCTGCCACTTGTCGTTCTTGTCCTTCTTGAAGCCGTAGCGTACGCTGGTGAATTTGGTGATCCTGAACTGCGTCCCTTCGGCTACGCCGCAGGGGATGTTGTCGGTGAATATGGTGATCTCGTTCTTTCTGTTGGGATCTACCACGGAGATCAGCTCCCAGCGGCCCCGGTTGCTTTCGCCTTCCCGGTGCTTATACGCTGCGTAAGGCGTGTTGAGTTCCAAAAATGTCATGTTTCTCCTTTCAGCAGCCTTCCCGGCGGACAAGGTATATCTCTCCCGGCTCGCGGGACACTACCTTGACGGGCAGATGATTTTTTCTGATCGTGGTGATCAACAGTCCTCTGGCGGAGGAGGGCTTGATCTTTATATCCTCCAGCTTGGCGCTGGGCAAATTGCTGGCGGCGAATTCCTCTGCCAGCCTGCGCCACGTTCCGTTCTCGTTGCGGATGGGCGGCACGGTCTGCGTGTAATCGAGCTTCATTTATGCGTCCTCCTCTTTCTTTTCGGGCGGGCAGCCCTTTATGTCCATCATTTCGTCGGATGTGTAAAGACCCATGAGCGCTTCGGGGCAATAGGCCCGGGCAAAGAAGGCTGCGCTGCGGTAGCGGGCCATCTGCATGGGCATCTTCTTCCAGTAGCTTCCGGGCTTGTCCAGCCAGCCGCAGTCCTTGGTCATTTGCCGGTCTACGGTGACGCCGTATACGGTCTCGCCCGTTTTCAGCTCCTTGGCGTAGGCCGTGCAGGAGAAGTCTCCCGTCTCGCTGTCGTAGCTCTCATGGAATTTCAGCGGCGCGAACCGCCCGCTGTTGTTGACCAGCGCCACGCATGCCTGTCCAGACCACGCCGGATTCCCGCTGACGATGTACAGGTTCTGCATGATCATCATGGGCGGCATATTCATACGCTGGGCCATGTCCAGCGCGATCAGGCAGTTGCCCGGCTGCCCCCGGTAATTCTGCGGCACCATGGGAGCCATGGAGAGGATCTTCGCCATTCTCATGGCGTTTTCCAGCGCTGTGCCGCCCGCCCAGATCCCCTGCCCCGCCACGGGCGTTTCGGACTCGCGCTTTGTCAGCGCCGTCCTCTCCTCCACGGTCGGATTTGCCGCGCTTTCCTGAACGCTCTCAACGTCCATGTTTTCAGTTTCCGGCTTGTTTTCAGCCATAAAGCGTCTTCCTTTCTCAGTCGATTTGCGTATGCTTTGTTTTCTGCTTGCATTTGAAGCAATAGAAGTCCTTCGTATGACCTATCTTGCTGATTCCGTATGTCTTGGTCGCCGGGGATAAGGCTCCGCAGATGTTGCAGACGAACAGGCGTTTCTGAATCTTCTTGGACTTAGGGTGGGATGTGCTTCTCATTCTCCAGCCCCAAAATGCTGTTGATGGCCTCCGCCACCTTCCTTGACCGTCTCTTTTCGTTGAAGATCTTCCAGAGGAAGCTGCTGTCTGCGTGCAGCCCTGTCTGTTCGTTGACTTTCGCTATGAGCCATTCCTGTGATCGTTCCAGATCGATCAGTCTCTTCTTGACCTCTTTTCCGTAGTTTGTGATAAACGATTCCTCCTTTCACTTGGCAAGTACGGGATGATGTACTATTATCATATTCGAAGGACTATATTGTACGGCATATCGTACTGTACTGTGGCGAGTATAGCACGGAATGCTGAACAACGCAATAGGTGCTTGACGGATTATCGAACTTTTTTTGTAGGGGTATCGCTATGGGCGCTGAGTTGGATCACGGGATGTATATCCAAAACTTCTTTTAACTTGTCAGCATCCATGCTCATTCTCCTTTCAGCGGTCTGCCGTTGGCGGTTCTGGCAGCGGCGTCCAGTGGGTGACGGTTTCCGTTATTGCTTCGTTGATCCACTTGGGGATGTGCGTTGGATACCGCCAGTCTGCACCCATCCACCGCATTATTTTGACGCGAGTGTTGTTGCCGCCTAACTCGTCAGGTGCTATGCGCTCAACTACGGATAGATAGTACCCGCACCCTGTCGGCAACCTCTCCGTTACGGGAATCCAGCGGGGCATCTGTTCCTCCGCCTTTTCCAGCGCGTCGCACAGCTCGGGGATGAGGGTGCGGGAGCGGGCGATAAAATCAGCGTCCTCGGTATAGCCAACCAGTGCAATAGGGCTTAAAGCTTTGCCCCAAGTATCTCCGTTGTGGATTTCGGCATAGTCGGCTGTATCATGTCTTTTCCATTGTCCGGGAGTGGCAACAGCGCACAGCTCCCGCGCTTCGGTGATTAGGTCGGTCATGGCGTGGCCTCCTTTCCCACACAAGGCAAGATAAACTGCTCTCGATTGTTCCAGATAAACCATCCGTAAGCTGCAAAGTCGGTTCCGTTCCCAACGAATTTTGGTCTATCTCTAAGCGTTATTAAGCTCACATTAGGGTATTTGCTCCAAAACAATTCCCTTTTCTTCGATTCCAGCCATCCAAGGCGAAGAAGCATAATGATTTCCGTTTTTTCGTCTGCGATTTCGAAACAGTGCTCGACAACCTTTTCTGCAATGGAGAACGGAGGGTTTGTAATGATAGTGCCGGGGGCCGAACCAAAGTATCCTTTCGGGATTTCCAAAAAGTCCATGATATGCACTTCATCGCAGTATTCGCGCAGAATATCTTGTTCTTCTTCTCGAATTTCTACCGCATCTATGGAGCCGTCCCATCCGTCATGTTCGCGGAGAGCCTTACAAATTACTCCATTACCGGCACAGGGTTCGAGTATCCATCCGGGCTGTAAATCGTAGTTATCAAGCAATAAGTCTATCGTCCAACGAGGCGTAGGGTAAAAATCTTTATCTTGCCGTTTACTCATTCCGTCCCCTCCGTTTCCGCTGTCAGCCAGTCAAGTGCGCACTGGATGCACTGCTCGTCTGATATAATCCCACCCGCTCCGCCAAGCGTTCGAAACTCCGAACTGTTGATGGTTCGGGGTTTCTTGCTGTTTGAACGGTTTTTTCGAGGGTGAGTCGAGGGGCGCGGAAGGGCGTTTTCGATATGTCGTACCAATGTTTCCTTGAAATTACTACCGGATTACTACGGGATTACTACGGCGTTACTCGGACGCTTCGGTTTCGCCGTCCTTATAGTCGTTTTCGTGTTCCAGATAGTAATCATCCTCGTCGGCGTAGCAGTAGAGCCATTCGCCGTACTGCGAGCGGAAGCGGGCGGGCAGAGCGTCCGGGCCGAAGGCAAGGTAGCTGTCTACCCGGAAGCAGATATCGCAGTCGAGGTCGTAGGCGTAGACATGGCCGTGCTCGTCGAGGTAGTAATCGTCTCCGGCTTCGATGGCTCCCAGCGTGGTGCGGACATAGCCGTCGATTATGGTGAGATCCATGAGGTACTGGGGTCTGACGTAGCAGCCGTGCATCAGGATCGGTTCCCCGGTCTGTGCCTTTTTGTCTGAGGGCGCTGGGGCCTTGAGCGTTTCTTTCCGCGCCGGGAGCGCTTTGGGCGTTTTCCCGTATTTGCCGCCGCTGTACGAGACCCGCTCCCAGTAGTCGTCTTCCATGTCGTCCGCGTCCCAGCCGTAGCAGCGAAAGGAACCACCTCTGTAGCCCTTGTAGTAGTCCTCATACGAGTAGTTGGAATACTCGACGCCCTCGTTCGTGTTGAAAGCGCCGATGGTGTACAGGTTCCCGGCGCTGTCCATGATTGCCATCTTGCTGTCGATGGCATTCTTGATCATCAGCATGGCGTCCTTATTTTTGTAAAACTCCGGGCAAACGCGGGAGAGCGGAGCCATCTGCGAGGCGATGTACTCCATGGTGTCGGATATCTCCCTTGACCGGGTGGTGATGGAGATGATGCCGTTGTGCGCGATGCCGACGCGGGCGGAGGTCTTGAGCTTCTGGAGCATTCCCATGTTGTCCGACACCGGGAAGGGGTGACAGTTCTCCGGCTTGGTGCCGCCGTGGGTGGTGATGCGGAAGTGCATGACGAAGGAATGCCGTGTCAGGTCTGTGACGGTGGCCAGCTCCTCCAGACGGGCGTTGAAGGCTTCGAGGGTCATGAAGCCCTTTTCGATGCGGACTCTGCCGTCCTCGGCGTACATGAAGCCCGCGCCGTCCGGGTTGCTGAGCCACATATTGCGGATGCGTTCCGCGCTGGGCATGGGGGTGTTGGCGGGTTTCGCCGCGATGATGCACATAAATATTTCCTCCTGTTATGTTGTTTTGTTGGTTAGCGTTAGGACGCCGATGCTTCGCCGGATTCGCTGTCCGGACGGTAGGCGTTGCCGCGCAGGTCGATGTCGGGCTTGAAGTTGAGTTTCTTTTCGTCGATGGCGTCA
>CAYVOZ010000176.1:0-5692 GCA_964453325.1 uncultured Christensenellaceae bacterium | reverse complement strand
GTCTCGGACGTAAACATGCCGAACAGCCGTACCGGCGTATCGTGGCTCGGCAGCGTCATAAGCGTATCGAATACGAGAGACTGCGCCTCGCCCGCGTCATATCCGTACCGGACGATCCCCTCGCCCGCTGTGAGACCGTGCACGCTGAACATATACACCTGCATCCCGGCAGCGACCGCCTCGTTAAGCGGCTCTATGCTCGTCTCCGCGCCGTCAATATAGGCTATGACTGCCTTTGCGCCCGCCGCGACGGCTTCCTTAACTCCGTTGTCGAGACCCTGCGCCGTCTCCGAAAGCACGGCCTCCGCGCCGCTAAACGAGCGCGTCACGCCCGCAAAGAAGGTCTCCGCGTTTTCGTCGCATACGAGCGCGACGACGGGCGGCGGCACGGGAGTGGGCGTCGGAGTCGGCGCAGGCGTCGGCGTGGAAAGCGTCTCGGGTGCAAGCGCCTTATCCGCGCAGCCCGTAAGCGCCGCGCACAGCAGTAATACGGTAAGTACTATCAAAAACCTTTTCATTATATCCGCATCCTTTTCAGTTCAGCTTGTTATATATCTTGGAGCCCGGAGGCACGGACTGTATAAGCCATACGTTTCCGCCTATCACACTGCCCCTGCCTACCGTCGTGTCCCCTCCGAGTATAGTCGCTCCGGAGTATATCACGACGTCGTCCTCTATGTTTGGGTGTCTCTTCACGCCCTTTACGGGGTTGCCGTCCTCGTCCGTCTCAAAGCTCCTCGCGCCGAGCGTGACGCCCTGATAGAGCTTTACTCTGTCGCCTATCACGCAGGTCTCGCCTATTACGACGCCCGTGCCGTGGTCTATGAAAAAGTGCGTGCCTATCTTTGCGCCGGGATGTATGTCTATCCCGGTGAGCTGGTGCGCGTGCTCGGTCATGATCCTCGGTATGAGCGGCACCTTCAGCTCAAAGAGCCTGTGCGCGAGCCTGTAGACCGTTACCGCCTCTATGGACGGATAGCCTAAAAGTATCTCGTCCATGTATATCGCCGCAGGGTCGCCCATGTACGCGGCCTCTATGTCCGTAGCCAGCACGCGTCTTATCTCGCAGAGGCTGTCCATAAAATCCACGGTTATCCCGTCCGCAGTGACAGCGCAGTCGTCGCAGTCATCCTTGTGCTCGCGCTTGCACTTATGCGAAAGCACGTCCTTTATTATGCCGCGCAGCATCATCGCAGAGCTGTTAAGACGGCTCTCCACCTCTATTCCGAGGTGTGCGCTGTCGCCGAAGCTGCGCTCATAGAGCGACGGAAAGAGCGACGCCTTGAGCTCGTCTATGAGGGCGACTACCCTGCCCTTCATGCCAAAGCCGCTTATGCCGCTGCCTATTATCTGCTCGCTGTTAAGCTCCACGAGCTCGTCCGCCATCGCGCCCGAGTTCTCGCGCATCCATTTTCCTATTTCTGCCATTGCTTCTCCAGTCAGATTATTCCCTTTGCCTCTAAAGCGCTGAGGCTCGGCTCGCATTTCACCGTGCTGCCCGCAGCCCTCAGGGCGTTTTTCACGTCCTTTAATCCGTTGCCCGTGCTTATCACGGCAAGGCTCTCCGTGCTCTTTATAATTCCCGTCTCTATCGCCTTCTTTGCTCCCGCCGTCGCCGTCACGCCCGCAGGCTCGCCGAAAACGCCTTCAGTGCGTCCCAACAGGCGCATGGCACTCAAGATATCCTCGTCGCTGACGGCTATCCACCGTCCGTTTGACTCGGTCACGGCTCGCTGCGCTTTTATCGGGTTTCTCGGCACGCCCACGGCTATGGAATCCGCTATAGTGTTCTCCGCGCACGGCTCGAGCGAACGCCCGGTATCCGACGCCGTCACAAAGGGACAGCAGCCGTCGGACTGCACTCCCAGTATTCGCGGCACGCGGTCAGTTATGCCGAGCTTCATAAGGTCGTTGAAGCCGTTATACACTCCGCCTATAGTGCAGCCGTCTCCCACGGAGACCGCCACCCAGTCGGGCAGCTCAAAGCCCAGCTGCTCCGCGATCTCGAGCGCGACGGTCTTTTTGCCCTCCGTGAGTATGGGGTTTATGCCCGCGTTGCGGTTATACCAGCCGTATTTGTTTATGGCGTCGCGCGACAGCTCAAACGTCTCGCGATAGTCGCCCTTTACGCTTATCACCTTAGCGCCGAATATCAGAAGCTGCGCAAGCTTTCCCTCGGGTGCGCGCTCCGGCACGAATATAACGGTCTTGAGCCCCATTCTCGCGGCGTTGCCCGCACAGGAGGACGCGGCGTTGCCCGTCGACGAGCAGGCTATCGTGTCATACCCGAGCTGCATAGCCTTTGCCACTGCGAGCGCGGAAGCTCTGTCCTTTAAGGACGCCGTGGGGTTGAGTCCGTCGTCCTTGACATAAAGGCGCTTTATGCCCAATTCCGTTCCGAGTCTTTCCGCTCTGTACAAGGGCGTCATGCCGACCCTGAGAAAGCCCGAAAAGTCCATGGGCTCTATGGGCATGAGCGCGGAGTATCTCCACATGCTCATATCCCTGTCGGTCGAAAGGCTCTCGCGCGTTAAGCGCTTCTTTATTTTTCCGTAATCGAATACTATATCCAGTATACCCTTTTCTCCGCAGTGCGGACAGGTCATGCTCTCGTCATAGGGCAGCTCGGCTCCGCATACAGTGCATTTATAGCCTAAAACATTATCCATACGCGCATATACCTCTCTTTCCTTCAAACTATATTTTATTACACGGTCGGGATTTTGTACACCTCTGTTTTTTTCCTTTATTCTGCCGCTCGAATATGGTAATATATATAGCTAATGAGCAAAATAACGGAGATAGTGTTTTGATAAAGCTGCTTGCAAGGATATTCATAAAAAAAGACGCCGAAAAGGACAGCGCCGTCCTGCGCACGCAGTACGGCATGCTTTGCGGCGGCTTCGGAATATTTTTGAATATCGTGCTGTTCGGCATAAAGCTTTTCGCGGGCTCGGTATCCGGCTCGCCTTCAACAACCTCTCCGATGCAGGCTCATCGCTCGTCACGCTCTTAGGGTTCCGTCTCGCCGGGCAAAAGCCGGACGCACAGCATCCCTTCGGTCACGGGCGCTTTGAATACATATCCGCACTCATAGTCTCATTTCTGATAATATTTATGGGCTTCGAGCTCGGGAAGAGCTCCATAGAAAAGATAATATCGCCTGAGGCCGTGGAGTTCTCCGTCACGGCTATAATCATACTCTGCATATCGATAGTCGTTAAGCTCTATATGTTCTTCTATAACAGCCGCCTCGGCAAAAAGCTCTGCTCCGAGGCTATGGGGGCTACAGCCTTTGACAGTCTGAGCGATACCATAGCCACCTCCGTCGTGCTCATAGCGACGGTCATAGCGCGCTTGACCGGAATAAACATAGACGGCTGGTGCGGCGTAGCCGTATCTCTTTTCATACTCTACGCGGGTGTCAGGACCGCAAAGGACACCATAGGCTCGCTCTTGGGCAAGCCCGCCGACCCGGAGCTCGTTAAAAGCATAGAGGATATCGTCGCGTCATACCCCATCGTGCTCGGCATACACGACCTCATAGTCCACGATTACGGCCCTGGCAGGCTCATGATATCACTGCATGCAGAGGTATCCGAGCTCGACAATATAAACGTATCGCACGACGCAATAGACAACATCGAGCGCAGACTTTCGAGCGAGCTCGGCTGTCACGCGGTCATACATATGGATCCCGTCGCTTACGAGAACGACGATATCCGTACGCTCAAGAACAGCATCACAGAGCTTATAAAGAGTCTAGACCCGCGCTATACGCTGCACGACTTCCGCGTGGTAAAGGGTCCCACTCATACGAATTTAGTCTTTGACATAGTCGTACCCTATGACGTAAAGCTCAGCGACGCGGACATAAAGCAGAGCATATGCTCGCTCGTGAGCTCGCTCGAGGGCAACTATTTCGCAGTAATAACGGTAGATAAAAGCTATGTATAATATTTACAGAGAATCAACATGAGAATATGCATTATCGGCGGAGGCGCGGCGGGCGTCATGGCGGCACTGACAGCCGCGGAGGCTCCCGAAAACAGCGTCACGCTTCTTGAAAAAAACGACAGAATACTGAAAAAGCTGCTTGCGACGGGAAACGGCAGATGCAATCTTTCGAGCGAGAACGCCTCCCCCTCGGCGTATTTCGGCTGCGCGGACTTTTCGGCCTGCGCCTTATCCGAGTTTACCGTAAAGGAAACTCTGTCCTTCTTTGAAAGCATAGGCCTCATCACGCGCACGGAGTACGGCGGTCGCATATATCCGTACTCAAACTCTGCCGCGAGCGTTGTGGACGTGCTGCGCTTTGCGCTCGAACGGCGCGGCGTGAACGTCGTATGCGGCTGCGGAGTCAGAGCGATCGCAAAGAAGGGCGGAGCTTTTAAGCTCGACACGGAAAAGGGCATATTCCCCGCGGATAAGCTCGTCGTCGCGTGCGGCGGCGCAGCCTCACCAAAGTTAGGCGGCACGCGCTCTGGCTATGAGCTGCTTTCCTCTCTCGGACACGGCGTCACGCCTCTGTACCCCTCTTTAGTGCAAATAAAGACCGACAATACCTATCCCCGCGCCTTAAAGGGCATAAAGGCCGACGCGCTCGTGTCCCTGCTGGACAGCAAAGGCGTTTTTGCTTCCGCGCGCGGCGAGGTGCTCTTTACGGAATACGGGCTCAGCGGGCCGGTCATATTCGACCTGTCGCGCAGCCTTTGCGGCATCGGCACGAACGACGTCATAGTATCGCTCGACCTCATGCCGGATCGCAGCGAGAGTGAGCTTTCCGAGCTCATATATTCCCTGTCCGCCTCGGGTCTGCCATTGGAGCATCTGCTCACGGGCGTGCTCGGCAAAAAGACGGGACAGGCCGTCATAAAATACGCGGGACTTTCGCTCTCTCGCGCGGACGCGCTCTCGCGTTCAGAGGCAGGCTCTGTCGCACTCGCAGCAAAGCATTTTGAAATAAAACTCACCGGCACGCTCGGCTTTGAGACCGCGCAGGTCACTGCGGGCGGCGCAAGAACTGATGAGTTCAACGATAAAACCATGGAGAGCCGTCTCGTTCCCGGGCTGTATGCCGCGGGCGAGGTGCTCGACGTCGACGGCCGCTGCGGCGGATATAATCTGCAGTGGGCATGGTCGAGCGGCAGGCTCGCGGGGAGGTTATTATGATACGCGCGGCGGGTCTCCGTCTGGAGATAGGCTATGATACGGACGAGCTGAAGCGCGCTGCGGCGCGCGCTCTCAGGATACGCGAAGTGGGCATAACCTCGCTAAAGCTCAAAAAACGCTCTCTTGACGCGCGCAAGAAGCACGACATACACTACGTCTGCACCGTGGACGTGACCGTGCGCGGCAAGGAAGCCGCCGTACTCGCTGCCTCCGGCTATGCACAGGCCTCTCTTTACGAGGAAAAGGAGTATCTGATAGAAAAAGTCTCGTGCGAGCACCCTCCCGTCGTCGTGGGCTTCGGCCCCGCGGGCATGTTCTGTGCTCTCGTTCTGGCGCGCGCAGGCTTAAAGCCCGTCGTGTTAGAGCGCGGAGAGGACGCGGACGCGCGCGCGGTCACCGTGGAAAAGTTCTTCTCCGGCGGCGAGCTCGACCCCGAATCCAACGTACAGTTCGGCGAGGGCGGCGCGGGTACCTTCTCGGACGGCAAGCTCAACACGAGCATAAAGGACACGCGCACCGG
>CAYVOZ010000175.1:0-5709 GCA_964453325.1 uncultured Christensenellaceae bacterium | reverse complement strand
TGATATCCGCCCCTACTGCCGTCGCACCCCTCACGTGAATACCGGTATCCTAACACACCTTGACTTTTAATCAAGGCGTACTGAGTTCCGCATACCGCCGTTTCGGGAGGTGCAGAACAGAATTCATGGTTCACCATAACACTCTCTGCCGTCAACGTTTGCATAAGAAAAAGGCCGGGCTTGTTGGCACAGTCCGACCTTCTTCTAATTTATGCAAGTGTTCGAGGATAAAGGGATTTTATCTTCTGTCTTACTTTTCCTTATCAGCCTTTTTTACTTAGCAGGCTATATACTTTTCTTCGCCTTGTTGCGTTTGCTTTCGGCGGCTTTTTTGAGCTTTTCGAGGTTGGCGTCCGTGGTCTCTTTAAATTCCAGAATGCCCTTCTCGCGTGCGAGGCGCATGAGTCTCTCGCCGGCCTCCGAGCGGACTATGACCTGATTCCAGCCCTTGTCGACCTCCCATCCGTCCGCGCTGCGCGCGCCGCCGACGGATATATCCGAGAACTCCGCGGTCATGTCGCCGCAGAACTTGCAGCTCTCGCGGACTATGGGGTATACCTCGTCGAGCTCCACGCTCGTCTTATCGAACTCTATGCAGTGGTACTTGCTCGGCGGGATATCCACGTGCTTTACGGCTGCGGGGTCGGCGTGTCTCGCAGCGAGCTCGTAAAAGCCCTGCCAGTCGAGTCCCCATCCGCAAAACAGGCCTATCACAAGCCCTATGTTCTCTTTGTGATTGTCGTTCTCCGCAAAGGGCGCCGCCTTCATCTTATATACCGCGAGCGTCTTGCAGGGCGTGCCTACCACGCCTATCTTTTTATATATCCCCTCGCCGAGCGCCTTATTGAGCACCGCAAGCGTGGGCGGTATGCGAAAGCTGCTCCCGCCGCAGGCGTCTATCTCGTCCGCAGTCGCGGCGAGCACTCCCTCCGCGTCGAGCCCGGTGGTCTTTGTCAGCACCGCCGAGTCTATGATGCCTTCCTCAAGCGCAAGCTTTAAAAGCGCGGTCACCGTGCCGCCGTGCTGCTTGCCACAGCACGCGGACGCGTCCGCGGCGCGCGTGATATACAGGCCCTTATACGGCCCTATCTCCGGCAAAACGCTTTCTTTATCAAAGAACTTTTCCCTCAGCGCCGCCTTGTCCGCGGGCATTCTCGGGCAAAAGCGCACGCACCGTCCGTCGGTGCGGTCGCAGTCAAAGCAGGTATATGTCCTGCCCTCGCCGCTCTGCCAATAAGGGCACATGCCCTGGCACGCTCCGCAGTTCACGCACAGACCGGGCTTTATAACTCTTTCGTCAAGTTCTATCGTGCTTATCATCTTCTCCCGGCCTCCTTATATCAGTATAGTGAGCATGCCGCTCACAGTCACATCGAGCATATCCGGCGCGGGCTCCGCGACATATGCCGATATGGGCATGTTCTTTGCGCAAAGCCTGTCGTTTATTATATAGTGATAGCCGCCGCGCTTAGGCTCCAAAAAGCCCTCCGCGACCAGTTTTTTATCGATATCCCCTATCACGGCGTCCATGCCGAGCTCCCTTTCGGCGTATTCGTCGCGGAGCGGGTGTTTAAAGCGTATCTTCATTTTGCTGCCTCCCCTCCGAGCCTTGCGGCTATGGCCTCCGCGCCCAGCCTCAATACCTTTAGGTTGAGCTCCAAAACGCTGCCCTTGAACCGCTTGGATACGACGTCCGCCAGCCCGTCGGTATCGAGCGGCAATATCCCCGTCGCGGACAGCGCGCCCATGAGCGCTATATTCGCCGCCTTGCCGTTTCCGGCTCCGACCGCGATATCCGCCGCGGGCAGAGCATATACCCTGCCGCATATGTTCTTCATCTCCGCCTCAAGCTCGCCTATGCCGGGGTATTTATCCTCGCCCATGAGCACTCCGAGCGGATATACCGAGCGCGTGTCGTATATCACGTCCGTCTTTTTCGAGCCGTAGCTTCTCGCCATGCGCAGCGTTTCCAGCGGCTCAAAGCCGAGTATGACGCTCGCCTCACCCGGCGGTATGAGCACGCCCATCTCCTTATCCGCAGATACGCGTATATGGCTCATGACCGAGCCGCCTCTCTGCGACGCACCGTATGTCTCGCCGACCGCGACCTTATAGCCGCTTTCGGTGAGCGCCGAGCCCAAAAGCTCGGACGCGAGTATATTCCCCTGTCCGCCTATTCCGCAGACCACTATGTTAAGAGGGTCGAATTT
The DNA here is from genome assembly GCA_964453325.1 of uncultured Christensenellaceae bacterium. Lineage (GTDB taxonomy): Bacteria > Bacillota > Clostridia > Christensenellales > Christensenellaceae > JAZRGP01. The sequence continues at coordinate 3,499 of CAYVOZ010000175.1, read as the reverse complement.
AAGAGCCTTCATTTGCCGTCACCGCCTTCCACCTTTATCGCACCGGAGGGGCAGAGCTTTGCGCAGACTCCGCAGCCCACGCACTGCACCTCGTCTATGACCGCGCGCCCGTTTTTGAAATCCCACGAGTTGCCCGGGCAGCCCCATACGCGGCTGCAAAAGCGTCCGCAGCCACAGTCGTCGCCGCGGCATATATCCGGGTCCACCCATACCTTTTTCCTCTCGCGCGTCTTTGCGGCGAGCGTCGCGCAGGGCTGACGCAGTATGAGCACCTTGAGCCCCGGCTTATTTATCAGCCCGTGAACGGTGTTTTTGGTCTCCTCCACGTCGAACGGGTCGGCGACCGTGACCTCGCAGTCTATCGCCTGAACGAGCTTTTCTATGGATATGGGGTCCGTCTTTTTGCCCATCGCCGTTAGCCCCGTGCCGGGATGCGGCTGGAAGCCCGTCATGGCCGTCGCGGAGTTGTCGAGCACTATAAAGAGCATATTCGCTCCGTTGAACTTTGCGTTTATGAGTCCGGGCATTATTGTATGAAAGAAGGTCGAGTCCCCGGACATCGTTATGACCGGCCTGTCAAAGCCGTATGCCGAAAGCTGACCGAGCCCCGCCGCCGCGCTCACACCCGAGCCCATGCAGCCCATGAACTGATAGCCGTACTGACCGGCGCGCTGACCCGCCATGGTATAGCAGCCTATATCGCCCACGACGACCGCAGGCGTCTTGTCCATGGCTATAGCCTGCTTTAAAAGGAAGAACGTCGCTCTGTGCGGGCAGCCCGCGCAGAATGTGAGCTCCCTTTCGGGCAGCACCGCGGGGGCGTCTTTCTTCTCCGGCTTCTCCGCGCCCAAGAATTTGATTATAGCGTCGCCCACGTTCTGCGGGTCGAGCTCGCCTATCCTCGGCAGCATGCTTCCGTCTCTGCCGAAGAGCCCGATCGAAAGCCGCTCGCGCCCGGCTATCGCCGCAATGTGCTCCTCCAGGAAGGGATCGACCTCCTCCACGACGAGCACGCGCTTCGCATGCTTTAAATGCTTTGTTATGGTCTTCTCGGGCAGGGGCCACAGCGCCCCGAGGCTCAACACTCCCGTTTTCTCCGTGAGCCCCTTGAGCCGCAGCGCTTCAAGGCAATACAGCCTGCCCGTGCCTGCCGTTATGATAAGGTTCTCCGAGTTTTCCGGTCCGTCGTATTTATTATACGGGCAGTCCTCCATAAGCCCGCGCGCGGAGTCTAGCTTATCGAGAAGCTCGCCGTGCAGCCAGTTTATGCAGACCATTCTGTCCCATTTATTTATCGGCAAAAAGGGCTTTTTCTCCGCCGGGAGCTCGCCGAGCCTGACGTCCGCCCTGCCGTGGCATACTCTCGTGGTCACGCGCAGAATGACTATCTGACCCAATTTTTCAGAAAGCTCAAAAGCATACGGCACCATGTCCTTGGCCTCGCTTATGGACGAGGGCTCGAGCATAGGCACGTTTGCGGAGACCGCCATGTGCCGCGAGTCGAACTCGTTCGTGCTCGAGTGCGCGCTCGGGTCGTCGGAGGTGACTATCACGAGCCCGCCGCGTATGCCGGAGAGCGCTCCGCAGTGCAGCGCGTCGCCGAGCACGAGCAGGCCGTTCTGCTTTACTATGCAAAGAGACCTCGCTCCCGCAAAGGACGCGCCGAGACAGCTCTCGATAGCACAGGTCTCGTTCGCCGCCCATTCCGCATAAAAACCCATTTTTTCCGCGATGTTTCCGAGCATTCCCAATATCTGCGACGACGGAGAGCCGGGGTATGACGCGGCAAAGCGGATGCCCGCCTCCATAGCGCCTCGAACCACCGCCTCGTTGCCCTGCATCAGATAAGACTTGCCCGGCTCGTCTGTGGTCGTTGTCCATTCCATAGCATATTCCCCTTAAAAATTAAGAAGCCTTTCGGCTGTTTTATTACCGTAACGGCTTCTATAAATATACCAATATTCCGTCATAAGGTCAATAGCAAAGCGCATCCTCGGCGCCGGTTATGCATAAATAAACATCATATGCAGGATCTGTCTGTATATGTGCCTCAGGCTCTTTTTCATAAAGCCGTCAAAGCCTATGCCCGGTCCGCAATTTACCGCCCGAGCTCGGTATCCGTAAACGTCATTATAAGCTTATCGGCGATGCGCATCTCGCCCTCCTGCTTCATAACCCTCATTATGAATTTATGCGTTTCCCCGGACGGCGTCTTAAGCCGGACGGTCATCTGCGCCCCGGTATGCCCGCCGTCGTTCGCCGCACCTTCCGCGAGAACGCGCATAGCATAAACGTCCTTTGCCGACGCCGCTCCGTCCCCGAGCAGTATATCCCAAAGCCCGCGTTCGTCGAACTTTCCGCTTATATATCCCGATACGGACTGATCGTATATGAATACTCCGGTCGTGCGGTCATAGCTTATCACCGACGTGCCTGTCGATCGAAGCGCCGATCTGAAAATGCTCACTTCCTCGCTTTGCACCGTGAGCAGGCTGTTCTGTGCGCGCAGCCGCTCGTTTTCCGCCTTGCTTATCGCGGAAAGCACGCGGACGCGTATAACGTCCGGGTCCACCGGCTTTGCCACAAAATCCGCCGCTCCGCACTTCATAACGCGTATCAGTGTGTCGTGATCCGTGCTGCCGCTCACGACGATAACGGGAACTGATTCAAGCTGCTCGTCGCAGTGTATCCTGTTAAGAACCTCGTAACCGTCCATTCCGGGCAGCGTGAGATCGAGCAGCACCACCGATATCGCCGTGCCTAAATGCCTCATACGCTCTATCGCGTCGTTGCCGTCCCTTGCGACGTCTATCCTAAATTCGCTCCTGAATATGTTCTTGAGCGTCTCGACGTTGATATCGTTATCCTCTACTATGAGCATGCGCTGCTTTTCGGGCTGCTCCCTTTTCTTATCCTCCCGTCCGGTCTCTGCGGCGGCTTCGCCGTCCCTCTCTCTCATGTCCGGGCTATAGAACAGGAAGCTGTCCTTTCCGGAGTCCTTTACTGCATAGAGCGCGTCGTCCGCTTTATGATATACGGTCTCAAAATCTCTGCCGTCTCTCGGGCAGACGGCGATGCCTATGCTGACCGAGGTGCGCACGCGGTCTCTGTAGGTCTTGCGCAGAAGCGAGCCTATCTGTCTCGCCTTATGCTCTATATTCGCGTCGCTGCCGATGCCCTTAAGCGCCACAAAGAACTCGTCTCCGCCGAGCCTTCCGAGCAGATCCGTCGGGCGGAGTATCGAGCGCAGCGCGTTAGCCATGTCGATGAGCGCCTGATCTCCTGCGGCATGGCCGAACGTGTCGTTGAGCTGCTTAAAGCTGTCTATATCCATAAACAGCAGCGCCAGCCGCTCGCCTCTCTTAAGCCCCCGCATTAGCTCCTCTGCACGCGTGGCAAACGTCACGCGGTTAAGTATTCCCGTCAGCGGATCGAGCTCAGCCTTTTCGCGGACGAGCATTTCCTCGCGCTTCTTCTCGTCTATGTTTTCAAAGAGTAT
>CAYVOZ010000174.1:0-5711 GCA_964453325.1 uncultured Christensenellaceae bacterium | reverse complement strand
TACGACATCGTTTTAAACGGCAACGAGATAGGCGGCGGCAGCATCCGTATACACGTGCACGATCTGCAGGAAAAGATGTTCACCGCGCTCGGCTTTACGCCCGAGGATGCGCAGGAGAGGTTCGGATATCTGCTCGACGCGTTCAAATACGGCACGCCTCCGCACGGCGGACTGGCATACGGACTCGACAGACTGGCTATGCTCATGGCGGGAGCGCCGAGCATACGCGACGTCATAGCCTTCCCGAAGGTGCAGAACGCGAGCTGTCTCATGTCCGGCGCACCCACGGAGGTGGACGCAAAGCAGCTCGACGAGCTTCATATCTCGGTCGTACCCAAGAAGAGCGGCGAAGCAGAATAATTTACAAAAGAACGCGTTTAGACCTCGCCGCAAACAGTTATAATTAAGCTGTAGAAGGCGAGGCCTTTTAATAACAAGCCGGATATACTTCAGAATAAAAAGGAGCACAAGAAATGTCGATGATAACAGAGCTGACTTCAAATAATTACGAGAGCGAGATCAATACCGATAAGCCCGTAGTGATAGACTTCTGGGCGTCGTGGTGCAACCCGTGCAGGATGTTTGCGCCGGTATTCGATAAATGCGCGGACGAGCTTTCGGACACCGCAAAATTCTGCAAGGTGAATGTGGACGAGCAGCCCTCCCTCGCGTCGAAATTCCGCGTGATGAGCATACCGACGCTCGCCGTGGTGAAGAACGGCGAGACCGTGAAAAAGAGCGTGGGCGCGCTCGCAGAGCAGGAGCTCAAGACACTCGTAAAGGAGTTTGCATAAATAAGGGTACAGCCGATACAGCAAAACGGGCGGAGAAGGGGAGTGACCCGTCTCCGCCCGTTTTGCTGTCTTAAACCGCCAAGAATACGCGGGAAAATAGCCTTCTAAAATACTAAGTCGAACGCCGACTCCATAGCTGCGTCGTCGCTCCACGCGTCGAGCTCGTCATACGACTTTATCATGACAGAGGGAACGGATACGTCGCCCTCGATGCCGTTTATATCGTTATACATCATTTTAAAGCAAGCCATGCCTGCCGCCTGAGGCGGAACGTAGAGCTGCTTTATTTTATCTCCATACTTTCCGATGTTGTCAAAAGCGCTCTGATAATCGGTAACTCCGACGAGTATTTCAGGCATTTCTTTTAGTCCGAGCTCGTCAATAGCTGAAAGCACGTCGTCTGTATCTGCTCCTGGCGCGATATAGACATAGTCAAAGCCTTGCTGCGCGGCTATTTCCGCGACTTCGCTCATGTCGGCAGTATCGAATACTATCTCGTAAATGCCGGCGATATCCGTCGATGCGGCGGACGCCTGACCTATGCCGTAAAGCGTATCGCTTCTGTATACGCTGCCGTTATAGCCAAAGCCCGTCACGACGGCGATGTTTATGCCCTGCTTTTGGGACGTCATATATTCGACCGCGCTTCTTGCGGCGGAGTCGGCTCCGCTCCTTAAAACGCGCTTGGCGTTCGGGTCGCTTTCGGAGCTGAATTGCTGGGTATAGACATAAGGCGTGATACCGGAGTCGGATCCGATCGCAACCCGACCTTCAACGAACTCGTCTGTTCTGTAGCTGCTGGCGACTATAGCGACGGCCTCCGCGCCGGTTGCCGCTATACTGTTGGATATATCATCCATATCGGCGATATAATCCTGTGCGAAATACGTGCCGATCGAGCCGGTAGCTTCTGCGGCATACTGAAAGCTCTTTGCGACCACTTCATATTTCTCGGCACCGGTATAAGGCGTCATATAGACATATGCCGCGTTTATGATACTCGTTTTCTGCTCCGGCTCCGCAGGAGCAGATACCGGGGCGGAGGCAAGCTCGGGCTCCTTTGCGGCGGAGGCTATAGCCTCTGCGTCCCGTTCCGGGGCGAAGACAAAGAGCGCGCCTATGGTTATGCCCGCCGCGACGATGAGAGCGCCGAAACCCAACAAAACAGCAGTCAAAGCAGGCTTTAAGGCCGTGCTGCGGCGCTTCTCGGTCATTACGAACGGCTGTGCCGGGCTTGCGGCTCCGGTATCGGAGGCTGCATCGGACGGTATATCGGCGGACGCTGACTGCCCGGGCTCAAAAGCGGCGGGCTCGAATGACGGACGGAGATCAGCACCGCACTCGGGGCAGAATAAGGAGCCCTCGGGAAGGGGAGTGCCGCACTTGGGACAGAATCTGTTATTCATCGCCAATACCTCGCATAAATTCATCCGGATCGATATAGCGTGTGTTTGCGGACGAAACATAGAGCGATACGTCTATATCGAGCGTGTCTCCCGCAACAAATGTCTTTTTATCCGCGCCGTCAGGGAGGAAAAGCTTATGATCGCCGTCATCGCCGAAGCCCTCTTTTCTGCCGTACCATATAAAGCCGTAGCTTAGCTTAAAGGAAAAGCTGCCTGCGGGGAGCGAAAAGGATAGCGTTTCCCCCGCGTGTATATATGCGTCGAGCACGACTGTATTTTTAACCGTGTCGTATACTCTCAGCTCTATACCGGCGGATTGGTTGGTGTTTTTGCAGCTGACGATGACCTCTTCTGCCGTGTAGGCGCTGTTTTTATACAGTATTCCGGATTCGGGCTCGGAAAAAGAGCAGCTGTACATCAGTTCCTCGCTGTCCTTATATGTCTGTATGGATTTAAAGAGCGCGCTTGCAGAGTAATACAGCTCGTTGTCATAGAGCTCAAGCGCCTGCTCGTATATGCTCTGACTGATGCAGTTGTCGTACATTATATATGAATCTGCAAACATTATTTTGGCAAGCGGCTTTAGCGCCTCTGCTGCCGCGTCCGATTCTCCGGCGTCATAGAGCGCCTTTGCCGCCGTGTATTCCTCGTATCTTCCGCTTAAGACGGCCATATCTTCGGAGTCCATATAGCTGCCGAGCGAGGCGAAAAGCTTTTCCGCCTCGGCGTAGTCTCCCGCTGCGTATTTCTCCGCGGCGGCGGCGTAGTCGATTATATTTTTGCAGTCGGCTGCCTTTTGCGCCGAGTCGGAATAGTCGCCCAGTTCGCTGAACCGTGCGAGTGCCTCGGTATAATCCTCCGCGGCGTAAAAAGACTCAGCCTCGGTATAAGCGACATATGAGCGGCATTCCGCGGCGCGCCCGGCCGAGTCGGAGTAATCTCCGAGATCGTCATATACAAGCGCTGCCTTATGCTGCTCGCCGCTGTCCTCTAACTGCTGCGCATAGGCATATTCCTCCGCGTTGAGCTTTTCCGTTCGCATGGGAACGAAGATAAGACCGGCTGCGGCGCCAATCACGACCGCGGCGGCTGCCGCTATAGCTATCAATATGCCGACAGAGAGCTTCTTCTTTGGCTTTTCCATCACGACCTCCTGCATTTAGTTTTGGTCGGGACTGTTTGTCAGACGTTCATATCGTTGGATTTTACAACGACGTCGTGAGACCCGCCCTCGACTATGCTCGTTGAAGATACGAGCGTAAGCCTCGCTGTGCTGTGCAGCTCGGGTATCGAAAGAGAGCCGCAGTTGCACATTGTGGAGCTGACCTTGGAAAGCGTCTGCGCGAGGTTGTCCTTGAGCTTGCCCGCATAGGGAACATATGCGTCCACGCCCTCCTCAAAGGAAAGACGCGTTTTGCCGCCCATGTCATAGCGCTGCCAGTTGCGCGCGCGGTTGGAGCCCTCGCCCCAGTATTCCTTATAGTAGTTGCCGTTTATGTGTACGCGCTGAGACGGGCTTTCGTCAAAGCGGGCAAAGTATCTGCCGAGCATCACGAAATCCGCGCCCATAGCGAGAGCGAGCGTGATGTGATAGTCGTGAACTATGCCGCCGTCCGAGCATATAGGCACATATACGCCGGTCTCTTTAAAATACTCGTCGCGCGCGCGCGATACCTCGAGCATCGCGGTCGCCTGACCGCGGCCTATGCCCTTTGTCTCGCGGGTTATGCATATAGAGCCGCCGCCGATGCCGACCTTTACAAAGTCCGCGCCCGCCTCCGCGAGGAATAAGAAGCCGTCTCTGTCCACGACGTTGCCCGCGCCTATCTTGACCTCGTCGCCGTAGGTCTTTCTCGCATACTGTATCGTGCGCTTCTGCCATTCGGAGTAGCCCTCTGACGAGTCTATGCAAAGAGCGTCCGCGCCCGCGTCCATAAGAGCGGGTATGCGCTCCTCAAAGTCGCGCGTGTTTATGCCCGCGCCGACGCGGAAGCGCTTATGCGAGTCCGTGATCTCGTTCGGGTTGTCCTTGTGCAGGGAGTAGTCCTTGCGGAATACAAAGGACTTAAGACGTCCCTCGTCGTCCACTATGGGCAGAGCGTTGAGCTTATGCTCCCATATTATGTCGTTGGCCTGACTTAAGGAGACCTCGCCTCTGCCTACGACTAACTTTTCGAGCGGCGTCATAAAGCTGTCCACGCGCTCATCCATGGTCATGCGGCTTATGCGGTAGTCGCGGTCGGTTATTATGCCGACGAGCTTTCCGTCGGGGGTGCCGTCGTCGGTGACGGCGACAGTGGAGTGACCCGTTCTCTCGCGCAGCTCGAGCACGTCCGAAAGCGTGCTGTCCGGTCTTAAGTTGGAGTCGCTTTTAACAAATCCGGCCTTATAGGTCTTTACGTTCTTAAGCATCTCGACCTGAGATTCTATAGACTGAGAGCCGTATAAAAACGACATACCGCCCTCGCGCGCCAGCGCAATGGCCATTTTCTCGCCGGAAACGGACTGCATAATGGCGGAAACCATGGGGATATTGAGACATAGCGGGCATTCCTCGCCCTTTTTGTATTTTACGAGCGGTGTGCGCAGACTCACGTTTGCGGGCGTGCACTCCGCGGAGCTGTAGTTCGGTATAAGCAAATATTCTCCGAAGGTCCTTGAAGGTTCATCAAAAATGTATGGCATCGCAATTCCACCTCAATATAATTTTATCAATTATAACATCATTTTCTCCGCTGTGCGAGTATTTAAGCAAATTTAAATGTATATTTGCGGCATGCCTGGAGATATGGTCGGCCGGTCGGCAAAAGCAGGTTAGCATTTCTAAACCGCAGGTTTGACGCCGCGTGTGCCGCGAACAAAACAGATCGCAAAAAAAGCACTGTTTGAAGGCATTTGCAAAAGCAAACGGCAATGCAGAAAAAAGTGCGTTTTTTGGCGAAATAATTGTTGACAAACAAAAAGGTTTTTGATTTAATGAATACCGTCCGGTTTAGCAATGCTAAACAAAAAGTTTCGTATTACAGGACGGAGGGAGAGCTCGTATGGAGATAGGCGAAAAGATAAAACGGCTGAGACTTAAATACGGCCTCACGCAGGAGGAGCTTGCGGACAGAGCCGAGCTTTCAAAGGGCTTTATCTCTCAGCTCGAAAGAGACCTCGCTTCGCCGTCGATATCCACGCTGGCGGATATACTCGAATGCCTCGGCACGACACCGGGAGAGTTTTTCTCGGAGAAGGAGCATGAGAAGATTGCCTTTACGCCCGAGGATATGTTCGAGAAGGCGGACGCCGAAAAGAGCATACTTTGGCTCATACCGAACGCGCAGAAAAACGAGCTCGAGCCCATAATGCTTACGCTGTCACCGGGCGCCTCGACGGAGCCGGACGACCCTCACCACGGGGAGGAATTCGGATATGTGCTCTCGGGCGCGGGCGTACTCGTGCTTGGAGGAATGCGCAGCAGGATAAAAAAGGGCAGCTCGTTCTATTTTGAATCCACCGCGCCTCA
>CAYVOZ010000173.1:318-5864 GCA_964453325.1 uncultured Christensenellaceae bacterium | reverse complement strand
TCGCTGCTGATACGTGCGATACGGAAAAAGACTCTCAACAAGAAAGCTTTTAAGGAGAACAAGGCCTTCTACGCCTTTGCGGCGGTGTTTGTTGTGTGCGTATTCGCCGCGCTCTCGCCTGTCGCGACGGCAGGAGAAGCAGAGCTTTATCGATTGAAGCTGCCGGACATAGTTATGAAGTGCTGGAGCGTGTTCAGAGTAACGGGCAGAATGATATGGCCCGCGGTGTATATACTCATGCTGTATTCGGTCTGCGGCGCAGCAGGGTATTTCAATAAAAGGACGTTCGCGATAATCGTCGCCGCTGCCGCGCTTTTGCAGGCGTATGACGTATCGCCTATGCTCAAGGACGCGCATGCTTCGTATTCGCAGAAAACGGAGTGGACGACTCCGCTCGGGAGCGATATATGGAAAGCCATAGGCGAGGACAACGAGCTTGATAAGATATGGTTTTCCACGTCGCGCTATTATAGCTCTCTCGATACCGATCTGAAGGCGCTTAACGATGTTTATGCGTTGGGAGATTATGCACTGTCTTACGGCAAAAAGCTAAACAGCTTCCATTATGCTCGCCTTAGCGGTATAGAACAGGAAAAGGACGCCGCTCTTGAGCTTTCGCAGCCCGGCGGGGACGGTATATATCTGTTTGCCGCGGGAAGCCCAGCCGCAGAGCCTGCGCAGAAGCTGCACTATTACCGTGCGGACGGCTTTTATATCGGCCTCACGGATCCGATCGACGGCATTGCGGAGCTCGCGCCCGGTCAAAGCTATACTATAGACGATTTTACTTCGATGGGCTGCGGCACAGGCTGCGACGACTCTGACGGAACGAGACGCATAAGCCCGGGCGGTTCTTCCTACGGCCCGTATTATACCTTGACGTCCGGACTTTACAGAGTCGATATTTCCGGTACCGGACTTATGACGGCAGCGCTCGGCTGCTATTATATCGACGGCGACGGACGGCATGATATAAATATGTACGATCTTTCTGTCTCGACCGACGGCGCGGTCTTTTACATCGACGCCGGCGACGGTATTTCCGGCATAGAAATATTTATCGGAAATACCGGATCGGAAGAAATAGTGATGAGCAGACTCGGCATAACCTGCATGACGGAGTAGGCGGTACGGCATTGATCACGGCATAACATCACGGTCGGAGCGGCGCGTTTCGGCATTCCGAATGCGCCGCATGACCGTGAGCATTCTCACTGTTGCACTATCCCACAGCTGATTATCAACTGACGGTTATTCTGAATACAGAGCCTTGACCGGCGTTATGTTTTATATTGTTTTTTAGACATAAAAAGATGTTGACATGAAATGTTCTAAAAGATATACTTGTGGTATACCAAGGAAAGACAAGGGGGACACGCACTGAACTTAATAATAACTCAGCATGAAGATCGATACGAAACGCGCTTTGAGACACATGAGTAAAGCGCAGACGGCGGAGAACGAAAGACGTTCTGAGAGAACGAAGTATAAACCGAAATGAGAATTGGCGGATGGCAATGAAGAATACCGGATCGGATACGATCGTTGGTGAAGAGACAGAAAACAAGCAGCTCAAGGCATATAAAGCGATCAAGGAAATGATACTGTCGGGAGCGCTTCCCGAGGATCAGTTTGTTGTCGAACGCAAGCTGTCCGACGCGATAGGCTTGTCCCGCACTCCCGTAAGAGCGGCGCTCAGTGAGCTTTGTATAGAAGGACTGATAGTGAACTATCCAGGCAGAGGCATGGTCGTTTCTGCCGTGTCCATAGAAGATGTGGTGGAGATATATCAGATAAGAACAGTCCTTGACAGACTCGCCTTTAAAGAGATACTGACAGAAAGAAAGCCTGCGATACTCGAGAGCATGCATTTTCATACTACGGAGATGAAAAAGCACATCGAACGCGGTGAATACGATAAATGCATGGTGCACGATATGGCGTTTCATGACTGCTATTACATGAACACGCACAACCAGCGTCTGAGCAAGATGCTCATGTCGTTAAGGGATCAGATAAGAAGATTCCTTAATTATACGGTAAACGATATTGAGCGTACCTCCATGACCTATGTTGAGCACGCGCACATTATAGACGCAGTCGATAACGGTTCGGCAGAGGAGGCCTGCGACAGATTGGTCGAGCATCTTTTAAAAGCCAGGGATTACCACTTAAACAGGATACACAAGCTTGAGCTGTAAACGAAAGGCGGTGCACACTGCGCCGTGAGCCCGAAAATGAAATTAAAGGAAATAATGTTTGATAATCCTGTCGCTTTAATGTATTATCAAAAAAAACGATGAGGTCGGACACTTGACATATACCGATAACGCTGACAAATTGAATAAACACGTGTATGCATACAATACACTCAAGGAAATGATAATAACCAACAAGCTTCCGGCGGATACAAACCTTGTGGAGAGACAGCTCTGCGAGATGCTTGAGCTGTCGCGCACGCCCGTACGCAGCGCGCTGCAGGAGCTTGTAAACGATAACTTTGCAGTCAATTATCCGGGCAGGGGTACCGTCGTATCCAAGATACAGATAGAGGATTTTGTTGAAATATTCGAGCTCAGAAGCGCGCTCGATGTATTGGCAATGGAGCTTTTCTTAAGAAGAAACGACGCCCCGGCGGTATGCGAGATGCGCAGGACCGTGGAGGATATGAAGAGTTTCTACGACGCGGAGGACTTTGCATCATTCGTAAAAGCCGACAGCAGATTCCACGAGATATATTTTACGAATACGGGAAATAAGAGACTGGAACGCATACTTGCCACGATATCCGATCAGATAAGAAGGATACTCAACCTGACGGCGACTGACAGGGACAGATGCACCATGTCCTACAGAGACCATCTTGCCATAATAGAGGCGATAGAATCGGGCGACAGAGAGGATACGCTCAGACTCGTAAAAGCGCATATAACGGGCTCTCTCGAGTATCATGTCAGAAAGGCTATGAGGATGTGATCCCCGAATGCATATGAACAGCAAACGGTCGTTTTACTTTTCTGCGCTCTGTCTCACGATGTTTGCGGTAAATTTTGCCGGCTCGGCACAGGGCGTTCTTTTATCGAGCTATATCGATTTTTACGGTCTGAGGTCCGCGAGCCAGGGACTGATAAGCACAGCTCAAAGCATAGGCTGCGTATTGATATGCGTTGTCATACTCGTGCTGGCGGGGAGGGTCAGAAGGCACGACCTTGTTTTGATACTGGTCTCGGCCTGCATGGTATCCATGCTGCTTTTGGGCGCAAAGCCCGCCTTTTTTGTATTGCTGATGATATACGCGCTGTTCGGCGTGGGGTATGCAGGACTGTCTAATGTAAACTCCTCGCTGACGTCGGAGCTTTTCGGCTCCGGCCCCGTTGCCATGGGTCTGCTGCATGCGGCGTTCGGGCTGGGAGGACTTGCGGGTCCTCTTCTTTTGCAGTTTTTGCTTACCGGCGCGGGCCTGGAATGGAATATAGTATGCATATGCGTAAGCGGGGCGGTGCTGATAATACTGGGCTATTACGCCGTGGCACTGAAATTCTCAAAACCGATGCTTTTACAGCTTAACGAGAAACAGGAAAAAGTGACGTTTTCGGGCATAAAGAGCTTTTTAGGCGACAGACGATGTATATTGCTGCTCGTCGCGGCGTTCGGGTATATGGCCTTTCAAAACGGAGTGAATATCTGGATAGCCCGATATACGAATATAGAGCTTGGGGCGGAGGAGCTCGGCGCGCTGACGCTTTCGCTCTTCTGGGTAGGCAATACTGTTGCCCGACTCGCTGTACCGAGGCTCAGGCTTTCGACAGAGACGGTATTTTCGGCAGGGTGCCTTTTGTCTGCGGCGCTGTTTGCGCTCGGACTGCTAACAGAAAGCCCGGTGATAATGCTGATATGCGTCGTGCTGTGCGGTATCTTCTCCGGCGCAAGCATACCGCAGCTTTATTCGCTCGGGTGTAAATGGACGAGTCAAGGCTCACTGATACCGACGTCTATCGTTGCCGTGACACTCTTTCTGAGCAGCATGATAACTGCGCCGCTCACCGCAAAGGCAGCGTCCTTCGGCATGGTATACGGCATGCTCACGATAGCCGTATACGCCTTCATAGGCGGAGCGGCGATGCTGCCGATAGAGGTGGCAAGAAGAAAAGCAAATAGAAGCTCCGACCCGGAGAATTAGCATGTTTTCATCTTTGTTTATGTATACCGGACACGCATTTCCGGGCAGATCGGCTGCCGGGGATATGCGTGACGGTTTTATTTTGCATACGGATAATATGAAACCCATAGACGCGATAAACGAAACACAGACGGAGCGATGAGCATGCGGAGCCTCCTCGCCGTTCATTGCGCGAACGATACTTGAAATGAAAACAAATTATGATACAATTAAAAAGTACAATAATTAGTGTCGTGTAACATGAAGCGAAAGGAAAAGAATAATGGATGTTATAAGCTATAAATGTCCGTGCTGCACTGCGCCGCTCGTGTTTTCGGGCGAAACACAGCAGATGGTATGCAATTCGTGCGGCAACACGTTCACCGTGGAACAGGTTCAGCAGTACGACGCCGCGCTCAAGGAGGAGCAGAAGCCGTCGGACGTGCATTGGACCGCATATAACGAACACACCGCAGACGAGGCAGCCACGGGGAATATGCGCGTATATACCTGCCCCTCATGCGGAGCGGAGATAGTCGGCGACGAGAACACGATGGCTACCCACTGCGTATACTGCGGCAACGAGACCATACTTGCGCACCAGCTGGAGGGCATGCTTTATCCGGATTATGTGATACCCTTCAAGCTCAATAAGGAGGACGCAAAGGCGGCGTTGAAGCAGTTCTATAATAAAAAGCCGCTGCTTCCGAAAACCTTTAAGGACGAAAATCAGATAGATAAGCTCACCGGGATATACGTTCCGTTCTGGCTATTCGGCTGCGATGCTGATGCGCATATGACCTATGACGCCACGCGCACGACGATGTGGAGCGACACGGTCAACAACTATACCAAGACAGACCACTATCTGCTCACGAGAGAGGGCAGCATGAGCTTTGAAAAGGTGCCCGTAGACGGCTCGGAGAAGATGCAGGACGAAATGATGGACGCCATAGAGCCGTTCGATTTCGGCGAGGCAGTGCCTTTCTCGACCGCGTACCTGTCGGGGTTTTATGCGGACAGATACGACGTGGATTCCGAAAAGAGCAAGCCTCGCGCGGCTGAACGCATAAAGGCGAGCATGACCGCCGCCATAAACAGTACTGTATCGGGCTATGTAACGGTGAGCGAGCGCTCCGGCAAGGTAAACGTGAAAAACGGCGATATACATTATGCGCTGCTGCCGGTATGGATGCTCAATACCAAATATAACGACAAAAACTATCTGTTTGCCATGAACGGTCAGACCGGAAAGCTCATAGGAGACCTGCCCGTGTCAAAGGGCAAGTATTGGGGATGGCTTTTAGGGGTGGCGGGAGCGCTTATGGCTTTGGCGCAGCTCGTTATATTCCTCGTGCTGTGAAGGGGGCGGAAAAATGAAAAAAGC
>CAYVOZ010000173.1:0-308 GCA_964453325.1 uncultured Christensenellaceae bacterium | reverse complement strand
TAATGTATTTAACGATACTCACAGCAACGCTCATACTCTTCTGCGCGTCGACTGCGTTTGCCGAAAGCAGCTATGTGCTCGACTATGCGGACACGATGACGCCCGAGCAGGAGTCCGAGCTTGACGCAGAGGTCGCGAGCCTGCGCGATACGTACGGCATGGACGTAGTCATTCTTACAGTCGAAAGCCTTGAGGGCAAGACCGGGGAGGAGTACGCGGACGATTTCTACGATTATAACGGATACTCCGACGACGGAGTTTTGTTCCTGCACTGCCCGTCGGAAAGGCAGTATGCGGTCTCCACAAAG
>CAYVOZ010000172.1:0-5877 GCA_964453325.1 uncultured Christensenellaceae bacterium | reverse complement strand
CACCGCCGATCGGGAGCCGTTCTTTGCAGGCACATATTTTCCGAAGAAAGCGCGTTACGGAACAGTCGGCTTTTATGAGCTGCTGCTCGCCATCCGCGACGCATGGCAGAGCGACCGAAAACGGCTGCTTTCATCGGCACAGAGCATAATAAAGCGGGCGTCCGAGACCGTCCCTGTCGCGGCTTCGCCGGATGAAGCGCTGCTTAGTCGGGCGCTTGAGCAATATAAGGCAGGCTTTGACGAAAAATTCGGCGGCTTCGGGCATGCGCCGAAGTTTCCCTCGGCACACAATATACTGTTTCTGTTGCAGCAATATCAAAAGCGCGGGGATAAGGACGCGCTGCGCATGGCAGAACAGACTCTCACTCAGATGGCGCGCGGTGGGCTTTTCGATCATATCGGCTATGGCTTTTGCCGGTATTCCACCGACCGGCGTTTTCTCGTGCCGCACTTTGAAAAGATGCTCTATGACAACGCGCTTCTGATACTCGCCTATTGCCGGGCTTTTGAGCTCACGCATGACGCGTTTTACCTCGACGTCGCGGAGAAGACCGCGGACTATGAGCTCCGCGAAATGCGCCACAGCTCCGGCGCGTTCTTCAGCGCGCAGGATGCGGACAGCAGCGGCGAGGAGGGCAAATACTATGTCCTCACGCCCGACGAAGTTATCTCCGTACTCGGAGAGGAAGAAGGCAGCGCGTTTTGCCGCCGATACGGCATTACCGCCGCGGGCAATTTTGAGGGAAAGAGCATTCCGAATCTATTAGGCTCGGACGAGCCGTTCGGGCAGGCGGAGGCTTCTGTCATGAAGCTCCGCGCTTATCTGAAAAAGCGTGAAGTGCTGCACACGGACGATAAGAT
Source organism: uncultured Christensenellaceae bacterium (assembly GCA_964453325.1). Taxonomy (GTDB): domain Bacteria; phylum Bacillota; class Clostridia; order Christensenellales; family Christensenellaceae; genus JAZRGP01. The sequence continues at coordinate 5,016 of CAYVOZ010000172.1, read as the reverse complement.
ACTGACCGTGTGGAATTCGCTTATGATCGCCGCTCTGTGCAGCCTGTACAGAGCCACGGCAAACGCGTCCTATCTCGAATCGGCACAGCGCGCACAGCAATTCATCGAGGAAAAGCTGACCGATAAGGATACGCTTTATGTGAGCTATCGCAGCGGCAGCCGCAAGACCAAGGGCTTTCTCGACGATTACGCCGCGTATTGCTTCGCGCTTCTCGCGCTTTACGATGTTACGCTCGAGTCGGGTTATCTGTCGCGCGCCGGGCAATTATCGGCGAAGGCCGCATCGGATTTCTTCGATACCGGGAGCGGAGGCTTTACGCTTTCCGGTAAAGAAAACGAAGCGCTCATATTCAGCATAAAGGAGAGCTACGACGGCGCAATGCCGAGCGGCAACGGTCTTATGTCATACGTACTCGTTCGTCTGCGCGCACTTTGGCCCGACGCAGTCCCGGATGAGCTTCTCGATAAGCAGCTTGCGTTCCTGTCCGGCGAGTCAGCCTCCCTGCCCTCCGGTCACGCTATGTTTCTGATAGCGCTCTCCGACCTGCTCGACCCGCCCGAGACTGTTACCGTCGTCCGTAACGGAACCGACGAACTCGCCGGGCTCGTATTCTGTGCGGCACCCGGAGCCGTCGTTCGCGTGCTTGAACCATCGGATGAATACCGGCTGCTTGACGGACAGACCGCCGTATATGTCTGCCGCGACAGCCGCTGCCTGCCGCCGATAAGCATGAGGGAGTATATAGCCGGCAGAAGTCCGCATGCATAACGATCTGCAATATGCCTGTATTATACATAGCTTGTCTATATCGTCTCTGTACGCAGGAGCAAAGCCTTGCCTGCGTTGTCTCGCTTATTACGCCTCACGGCGAACGCACGCAGGGGCTTCTACCCGCCATATACCGTCCGCGCAATACGGGAACGCAGGGCGAACGGTTCTCCCGTATTTCAGCGTTACTGCGCTTTGCCTCTCACTCCTGTATCCATAGCGACTCTGCTGCCTCACCGGCTCCGACCGCCTTCATATATCCCGACTCGTCATAGGCGAAAAACACTATCTCACCCGGGTTACCCACAAAGGTGTTGCCGGCGAAGCGAGGCTTGTAAGCCTCTTCCGTTGCGTTGCTGTACAAAAGCGCGTCGCCATAACAGCCGCAGAATACGTTATCCTCGACCACGGTGTTTTCAGTCAATGCGCCGGACAAAGTAAAGCAGTGGTTAAAGCAAGGCGCCGCGCTGTGGCGCTGCCGTGTGGCAATACCCCAGCCGGGCTGGGCGGTATCGCAGAAATAGTTGTCCTTGATGGTCACGTTGGTCATCACAGTGCCTTTGGTTTGCTCCGCGCCGAAGTTGACTACCGAGCAGCTCGTGCCGCAGCGCTCCACAAGGCAGCCGGTTGCAGTGATATTGTCATAGATCCTGTCATAGGTCGGGTCGTACTCGATGTGAATGCCGCCATCAAGAGTATCATGGGCATAACAGTTGATAAGCGTATTGTTCACGCCGCCCATGCTGAAGGTATCGCCGCACATCACCGGGAAGCCCGCGCCCACAAAGCCCTCGTCGTCGTACCAGCCGATGCTGCCGCCGAAATAGCAGCCCTCGCAGTTTTGGAAGGTAACGTCTGTATATGGGTAGCAGACCACAGTGGTGCCAAACCGGAAAGAAATGTTGTCAAACACGTTAAAGGGCGCGGAATAGACACTGGAGCAAATGGCGCTGCAATCGATGCGCTCATAGATCTCCGTAGGGTCGCCCGCGTCGCAGCGGAGATAGAGATCGCCCACCGGCTCGCCGTTTTCTTCCAGGCGCTCCGTCTCATACCCGCGGTTATCTCCGTCGAAGAAGAAGGTAAGATCATCCGAGAGCGCAGCGGTAACGTCGTAGGGTATCGTTTCATCCGCCATCGTATAGTATGCGCCGCCGATGCAGCGCGCACAGTCCTTGACGGCATAGCTCTCGCCTCCGTTGAATATCATATTGCCAACGGCTTGCTTCACGTCCCGAGCGACCCATATCTTTTCGCCGGAAGCTCCCTCATAAAACAGCTCCCAGCGTCCCGCGTCCGCAAGCGTACGGTCGACCGCCTGTGAGATTATGGGCTTTGCGCCCTCGCCATAGGCGGAGTAGGTCACGCCCTCCTGCCCATGAATACAGCCGTAGAAGGTGTCGCCCCGGCGGAAGAATACCGCGTCTCCGCTGTTGAGCTCCGCACTGTTGACGCGGGAAAGCGTCGCCCAAGGCGTACTTTCGCTCAGTCCGTCGTTTTCATCGTTTCCGTTCGCGGCGACATAGTAGGCCGTGCCGGTATAGCTCACGTCCGTTTCTGAGTTCAGGATGGCTTCCCGTCGCGCATCGATCTCTGCCTGAAGCTCCGGGTATTGCGTAGCTTTATCGATGGTTTGCGGGTTCGCTGCATAATACAGCGCCTCGTAGAGCCTGTTCGCCATGCGGAGAGCGTATTCTGCCGTTGCGACGTCCGCAAAGTCGCTCCCGTCCTCCGTCCAGTCCTGAAAGTATATCGTATTCCCGGTGCAGGGCGAGCAGCGGAGCATATTGAAAATGCGGGCGTTATTGGTAAAACCCCAGTTGTATCGCGTATCGCCGTCGCGCACGTAGATGTCCTGATTTTCGTATTCGTCGCCGATGGGATAATCGTTCCATGCATAGCTGGAAAAGTACCATTTGTCCATACTCGCCAGCTTTTCTGTGTTGACCTTATTGAAGTTGTCTGTAAAGTCGATCGACGCGTCACCGGCGGCAAGCGCGGCAATATAGTTGTCCAGCAGCGTATCCGAGCAGAGCATGGGCTCGGAAAGCTCCGCCATTTTGCCCATATACTCTCCGTACAGCTCCATATCCGCATCGGGAAGCGCAGCGAGGACGCAATGCATCAGCTCGTTGTAATCCGCATAGGTGATCTCTGCGGATAGTCCGTCAAAAAACCGCTGCGGAAAAATGCCGCAGCCATAAGCGCGGTCGAGCTCCGCATCGCCGAAGGAGACAGCCGCCGGAGCATCGGGCTTTGCGACCGGAGCGTCTGTTGCCGCAGGCTTATCCGCAGCCTCCGGAGCTTCAAAAGTCGCAGGCGCGGCGCAGGCTGAAAAAACAAGAACCAACATAGCCGCCAATACAAGAACAAATATACGTTTCATTTCGATCCTCTTTCAATAGACTTTTTACCGGACTGCTCATCACCACGAGCCGTAAAGACGATAAGCCGCAGCGATCGCTTCCTCCCGCGTGATCTTATCCTTTGGGCGGAAGCTTTCACCGGCGCAGTCCATTAGTTGTTTTTCATTTATGAAGCTTCTCTGCGCAAGGCAGAACGTGACGGACGTATAATACGGACCGTATAGAACGGCATTGATCTTCACGTTCGTTTCCGCCGTGCCGTCGTACTGTGCAAACAAGGCATCCGTCTCTGCAAGCTCACGGCACAAGCTCCGTTCCCACGGCATTTCCAGGCCGTCAACTGCAGTACGGCTTATCGCATTCAGATCCTCATAGACATTTCTCTGTGAAATAATAGGTGTATCTTCTTCGGCGGAAAGATCGATATCGGGATCGAGCTTAGTCCAGATATGGGTGCAATACAGCCAGTACGCTGCCTTCTCTCTGGTCATTTGTTCATTGGTTGCAGATTCAGCTGCTTTTGCCATAGCGGGAGCTGCGCTTCCGGTCTCTTTCTCGCATACGTTGGATAAAAGAGTCAGCATCTCTCTTTCTGTCACGGTCCGGGTCAGCCCATTTTCCATTCCTTCCGGCACTATTCCAAGCTCTGACGCCTGCTTTACCTCTTGCGGCTGACGCATGGAGAAAACGATCATTATGCCTATAAGAATAATAACGGCCGCAAGGCTCAGCACCGGAATAATATGCTTGATCTTTCGGTTCTCGTTTTCTACACTGTCAGTATCTTCCGCGGAACTGCCGCTGTTTGTGGATATACCGGCGCTTTCATTAATATCATGGCAAATGCTTATGTCCAGTAATTCGTCGGAAGAAACATGAAACAGCAAGCATATCTGTTTCAGCCTATCGATATCCGGCCGGACCCTGCCCGTTTCCCATTTATACAAAGTCTGACGGCTGACGAACAGCGCTTCGGCCATTTCGTTCTGCGTCATACCGTGCTTCTTTCTCAGTTCCAGCAATTTGTCCTTAAACTCCATAGATAGCCTCCGCACTCACAAGAATACTACTATTTGTACGTTGCCATTTCAATCTCCGAATCAGGAAACCCGTGTCAACATATGTTTACATAGCGCGAGGTGCGCATGTTTTAATCATTTCGGTGTGCGCATTTATCGGTATTAAATCGTTTTAACTCCCCTCATTTCTGCGTTCATCAGTAATAAGAAAATAACTCCGTCACCGCATCTGATAGTATCTCCCGAAAGCTTAAGTAAAGCATTTCTGACCTTACTATGGTCAGCATTGATTGACCGCAGAACGTTTTTGTACGTTTCACAACATACGCGACACATATGAATTTGATGTTACCGCAGGCTATCGAAGCAATTTTGGAATCAACATCGTTTGAAGACGCAATACGAAATGCCGTTTCAATAGGCGGCGACAGCGACACCATAGCTGCCATTGCCGGAAGTATTGCAGAGGCTTATTACGGTGTTCCCAACGATCTTCGCAACGCGGTTTTGACTTATCTGGATAAAGGCTCATAGCAAAATCGATATGTTTAAAAGCGTTTATCCCTGTCGCATATAAATGAAAGAGCTTACTCATTCCACGAAAAAACCGCCTGAAACAGGCGTTTCTCTCATTTTTCTAACGTTGCCAAAAGCGATGCACGCTCTCGGGCAGAAAAATATCGCAACCCACAAAAGTGAATTGCGATATTGTCCGCGGCGACTCGCCGCTGGCAAAGAACGCTTATTTTGATAGAAATGCACCCCCTTGAGTTTAGGGGGTGCAAATTGTATAAGGGGGTGCAAACATATATCGATAAGTGTGAAACAGCATTTCGCAAAATAAAAGAAGAATCTGGCAGTG
>CAYVOZ010000171.1:0-5880 GCA_964453325.1 uncultured Christensenellaceae bacterium | reverse complement strand
CCCCTCACATGCGAAAGACTGTTTTCTACTCCGTTGCTTTTGAACTCGCCCTTTATCTTCGTATCAAGGCCGCCCTGTCCGGTGCCTTCGGGATCTCCGCCCTGTATCATAAAGCCGGACATAACTCTGTGGAAGGTTAGGCCGTCAAAAAAACCGTCCTTGACGAGCGAGACGAAATTAGTCACAGTTACCGGCGCGGCGTCGGCATAGAGCTCGGCTTTTACCGTGCCGAAGTCTTTAATGACTATCTCGATATTGTAAGTTCCCGAAAGAAGCTCCGAATCGGTCTGCGGCTTTGCGCAGCCTGCGAAGGAAAACAGCGTCAAAAGAGCAAGTATAAGTGCAAGCTTTTTCATGTTGTGACCTCTCTTATAAGTTTAACTCATTATATACTCGCAGCTGCCCGTATTTCAATAAAAACATGACCTGCGCCCGTATCGCCGCATTAGTCAGGTATGTAAACGCCGTCGAAAACTGCCGACGGATATAGCAAAGACGCGAAAGCACAAGGCCTTCGCGCCGCTGCCGATCCTATTCTTTATCTGCCGGAATGCTGTTTTTCGACGTCCTCGATCATTTTCTTGACCATATAACCGCCGATGTAGCCCGCTTCGCGCGAAGTGAGATCTCCGTTATAGCCCTGCTTGAGATTTATGCCCAGCTGACCTGCGACCTCGTTCTTCATGGAATTCATTTTCTCTTTTGCCTGAGAAGTATTCTGCTTGGTCTTATCCACCTTTTGACTGACCTCCTTCTTTCAAGTTTTTCCGTTCGGCTGTTTAGCGAAGGCCCTGAGCCTGCTCGATCATCTTCTTGACCATATAGCCGCCCACGGTGCCGTTCTGCTTGGATGTAAGATCGCCGTTATAGCCCTGCTTAAGGTTTACGCCCTGCTCGCTCGCGACCTCGTATTTCAGCCTTTCAAGATACGCCTTTGCTTCGGGAACTGTTGACATTAAGTTTTCACCTCCTTTTGTTCTTAGCGCATACACGCCGCGAAGTACTTTCGCGTGCTATTAATTTGCCCCGAAAATCAAAACATACGCTGGTAATTTTGCTTTCTAATTTTATAATTTGACAGCTTGAAAAGTGATAGCACAAATCTTTGATTGTCCGGTTTATTGTACTATGTAAATTGTATCATTAAGGCATGAAATAAAGAAACGAGCTTTAAAAGGAGGAAAAAACTATGACAAACGCAGACGCCATAAACGTGAAGGGCGCTTATCATATAGGTGAAGGCTTCGGAGCGCGCCAGTCTGTGGGAACGCGCATCGATCCCGCGTTAGAAAGAAGACTAAAGGAGATATACGAAAAGAACTGGCAGCGTCTGGACAGATCGTTATACCCGCGCGAATACATTGAATTTATGGAAGCGGTCCCCTCGGCAAGGATCGGATTTGTGAACGAGGCGATCGCGCGAGAGGTCATGAGAAGAGGCGGCCGTCCGAGCACTGCGTTTGATGCGGATAAGGACATCCTTGCAAGCTTCTACGAGAAGAACGAGCGAGACATCTTTTACTATACCGCCTGCAAAAGACAGGGTGTGGAATACTCTAAGAGCATAAAATGCCCCGTATGCAGGAATTACCGCGACGCGTTGGACGAGGAATGCCCTATATGCGGCAGCGCGCCCATGATAAAGGTCATGTATAACGGCAGAGAATCTAATTACTCCTATATGAAGGCAGAGGAATCCAGGAAAAGGGCCGTCCGCGAAAAACAAAATTCCGCAAGGCTTACCGGTGTTAAAAAGAAGGACGGCCTGCTAAGCGCAATATTCATGGTTTTAGGGATATCCATGTTTTTGGTATGTATTATAAACGGGCTTATCAATGCGGTGTGAGATAGACCATCCTGTGCCAACCGAACTTTATATCATACATATTCAGAAATACTGTTTGTTATACTAATTACAGACCGTATAATTCATTATTGAAATTGTAAGTATTACCTGATATCATTAATATATCACAAGAGCTTACAAAGCTCATTTTAAGGAGGATAGCATGGACAAGAAAAGTTTGATTTTCTCGATCGTAACGATCGCCCTGGGCGGCGCTTCGATAGTAAGCGCATGGTGGGGATACGCGTCAGTAGTCGGCATTGCGTTCGGAATTGCCGCTATCGTTTTCTATACTATTACCAGCAAGCGCTCGCTTACGCCCGGACAAAGAACTATGGTCAAGGTCGGACTTATTCTGGGCATCGTCGGCATCGTCGCGGGCGTCATAATGCTTATCGTTACTATAGCATGCGCATGCTCCGTTGCAGCGGCCAATGCAAACAGCTTAGCCATGAGCGATCTGGCCGATCAGATATCCGACGAGCTGGCAAACTTTAACTGATTTTTACCCGCTGACTGTTTCTGAGACTAAAAGGGGCGCATATGCGCGGATCGCGCTTGCGCCCTGCTGTATATTAAGGATATTATTCGCCCATGCTTCCCTACATTGATATTTTCGGAAAAGAAGTATATACATATCCACTTATTGTTATCGTCGCCTTTGCAATAGCCGTGGCGGCCGCGTCCTTTCGTGCAAGGTCGTCCGGGCTCGTAAGACAGGACGCCTTCAACTGCGGGCTGCTGTCCTGCGTTGGCGCGGTGGCCGGAGGAAAGATAATGTTCCTGCTGACCATGCTTCCGAAAATAATAGAAACGCCCTCGATGATTGTCGCTTATTTATTGAGCGGCTTTACCTATTACGGGGCGTTTATAGGCGCATTAGCTGCGCTTACGATATATCTTAAGGCATATCGCCTGCCGTTGCTCAGGTACTTTGACCTTATAGCCGCATCTGTACCCATAGCGCAGGCCGTGGGACGTTTGGGCTGTTATTGTGCGGGCTGCTGCTACGGGTGCGAGACCACCTCTGCTTTGGGCGTCGTGTTCAGCGATCCAAGGTGCATCGCTCCCCTCGGAGTAAGTCTCGTGCCTACACAGCTCATAGAGGCAGGGGCGTGTCTTTTGCTCTTTGCAGTGCTTTTGATATATGCATCGCGCAAGCCCTTGTCCGGACGCGTCTTTTCGGCATATCTCATAGGTTATGGCGTTCTGCGTTTTATAATAGAATTCTTCCGCGCTGACGACCGTGGACCCGTGCTCGGGCTCTCCGTATCGCAGTATATCAGCCTTGCCGCAGTGGTCATCGGTTCAGCGCTCTTTATAGCGGCAAAACGCATCGCCGAACGTCAAAGCAACCGAAAATGACCGCCACGTGCCGGGCGGTACCGTAATGTGTTCTGGTATCTCTTAGCTGCTGCCGACTCGTTTTCTTACACAGACGCTTCCTCGAGGCTGCTTAACACCTGTTCTAAATCATCTATCGCATATTCAAGATTATCGCAGGCTTCGTCAGATGCCTCGTATTCAACGGAATCCTGCATTTCCTCCGACATATTGTCGCGTTGATCCTCTTCCTCGCTCAATATGTCTTCGATCGCAGCTTTCGCGCTGCTAAGGCTTTCCATTATCTGCTTTATCTCTTTGCGTCTCGCGTCGTTCATATCATTCACCGCCAATCATTCTGATGCTGTCATTATAACATAATTTCTGCACAGTGAGACAGTTTTTATATTGTCTGTCCCTGAAACTGTCCGATAGAAATCATCTCACGCTCCGGAGGCGGTCAGCATTTCACAAACCTCAATATTGTTATTTGACTGACGGCCGAAAACGGCCTCCAAGGCTTCGTCGAGCCTGGAAACATGTATAACGCATTTTACTGCCGCGTCCTCTTCTCCCGCGTTTCCCGCGGGCATGAATACGGTATTGATGCCGGTGTGTGCGGCTGCCTCGGTTTTCTCCCGTACACCCCCTACAGGGCGAATATCTCCGTTCAACCCCATTTCCCCGGTAAACGCGGTATCCGACGGTATGGGCTTTCCCGTAAAAGCCGAATATATGAGCACAGCCAACGCCAACCCGGCGGAGGGACCCTCCACCATAGGCGCGCCCACTGCGTTAATGTTTATGCTGCATCCGGATGTATCGAGCCCGTATAGCCTCTTTAGCACCGAGAGCACATTTTCCACGGAGCAGACCGCCGAGCTTTTCTTATAATAGGACCGCTGCTCGGTCTTAAGCTCCTCTCTCTCTGCAAAGCCGGATACCGATACGACGCCCCTGCCGTTTTCGGCCTTGGCAATACAGCACTCTATCTCAAATACAAACCCTCTCATGTCTCCCGATACGCCCATGGCGTTTATTATACAGTTCTTTTCTCCTGTAAGCTCCCTTGAGAAGCTGTGCCGGGCATAGCGCCCCGCACGCGCTATCCACTCTATATCCTCGCAGGTAATTGTATGACGCTCCGAGGACAGCACGACTCCGCAAGCGAGCTGTACGATATTCACGGCGTCTCTGCCGCTCGAGGAATATGACGCGGCCAGCTCGGCTGCTCCCGGCTCAGACCCGACGCCGCCTGCGAGCATAGCGTTTTTTGCTATCCTCACGAGCTCATCCTCGTATAACGGTCTGAAAAACACCTCGATACAGCGGGAGCGTATTGCGGGCGATATCTCCTCGGGTCTGCGCGTCGTGGCTCCGATGAGTCGGAAATCGGCGGGAAAGCCGTCCCTGAAAACGTCGTGGATATACTGCGGAGTAGACGCGTCACCCTCTACATAATACGCGCTTTCAAAGAAGACCCGTCTGTCCTCCATGACCTTAAGGAGCTTGTTGAGCTGAACCGGATGCAGCTCCCCTATCTCGTCCAAAAACAACACTCCTCCGTGCGCCTTTGTCACAGCGCCCGCCTTGGGCTGCGGAACGCCAGCCTGTCCGTAGCAGCCCGCGCCCTGATATATAGGATCGTGCACAGAACCTATGAGAGGGTCTGCTATTGCTCTCTCGTCAAAGCGTATCGCTGTGGCGTCTATTTCTATGAATTTCGCGTCCGAAAGAAACGGCGTGCCGTTGCTCAGCTTTGCCTGCTCGAGCGCGAGGCGTGCCGCACAGGTCTTCCCCACTCCCGGAGGGCCGTATATGATTATGTGCTGCGGATTTTTTCCGCACAGAGCCGCGCAGAGCGCGCGTATGCCGTCGTCCTGACCAATGACATCGGACATCTTCTTTGGGCGCGTCTTTTCGGTCAGAGGCTCTGTGAGGCTTATCTGTCTCATGCGCGTAAGCTTCACGCTCTGCGCGCGCGCACTGCTCTCCATAGCGGACTTCTTGTCCTTTTCGCCCTTGCGTGTGCCTATAAGATACATTGCCATAATAACTATGAACGCAATTTGCGTCAGCATTAAAAGCTCAGTCATAAATATAATACCTCGCTATCCGCAGAGTATTATGTTTTATAGAGATAGGTTTTATTTTAGCAAATATTGAGCATAGAAAAGGGACGGGCATTTCTGTCCGTCCCCAAAATTGATTTTGTTTTAAAGTTATTCACCCGACGCGGGCAGAGCCGCCTGCTCTTTTACGAGTATGGGCTTCTTTTTGTTCCTTATGACGTCCTTTGTTATTATGCACTCTGCGATGTCTTTCCTCGAGGGGATATCGTACATAACGTCCGTCATAACGGCCTCGACGATGGAACGCAGACCTCTTGCTCCGGTGTTCCTGTCCATAGCCTCGTGAGCGATCTCTTTAAGCGCCTCGTCGTCGAATGTGAGCTCGACTCCGTCCATGCTCAACAGCTTTGCATACTGCTTAACAAGCGCGTTTTTCGGCTGAGTGAGTATGCTTACGAGCGCCTTTTCGTCGAGAGCCGTGAGCGGTACGACTATAGGCACGCGTCCTACAAACTCCGGTATGAGCCCGAACTTCAAAAGATCCTCGGGCAGCAGCTGATCGTAAAGCTCCCCTAAGTTTTTCTCCTTCTTGCTCTTTACCTCTGCGGCAAAGCCCATCGTCTTTTTGCCGATGCGGTT
>CAYVOZ010000170.1:0-5888 GCA_964453325.1 uncultured Christensenellaceae bacterium | reverse complement strand
GGCTCGGCATATTGGGAGTGCTGCTGATAGCCGCGGCGATCGTGCTGCTGCGCTGCTGCTGAAAAAAAGAGAGGAGGGTAACGGTGCGCATATATTGCATAAAGCCGCCCAGATTTCTGCGCGGCTTTCTCAGACTGTTTGTGAAATAAAGCGGTTTTATTCCGCAGGCTTGACCTTTGAACGCGATTTAAAAACGAACATGCGCTGAAAATAATAGCTTATGGGATAGGTCAGGGCCATCGAGAGAGCCTGAGAGATGAGCTTGTTCCATAGGAACACATTCTCCATCAGCGTCAGGAGGCCGTAGTTTGCCCCAAAGACTATGAGCGCGACAAGGTAGTACTTCATTACGGCGGCGTGGCTGCCGTCGCAGCCCTTGAACACGGTCTTTTTATTCAGGAAGTAATTGCACAGCGAGCTTATCACGCGCGCCGCGGCCACGGATATGAGTCTGCCGAGGTTCGCGTCCGGCATGCGGGCGGTCAGTGCGGAGAAAACTACGAACAGCGCATAGTCTATAAGAAAGCTCAAAAAGGACGTAAAGATGAACTTGAATATGACCGCGTATATCTTGAACGAGTCGCGCACGGGATGAAAATGCGAGGAGGAGTTGTCGTCGATGTAGACCGTCTCGATAAAGACCTCCTCTATAATTATGCCCTGCTCAGCCGCCTTGAGGAGCATATTCATCTCATACTCGTATCGGTCGCCCCTGAGCCCGGCGAACATGGACATGTATTTCGTGGGCATGCCCCGGAGACCGGTCTGAGTATCGTATACCCTTACGCCGCTCGCCAGAGCGAAGACAAAGCGCGTTATGGCGTTGCCCCAGCGGCTCTTGAACGGCACGTTGCCCGTGAAGCGGCGGGAGCCGAGCACGAGGTTATCGGGATGCGCGATAAGGGCGTTTGCAACGTTTACTATATCCTTTATGAGGTGCTGTCCGTCCGCGTCGGCTATTATAGCTCCGGGGTCCTCCGGGAAGTGCTCCGCGATATATGAAAAGCCGGTCTTCATGGCGCGGCCCTTGCCCATGTTTACGTCGTGCACAAGCAGAGTAACATAGCCGGGAAGCGCGGAAAACACAGCGTCAAATTCCTCGCCGCTGCCGTCGTTTACGACTATTATGTTGTAGTCCGTTTCGGAGTGAATATCCTCCACGAGCTTTAAAAGCCTTTCGTCGGGCTTATATGCCGGGATAATGATCTGCATAACAGCGTCTCCTTTCCGTAACATAGTACCATATCGGAGAAAAAAGGCAATATTTTTAACGGAAGTACGGGCGATTTAACAAACAGTTTCTTGATGTTGCGTATATGAAACTATATAATATAATAATAGAAAATATCAAAAGAGGTTCCGATGAGCGATAACTGGATCAAAAAGACGATACTGACGGATATAGACGGGATCGACGCCGTGACAAACGCGCTGTCCGCCGCGGGCATAGACTGCATAGAGACGCACGACCCGAGGGACGCGGAGCTCATGATGCAAAGCCCGCAGTACTGGGATTATATCGATGAAGAGACCGCGTTCGACATAACACCGGGCGTGACGGTATACATAGCCGGGGACGACGAGGAGCTTTTGGCTGCTTTTGAGTCAGCGGTGCAGAGCCTCACTGACGGGGGTATAAACGTACGCCTCGAGCAGGAGAGCATTGCCGAGGAGGACTGGGCGAATAACTGGAAAAAGTATTATAAGCCGCTGCCGATAGGCGAAAGGCTTATAATAAAGCCCTCGTGGGAGACTGTGGAGGACGCGGGCGGACGCACCGTGCTCGAGCTCGACCCGTCTGTAAGCTTCGGCACCGGCGGACACGCCACGACGAGGCTGTGCCTCGAGCTTCTGGAGAAGCACGTAAAGGACGGCTGCGCTCTGCTGGATATAGGCTGCGGCAGCGGCATACTCTTTACCGCGGGCATGCTTTTGGGCGCGGGCAGCGCGAAGGCTGTGGATATAGAGGCGGACGCGGTGCGCACCTCGCGCGAGAACGCGGAGCGCAACGGAGTTGCGGACATAGACGTATACCGAGGCAATGTGCTCGAGGACGCCGCGCTGTGCGATACGCTTGGATACGGAAAATACGACATTCTGACAGCCAACATAATCGCGGACGTAATAATGGCAATGCTTCCGCTGTTTTGCAGGTTCTTAAAGGACGGCGGACGGCTTCTGGCGTCCGGAATTATAGTGGACAGGCGCGAGGAGACCGTATCGGCTATAGCAGCGGGTGGCTTTGATATCGAGGAGGTCATCACCGACGGGGAATGGGTCGCGGTCAGCGCCGTAAAAAAGGCGTGACATGAGGCGGTTTTTCGCGGACAGGATAGAGGACGGCATAGCACACTTCGGCGAGGAGGAAGCCGTCCACATAAACAGGGTGCTGCGAATGAAGCCCGGCGAGACGCTCATCGTGCCGGAGGGCAGAGGCGAGTGGCTGTGCGAGCTCATGGAGGACGGACGGACAGCCCGGCTGATGGAGCGGCGCGGCTGCTGCGCCGAGCCGACGCGCAGTATAACGCTCTATGCGGCGTATACAAAGGCGGACAAGCTCGAGCTCTGCACGCAAAAGGCCGTCGAGCTCGGCATGAGCCGGGTAGTGCCGTTTATAAGCAGCCGCTGCGTGCGCGTGCCGGATGAAAAATCTGCGGCAAAGGCGCATGAAAGGCTCGTGAGGATAGCGCACGAGGCCGTCAAGCAGTGCGGCAGAGCGGCGGATGCGGAAATAGGCGGCGTCATAGACTTTGACGGGCTCATAGAGCGCATAGCTAAGCATTCTCTTTCCGTATTTGCCTACGAGAACGCGGACGCACCGCTAAAGGGCGTGCTCGGGACCGAAAAGGACGATATTGCGCTCATAATAGGCCCGGAGGGCGGCTTTACGGAATCGGAGGCGGAGCGAATACGCGCGGCGGGCGCGGTCACGGTCAGCCTCGGCACGCGGATATTGAGAGCGGAGACAGCCGCGATAGCGCTTATGGCGATAGCCGCATACGAGACGGGGTGCTGACATGAGAGCATCTTATATAACCCTCGGGTGCAAGGTCAATCAATACGATACGGACGCCATGCGCGAGCTCATGGAGCGCGCGGGCTACATTACCGTCGAGCCGGACGAGGCGGCGGACGTGTGCGTGATAAACACCTGCACGGTGACAAACGTGGCGGACAGAAAATCCCGCCAGATGATAAGGCGCGCGACAGAGGCCAACCCGGACGCTATAATATGCGTGACCGGCTGCCTCGCTCAGAGAGCCTCGGACGAGCTTTTAGCCATAGACGGAGTGAGCGCGGTATTAGGCATAAACGACCGCTCGGATATCGTCGGAGTGGTGGAGCGCGCCATGAGCGAAAAGGGCGTATCCGAGGTTTCGGCGGTAGGCAGAGGCGACGAATACGAGAGGCTTTTCATATCCTCGTCGTCAGAGCGCACGCGCGCGCATATAAAGATATCCGACGGCTGCGACAGCTTTTGCAGCTACTGCATAATACCGTATACGCGCGGCAGAGTCCGCTCGCGTGAGCCGGAGGACATACTCACGGAGGCGCGCGCGCTCGCCGCGGGCGGCATAAAGGAGGTCGTGCTGACGGGCATACATATAAGCTCCTACGGCAAGGACCTCGACGGGACGGGGCTTGCGGATATACTCGAGCGCACAGCCCGCATAGACGGCATAGAGCGCATAAGGCTCGGCTCGCTTGAGCCTACGCTTCTGACCGCGGAGTTCTGCAAAAGGGCGGCGGCTGTCGAAAAGCTCTGCCCGCACTTTCACGTATCGCTGCAAAGCGGCTCGCGCGAGGTCTTAAAGCGCATGAACAGAAAATACACGCCCGACATGTACGCCGGATATATCGAAAACACAAGGGAGGCGTTCGACACCCCCGCGATAACGACCGACGTGATAGCGGGCTTTGTCGGGGAGACGGACGGGGAGCACGCGGAGACGATGGAGTTTCTGCGGCGCATAGGCTTTGCAAAGGTGCACGTTTTTCCGTACTCCGAGCGAAAGGGCACAGCGGCGTCCCGCATGAGCGGAAAGGTAGCGCCCGCAGTCAAAAAGGCGAGGGCTCACGAGCTTTTGGCGTTGAGCGACGAACTGCGCGACGCGTATATATCCCGCTTTGTGGGCAGTACCGTAAAGGTGCTTTTCGAGGAGGAGATAAACGGCGCTTTCGAGGGCTATACCGAAAGATACGTTCGCGTCCGCGGCGCGGGAGAGCGGAACGGGATAAAGGAAGTGGCTGTGAAGCGCGCGGAAAACGGCGTGCTCATATCATAAAAAGAAAGAGGAGAGCCAATGGAGGATTGTTTATTCTGCAAAATAGCGGCGGGCGAGATACCCTCGAAAAAGCTGTATGAGGACGAGACCGTGCTCGCGTTTTACGACATAGATCCGCAGGCGCCGTTCCATGCGCTCGTGATACCCAAGAAGCACATCACGAACCTCATGGAATTAGAGCCCGGGGACGCGGAGCTGGTGTCGCATATGCTGGAGACCGTCACGAGGATCGCAAGAGAGAACGGCATAGACAAGACGGGCTTCAGGACCGTTATGAATACGGGCAGGGACGGACAGCAGAGCGTGGAGCATCTGCATATGCACGTCTTAGGCAAACGGATGATGAGCTGGCCTCCGGGCTGACGGGAGCGTAAAAAATGGCTGCTGACGGAAAAAAAGGCAATGAACGGGGGCGGAACGGTTCCGCTCCGTCTTTGCGCGCCTCCGGATGGGATCTGCATCCGGACGCTCCGCAGCGCCCGGACGCGCCCAAGCCCGCGCCTAAAAAGAAGCAGAGCACGGGCGGAGGACTGCAGGAGACGGTGATAAAAAGGCCCCCGAAGCCTCCCGCACAGCCGGCGAGAAGGCCGGTCACGGACACGGGCGCCGACAGCGGCAGGGATACCGGCAAAGGCCGCGACGACGGACGCGGCAGACAGTATGACGCGGGGGGATATCCGGGGGAGCAAAGGGAATACAGGCCCGTGGAAGCGAGACCGAATTTAGGGCATTCTCGCACTAAAAGCACGCCAAACCTCGGAGCGGGCAGGGCAGGACACAGAACGGAAAAGGACAGGTATGACGCCGACGAGGACAGATCACACAGGCCGTCCTCCGCGTATTCCGGCGGCATGAGCGAGACGCTTCAGCAGCCCGTACTGACCAAGCAGAGCAGAAAAAAACGCAGGGAGCCGCAGCAGACCGATTTCATAAGGCCGCCGAGAAAGCCAATACTGTTCGACGGACGCGAGCCGTCCGCGCAGAACGACACTCAGGGCGCAATAGAGTCGATAGACGAAAGAGAGCGCAGGACAAAAAAGCTTAAAAGCACGCTGACCGCAGTTATAGCGGTCGTGCTCGTGGTCGGAATATGCGGTTTTCTGTGCTACAGATATATGCGGGTCAACACCGTGAGCTTTGAATCGCTCGTATATGTTGAGGCGGAGTATGCCGAGACGCTTTCGGGAGTCAAAAAGGGTCAGCACATATTCACGATAGACGAGTCCGCTATAAGAGCCGCGATAGACAGCGAGCCGCGGCTTGAGTTTT
The DNA here is from genome assembly GCA_964453325.1 of uncultured Christensenellaceae bacterium. Lineage (GTDB taxonomy): Bacteria > Bacillota > Clostridia > Christensenellales > Christensenellaceae > JAZRGP01. The sequence continues at coordinate 333 of CAYVOZ010000170.1, read as the reverse complement.
CCTCGGTAGAGTACGTCTTTCCCGATAAGCTCATACTGCATGTAAAGGAATGCCTCCCCGCTGCGGAGTTTCAGACGGCGGGCGGGTATGCGGTCGTGGACATGAAGGGGAAGGTGCTCGGAGTCGTCGCGGAAAAGGGTACGGCGGGGCTTGTGGCAGGAGTGAATCTCGTCTCGTTCGAGCCGGGCAATATCGCCGTTATGGACAGCGAGAACAAGCAGTCCGCGCTTTTTGCGCTGCTTGAGGCGCTCGATTATTACGGGCTGAGCGGCGAGCTCAGCGATATCGACCTGACGAGCACATATATGATAGGCTACAGGTACAAGACGGGCA
>CAYVOZ010000169.1:0-5950 GCA_964453325.1 uncultured Christensenellaceae bacterium | reverse complement strand
AGACTGATAATAACATGGCCTCGTCGATATTTATACTGCCTGATTTTGTAATATCAGCCTCGGATACGATTTGACTTATGCTTTTGTATTTTTGGAATTTTAGATTAGATTCGCTTAACGGAGTTATATAATCTGCCATGGCAATTGCCTCGCCGCCATTAAAGCCTATCGCATGGTCATTGAATATGCGAAGATTCATGCGGGTCAAATATAACCCCATTTGTGCATTCGGCTCGGATCGGATATATATCAGGTCGTTGTCTTTATGAAAGATGGACTTTAGTGCTTTAGTTATTAAGAAAGCCTCATTACTCTCATCGACACCTGCAGCATAGTCATACATTCTCTGCTGTGCTAGTCTGGAATCGAGCCTGGCCGTATCTACGGACACATATATCAGGCCTATTAATTGCTCTATGCCCGGAGGTGTATTTAAGCACCTGCTCAGGTAATCTTCGAATTTAATCGCTGTGTCATAATTCACGCAAATCTCTTGCATCTTCACCGGGGAATTATTCACATATAATAACTGCGGCTTTTTGTTACTTTGCTTAAGGCCGTTTAAATACGGTGCATAGGCTATCCTGAGCTCTTTAGCTGCCCTGTGATATATCTCTTCGCTATAATCTATGTTGCACTTAATATTTGCAGATGTAATCGCGTTGTGCTGAGATACAGAGCTGTGTATATCTTCGAAATTAAGCGTATCGGCCGCATTATACCGATGGCGACCATTGCCCTGGTCTGTGTTAATTATGTCTTTCACGGATTTTAGATCCGCACAGGCACTGCCTCTAGACCATCGGTCTACGGAGGATGTCTTTAACGCACATTTATATCCGGGTGCTAATATGTAAGGCCGCAATGTATAGGCAGCATCACATACTAAGCTTAGTCCTGTGCTTACTGGGGCGATGTGATTGACGGCTATGTTTTTGCTGATTATAAATTCTGCATATAATGCCTTATACGTATATTTAAATGCGTAAAGCAGCACAGCACGGATTAGATCTGGCAATTCAGTTTTTGAAATTGTATTTCTACAATAACCGACATGCTCAGCGTTGCTTATTTCGTAATTATTGCCCTTAGGCTTTATCTCAATGCGCCTCGATTGCAGCTCGGGGCCGAGCTCTCTTAAGTTATGAGTTTTCCTAAAATTGCTCCGTTCTCCGAAACAATGCTCAAAATCATTGAGGCCGTGTAGTCGCCATGATATATAATACGTATCTAGCTCTTTTTCGATTATTATATCTTTCATGACACCGCGCTGAAAAGTCAATATATTTACTTTTTCATTATTGATAATGTCTTTCCAGTCATTAGACACTATAGATTCGCCTGAAGCCAGGTGCACGTTGTCGTCTAATGCTTGATACGTGCTGCTTCGCTCGGTTGCTAAATCAGTTTTTATTACCATGCCTGTACCGGCAGCTAAGGCGATCACAGCATTTCTTTGATATGCATATTGCACGGCCGTGTATTTATCGGCGATGCTTTGATTATAGGCAATGTGTCTTAGGTTAATCCGGACAGTCTTACGTGTATTTTGATTTGGATCTGAATTTACAATTGCTATATCGAAATCGTAATCCGGAAATGTAAAAAGCTTTTTAGCTTTTATTAAATCAGTGATAACTGCCTTGTGGCGCAGCGCTTCGGCCATAATTAAATCTTCGATCGTATTAGTCACTGCGTTTTGAGAGATATTTTTCCACAGATACGACATAGGCACAGCCGGCCGTTCCCCGGCCTCTGCCGGCATTTTATCACACGCGATTTCTCGGTTATCTATTTTAGTAACTGCTGCTTTATTAAGGCATAGCCTGATATCTTTTAAGCAGCTGTAATCAAGTTCCCATATATTTGCATGAGGTGCTCGTATATCAAAATTATTTATGCCGTTATAATCCGGAGTATATTTAGGCAAATTTTGCTTTATATTCGCATAGCTGGTTAACTTGCCGTTTATGTCTGTGGTTATAATGTCAACAACGGCATGAGATATATTGGCGGTTATATCAGGAATACCAATATGGCCGTTATATATACCATTGCCATCTTTCAAATCGTCAAATGCTCGCCTGTGATCTACGGTCAGATTTGGAAGTGCTTTAGCAGGCTCGCATGTCAACGGGCATGCAGAGTTAATAAGCTTGCTATTATCCACACTTTCAACCGTGTTAGGTAATGGCTTGGTATAGCTTGGACCATAGATCTCCGTGTAAATCGTATTACTGTTTTCTGGCAATACGTGCACGGCATCTTCCAGGCACATGGCATGATTAATCGCCGCATGCTTGCTCTGTAAGCGCTGCAATACGTCGGCAACTATTTCTGCATCAGCCCGTTCTTTATTTAATACAGCCAAATTTGTAAAGAACGTATTTATGATTGATATATGAGATTGGCTATTATCTGGACAATGTGTCGCCGAGCATCCGACACTAGCGCTTCTTATGCTTTCGTCAAGGCACAGGCTCTTTCCTCTTGCCAGAGGTATATGACCATATACAGGGCCGGCATCAGTTTCAAACGTAATTGGTAGTTTAACCACACTGCTGTACGCCGGATAGGATTTTTCAATATTTTGGTATATGAGCGATCGGGTGCCTAAATGTTCCGGGTTCGAGTCCGGCGCTATTAGTTTCTTTTTCTCATCCCCGTCAATATATGCATCTGAATAGCGTAATGCTGCAATTATCATATAAAGCATGTCTTTTATATTAGGATCGTCAGACTTATAGTTTTTCATCTGGCAGATTTCCAGTAACAATAGCTCTAACGATCCTAAATCTCTAAAGCCCATGTCTTTTATTGTGTTAATAACTTCAGGCTCTTCAGATACGAAATTAATTTTAGAATAAGATTGAATATAAACGTCACTACTCTCGTCCAGAGCTTCTAGCTCTTTGTCAGACATCGGGCGTAACTTATTAGCAAGCGCGCACAGCGCTACGTATTTATCAAAAGTCAGTGCGAGTGCAAAATCATACGGGTATTGCTTTTTGCTGTTTAAATTATGCAGCAACAATGCCTTGCTATTTATCAGATCTGCATCTTGAGACAGTGCCAACGTGTGATAGAATTCGTATAATTTTTTGCCACAGGATATCAGCTCAGATTTTTTACCTAGTTCATCCATGGTATAGGCTATTTCAGCGACATTTATGTCGTATGCACTGTATCCCAAAGACTTATAATGCGCGTATTTATTTTTATGCGCTAAATCCCGCTTATTTAATAAGCCTGCGTAGGTCAGTGATACCAACTCAGTCTTTAGATAATTCTCACCAAAGCCCATTATTTTGGTATTTAATCTCAAATACTTGCCAGCCGCAACCATGGCTTTTAAGTGCTTGTGCATAGTGTTATACTCTTCTAGCACAGATGTATCTGCGTCAAATGCAGTATTTTCATATATTGCGGATATGTCATTAGTTAGCAAATACTCAAGCATATCTCGAACTTTCTGCCTTGCTATGGTGCCTATATCGACAAAGATATTATGTATCGTCTCTATGGCTCCTGCATCCATTACTGGCAGCGCTAAGATATTTAAGAATTTATCTTCATAGCTGTTGTTACTGCTTCTGATAGAAGACAGGTCATTCTTTTTTATTGGAGACAATAATATGTCCGGAGATATTTCACTTTCTAAATAGCATGCAGATCCGGAGCCGTGATTAGTATAAGCGCGATTAAGTGCGTTTATCGAATTGCCTTTGGGCCTGTGCAATTCTTCAGTAAAAACGCCGAGAGTTCCGGTAGCTACGTGAGTCAAGAGCCAATCTTCCGGAGGCATGTCGTCATGCTTTACTGCATAGCTGCATAATAAATTTACTGCCTTTCTCGTTAGTACAGTCGGCTTATTTTCTTCCCGGATTACGAGCACAGTGGATTTTCTGTGTATTAACTTTGAGTTTAATTTCGCCTCTGCATATTTAAATGCCTGTACGACCGCGACGCTGCGGCATACGTCGACACTTACAGGCGGAGAATTTTCATCCCCGGAAAGCAGGCATAATAATTTGCTCGGGCAGGAATCGCATAATGCCTTTTTATTCTGTTTACGCATTACATGATCGAAGGGCTGTATTAAATATGCAATATCTTTGCCGTTAAATATGACGCTCTGCAGCGACACAATCATTCGAGCCGTAAGTTGATTGCTGTCCAAGCTAAAGCCATTATTATTGCTGTGCTCTGGATTTTTTAACTCGCACGCTCCGGACCTAGAAACGTTGCCTATTACGTAAGTATCGTCGCTCAGCGGCCCTACCTCATCCCAGAATTTGTTGCTGCCGTTTAAGTATTTATCGAATACATCTTTATGCAAAAACAAACTATTCCAGAATGGGTGCTCGGAAGCTGATAGCCTGGCGTTTAAATAAGTCTCATTGTTTGAATATCGAAAAGCCAGTATTGTGTCACATATTATTTTAGTGAAATTAAACTCGGCATAGTTTCTGGTATTTGTTACTAGCTTGCAAAAGTTATTATCTCTTGCTTCGTCGAAATAAGGCTTTAGTTGATCGGGATATAACAGATCCGATACGGACACGATTGGACATATAGCCAGCATAGGTTGGCTAGAACAGGCATTTTCCATTTCCGGGGATATTTCAACCGGAAGGGACTGAGTGCCGCTCCTACGATCTTGTCTAGAGGCTCCATATGTAGGCAGCAGTCTGTATACGAATACTACCCGATTTTTAAAATATTTACTTATGATCTTTCTAGCCTCGCCCTCGAGAGCGTCAAATTCCTTGGTGATTATAGACTGCGGCGACGCGTTTTTAGGTACGACAATATCGGCTATACGTGTTAATACATAGCTTCGTTTGAATTGCCCCAGGAAGAAAAAGCCATCGTTTTCACGATTGTATTTGACCATGTCTTCTTGGATAGCATTTTTATACGATACTGCTGTGCTCGTTCCTTGCATCGTTTGATGCTTGATAGAAAATATATTATGATCTGAATAAATAGCGTCAAATATGTCGGACTTAGAGAGCTTTATAGCTTTTAAGTCTTTTGCATGCAATGCAACGCTGTCAATATCTAACTCTGTTAAGTTCATAATTACGACTCCTAGTTCACCGGATATAAAATGCTAATATTGCCATTGGCGTCGGCTATGACGTCGAATTCAGATGCCTCCGCGCTGATAAGCTTAGGCATTTTATTAATGCAATATACGCCGTGTTTGTCTTTAGCTGCCCATATATAATGGACATCGATGCCGAATTTTTCAGCTAGATTTCCGACTAACACGGCTAAGTTGCCTATCTTAGTTGTGCCGCCCGACGTTACGATATGCATTGTGTCCGGCGTATTTCTTAGTATTGACGAGAACATAAGTTTAATAGCATACGGAAAGTCGTCGATTCCCGAATACGGATCCTGAATTGGCACAGGGACAAGCGAAGTTTTCTTGGTCAGGCATATCGCATTGTCTATTATTTTAATAAGCGTTTTGGGATAAATCACTATCGAAGAGCCCGCATTTACGCTGGCTATATATGGCTCGAATGCTTCGAAATATTTATCGTTTTGCGATGCAGTTTGGCCTGTAGGGAACACGATAGTAGATTTATTGGATTTGGTCATAGACTGGCCTTCCCTGGCACGACTTTACCGGCGAATATAACTGCATTATGCAATAATATAACTTTCTTATCTTTCGGCAGTTTATTTTCAGCATAATTGGGGTGTATCGCCAGCGTGCTTGTGCCGGCATCATAATAAATAACTAACGGCTCTTCGACGTAATTTTCGATTTGCATCTTGGTTTGAGCCGGGGCCGAGGGCTTCGCTGCCGGAGCAGGAGGCTTAGGTGCGGAGGCCGAGGGCTTTGTCGCTGCCGGAGCAGCAGGCTTTGTCGCTGCCGGAGCAGCAGGCTTTGTCGCTGCCGGAGCAGCAGGCTTCTGAGGCGCTGCTGTAGCAG
>CAYVOZ010000168.1:0-5972 GCA_964453325.1 uncultured Christensenellaceae bacterium | reverse complement strand
AGACGACCTCCAAGAGCCGGAACTTTACTCCGAGCATTATCTCGTAATGATATTTGAAATGCCCGCCGCAGCAGTAGCAGTAGTGCTTTGACACGGGCTTCGTGTACTTTGACCGACGGAAGTTGGAGCAGCCGCACGCATATCGGCTCTCATATATATATGATACCGCATTTATGCGCAAAAGTCCGTCGTTTTCGAGCATCGGCGTACCCATATTCATGTATTGCGCCTTGGCTATCTTGGCGAGCTTTTCTTCTATCGGCAGTCCGGCGTTTATTCGCGCAAACTCCTTGGACGCCTTGTCGCGCGCGCCGCTCTTGCAGCATGCGCCCCACTCGAGCACGTCGCGGACGGTATCGGGAGAAAGCCGCTCGTCCATGATATCGACGGCGCGCTTAAAAAAAGCGGATCTCTTCGCCTTGGGCGTGGAGCTGACTATGCTCTCATAGCCGTCGAAGATATCTCTTTCGATTTCGGCGTCGACGCCGAAGTGCTGTAGGGATTCTCTGAATTTCTCGGGACAGGGCATAAATACATACCTCTTGTGATTATTAGAGCCGCGCGGCGCGGGCAGCCGGACCGGTGCGCCGCGTGCTCATGCTTTCCGTCTGCCGCGGCAGACTCATTTTACTTTTTCTCGTTCACCGCGACCCATATCTCGCAGGAGTATCCGGGGTCGGCTATGGCGTCGGACGGATAGACCTCCAGCTCGATGCCGCTGCCGTATTCGTATACGCTGCTTTGCGGGAAGAACTCGGTGCATATGCGCGAATATGTTTCCTTAAAAGCCTCGGGCAGCTTGCCCTTGCACTGAAACACGGCATAGGTGAGCGCGGGTATATCCACTATGTCGAGTCCCTCGTCGGTAACGGGCGCGCCGTTGTACTCCGCGCCTATGCCGTAGGGAAAGCCGGAGTCCACGACCTCGTCAGAAAAGCATATGCCGAGTACGCCGTTAAAATTATCAAAGCAGCCGTATTTGCACAGCTTCGGCATAGTGCCGTCCGCGGCGCACTCGTTCCAGAACGCCGATATGTCCGCCGTGGCGGTGTCGCCCTCGGGCTTGTTGACCTGCTTCTTTTTGCATATTACCTTGAATGCGTCTCTCTTTTCGATCCTGTAATCCATGATATTGCCTCCGATCAAATTTAGCTTTACGAAGAGACGGGAAAAGGACCTTACGTTGGCTCCGCGCCTCGCCTCCGACGGAGTGACTCCGTGAAAGCGTGTGAACGCGCGCGTGAAGCTCTCGGGATTGTCATAGCCGTATTTCACGGCAACGTCTATCACCCTGACGTCGCTGCTTAAAAGCTCGTCCGCCGCGAGCGTCAGCCTGCGCATGCGGATATAGTCGCCGAGCGTAAAGCCGCAGAGCATGCCGAACACGCGCTGAAAATGAAAGCCGGACGAATAGGCCTCCTTCGCCACCGCTTCATAATCTATCGTCTCCGTAAGATGCGCCTCGGTATAGTCTATGGCACGCTGTATACCCGTTATCCAGTCCAATGTCCCGTCGCCTCCGTTTCTATGCTGCTATCATAGCAGCAATTCCGCCGATGCTCCCGACTTTTTGTGCGGAGGTGTGTCAGCCTCCGTATACGGCGTCGAGCACGGACAGTATGTTCTGCGCGAGCTCCGCCGAAAGCGACCGCCAGTTTAAAGAAAAGGATGGAAAGTACGGGCATTTATTGTGCCCGTTAACGCTTACGGCGGCGAGAGGCCGCGTGCCGGTCTTATCCGTCTGTACGCAATACCGGCATCCGTCGCAGGTCTTTGTATTTGCCGCGAGAAAATCCCGCACCCCCGCGGGCAGCGCGTCCATGCGCTCCAGCACCTCCTTATAGCCCGGCATGCGCAGCCATATAAAGCCCGGCTCAAGCCGCAGCTCCTCAAACGTTATCTCAATGCCGCAGTGCGCCTTATCCGCCCAGGACATCTTCACCGGAGCGTCCTTTTTCCCGTATTGCTTAACATAGTCGAGGCTTATGCGCTTTCCGTCCTTGCAGTCGATGCGCGTATACCCGCGCTTTTCGAGCTCGCCGCAAAGAGAGACGAGCCGTCCGCCGGTGTTCATGCATTTATCAAAGGCCCTTGCCGTCCAGTTGCTCTCAGGCTCGAAGACGCAGCGGCTGAAGTACAGATATGCCTTGTCATCTATGGGGCTGTCGGTTATGGGTATCGTATTTTTCTCCGATATATCCGCGAGCTCGCGCAGTCCCTCCGCGCAGCCGTCGGGGAGGGATATTCGCTCGCCGTCAAGGATCGCGCCAACCGCCCCGAGCGCCTTTTTGAGAGCTCTGCCCGGCTTTTTGCAGCTATCGTTGAGAACTAAAACGCTGCCATCGAGCAACGCGGAGCGCGTGAGCAAAAAGAGCTCGTTAATAAGCGCTTCTATCTTTGATATCGGGTCGCGTATGGCTTTTACATCCTTTTGCCGGTCGCGCTGCTGCTCCCACGGCTCAAACCACAGATCGGGCAGGGGCTTATACCCCAAGGCCGCAGGGTCTGCCATGACAGCCTTGTATATGCCCGTTATGAGCTCGTATGCCGCGAGGAGCTGCCACGACGCGGGCTTTTCCGCGCACGTTGCCAAGATCCCCGCCGCAGCACGCGCATAGTTGCTTTCGTATTTATCTCCGTTCTGCATGAGCTTTCCGCCTTATAAAAAGTATCAGTTCATTTTTTCTCTGTGATGCGGTGACGGCACATGCCTGTCTTTCCGCATTCGGGGCAGGTCAGTCTGCGCTTTGTGAGGGTATGCGCGCCGTTAACGTAGTCCTTCATCGACGGCACGATATGCGCGCCGCAGTACGGGCATTCAAAATATCCCGTCTGAATGTCGAGCATGCACGCTGCGGCTATTCCTGCGGCGGCCGACAGCGCGGCAAAAACTATTATAGCAATACGGATAGCAGTGGGCAGCTCAACAAAAGCAGCGATGCATACGAGAGCGATCACCGCCACGATAGTGATGACGCCCAGTATTATCGACGCCGCAAAGCGCTTCTTGCTGTTCTCGTTTTCCTTTATGAGATCCATTATGTTTTCCTCCGCTTTTCTCTGATATTCGGAAGAAGGTATGCGCTCGGCAGAGAGCAGCTCGTTCACGGTGATGTCCAGCGCACTGCACAAAGGCAGCATAAGAGATACCTCGGGCATGCCTTTTCCGCACTCCCATTTTGAAACGGTCTTATCGCTTACGCCTATGGCGTCTGCGAGCTGCTTTTGGGTCTGCCCGCGCTCTTTTCTCGCACAGGCGATGAATCTTCCCGTATTGACCTGATCCACGAAGCCCGCGCCTCCTTCCGTAAATAAAAGATAAACAGCGGCGTCCGAAAATAAAACCTACGAAGCGTAGAGTTTGAACTAAAACCGTCTCCGCTCCGGCGAATAGAAAAAATGCCTGTTATTTTCCGCCAAATCCGAACGGATCGGAAATACTCTCCGCTCCGCAGAGCCGCGACGCCATCCTGTACATGGCGCGCGCGTGTATTCGGTCGTGCCACAGGAATCTCCGCAATACCTTTGCGAGCGACCAGCTCTCGTTATAGCTGCCGTCAAAGACGGCATTGATTAAAAAATCGGGCGTGGACTCGAGCGTATCGAACGCTTTCGCGCGGCATGCGTATATATCCGGGCCGTTTTCGGCAGCTATGCCTATCTCGCCGAAATAGTAGTCGTTCACGTTTTTTGTATGCTCGTACATCTCACGCGCGGTTATGGGCGTCGGGCCGTAAAAGGTCTCTCTCGGCGAGAGCACGGTGCCGTCCTTGTCCGGTATGGAAAGGTAAAGCTGCAAAAAGTCCCTTGCAGATCGGAGAGCGAGCGATTTTAAGCGTAAATACCTTTCCTCCGTCAGCGGCAGACGCTCTGCATCGAATATGACGTCGGAATCCGCGTCGCATATCTTTAGCCCGCTCTCTTTCTCCTGCACGAGCTCAATACGCGAGCCTTCATCGGGGAGAGAGCCTCCGCTCCAAAGACAGTATAGCCTTACGTCGAGCGGCAGCTTCTGCATGGCCTCTGCGCGCGTTTTGCCGCGCGCGAACGCTCCCGGGAAATTCTCCGCGTATACGAGATGTCCGTCGCTGTTGTATTCGTCCACAGCTCTTATGTGCATATGCTTCCGCCTCGGTTATGAAATACTAAAGCGCCTTCGGCTTGCCCGCGACGAGCACCGCGCCGACCGTGAGCGTCCTTAAAGCGCGGCGGTCTATTGCGCTTCTGTCCGCGCCGAACAGCAGCGGCGTCATGCCTATGAAAGCGTCGGCCTGCTCCTCGGTAAGCGTAAAGGTCCTGTTGACCTCTGCTCTGTGAGTCAGCGTAAAGCGCTCCTCAAACAGCCGTAAAACATCCCCGTTTGAATAGTCCTGATTTTTCAAGGCTCCCTTTGCCGCAGCGCGCAGCTCGGAAAGATGCGCAGAGGAGGGGACGGCCTTTATCACCGTGCCGCTGTCGCACAATATGCGGCGGAACTCGCCGTAGTTGGCGGGGGAGAATATGTTGAGTATACAGTCCGCCGCGCCGTCCTTTAAGGGTATGTCCGCAAGATCGGCGACGAACCATTTTATGCCGTCAGAGGCGTCGCTTTTTGCCGCCATCAAAACGGAGTCCTTCGACAGATCGAAGGCGAGAGTGTTTATGTTTAGAGCCTCGTTCAGCCTGCGCGCATAAAAGCCCTCTCCGCAGCCCGCGTCGAGTATGCTTCGGACGCCATGCAGGTCTTTTACTATGCCGCATATACGGTCAGCAATATGGTCGTAAAAACCGGACTCCAATATCAGCTTTCGCTTTTCAAATGTACTTTTATCGTATTTCTCGCTCTTGCCCTGATGCATGGCGAGATTTACATAGCCCTGCTTTGCAATGTCGAAGGAGTGTCCGTTATTGCAGACAAGGCTGCTCTCCGAGAGCCGCAGGCCGCTTTTGCATACCGGGCAGCGAAAAAAGTTTTCGGTATCGTTGAACCTTTTAAGCTTCTGCGCGTTCATTTCTCTCTGAAGGGTCTGTTAAAGGAGCCTATCTCTATTATATTGCCCTCGGGATCGGCGATAAAGCATGTTCTCTGTCCCCACGGCTCTGTCGTGGGCTCGAGCACGGAGCTCGCTCCTCCGGCAAGGGCCTCGTTGTATTTCCCGTCGACCTCTTCAAAGGTATCGACATAGAGCGCTGTTTCAAAGTGACCGTTTACGCCGTTTGCATAGCCAAAGCTCTGCGACGTAAGCTTTTCAAAGTCGCGTCTGCCGTAAAATAGAAAGAGCGTGCCGTCCTTTACGAGATATACGTTTTCCGCGTCGAGCTCCTCCTCGATCTCAAAGCCCAAAACGTCTCTGTAAAAGCGTATCATCGTCGCCATGTCCTCGACGAATATACCGAAGCCGTCCAGCCGCATAAGTCCGTCCTCCGTTACCGTAAAAGCTTTGTGAGCTTATCCAAAAAGGCCTCTTCGCCTATGGTGTTGATCTTAAAAAACATGGCCTGACTTCCGCCCGAGGTGATCGCGGAGAGCATTATTCTCCCGTCGGTACGCTGAAAGAGCGTCACGCTCATGCTCACTCGGTTTCCGCCGATGGAGCTATAGCGCTCGAAAACGCGCACGCTGCATCTCGAGGTCACGTCGGTAAAATCGCTCGAATCCTCGAGCGACGCCGAAAGGCTGCCGTTGATAATGCCGTTTTCGATGCGGGCCAAAAGCTCGTTAAAGTCGCCGTCCAATACCTGCTCGTACTTTGCCAATTTGATCGCGTCCTTTCCGAAAGTCCCGTTCAGCTGATTATATCACGCCGCTGTATCAAAGGTAAAGGGCGCGTGAAGATAGGGGATAGGACCATCCGGTATCTCATGCTGTGAAACTTCCGTTCGGGTATAAAAATACCGCTCATTACCGAAGTAACGAGCGGTATTGTCTGCGGCGACACGCCGCTGGAGAAGGACACGAGGAAAATCCGAGGGCTTTCGCCGGAGCGCCTTGC
>CAYVOZ010000167.1:0-5986 GCA_964453325.1 uncultured Christensenellaceae bacterium | reverse complement strand
AAACAGCTCCACAAATGAAAACATTTAATGAAAATTCACATTCTTTATATGAATAAAACTCAAATATCGGTATGACCAAAAGGAATACGAAAAACAAAAAAATTGCAATATTTAAGCGTTTTTTTTTAGCTTTACCGTCTTGATAAAACGCGAACAATGTAGTATATTACCTTATACGGACATTTGGAGCGTAATCGTGTTTTTTTGAAGTAATAAGACCGGTTATCCCTGACGCCCGTAACGCACGACGTAAAATTACAGTATTCTGTGATTATTTTTAAGGAGGACTATGATGATTACCAAGGAACGCGCACTCTGGATTTACCAAAAAATGCATGAAATCCGGGACTTCGAGGAGAGAGTATACAGACTCTTTGAAGAGAACAAGTTAAGAGGCTCCGTGCATCTTTACACGGGCGAGGAAGCTATAGCCGCAACGGTATGCTCCACGCTTACCGACAACGACTATATCACCAGCACTCACCGCGGTCACGGTCACTGCATAGCCAAGGGCGCAGAGCTCGATAAGGCTCTCGCAGAGCTCATGGGCAAGGCTACCGGTTACTGCAAGGGCAGAAGCGGCTCCATGCACATAGCAGACTTCACAAAGGGCAACCTCGGCGCAAACGCCATAGTCGGCGGCGGCGCACCGATCGGCACGGGCGCGGCTCTGGCCATCAAAATGCAGAAAAGAAAGAACGTATCGGTCTCCTTCTTCGGCGACGGCGCCTCCAACGAGGGCACGATACACGAATCCATGAACTTTGCATCCGCTTACAAGCTTCCTATGATATTTATTTGCGAGAACAACGGCTATGCCATTTCCGTGCCTGTGACTCAGTCCACGAGCGTAAAGGACATCTCCGTGCGCGCAAAGGCGTATGACATGCCCGGCTTCACCGGCGACGGCAACGACGTCATAGAGATAGACAAGCTCTTCATGAAGGCCAAAGAGCGCGCAGAAAAGGGCGAGGGCCCGACGCTTCTTGAGTTCAAGACCGCCCGCTGGAGAGGTCACTGGACCGGCGACCCGCAGAACTACCGTCCGAAGGGCGAGGTAGAAGAGTGGAAGAAGAAGGATCCCATCAGACGCTTCGGCGAGTGGATGATAGAAAAGGGCTATGCTACTCAGTCCGATCTCGACAAGATCGCAAAGGACGCTGTGGACAAGATGGAAGCGGCAGTCGAGTTTGCACTTTCCAGCCCCGAGCCGGATCCCGCACACGTTATGGACGATGTGTTCTACGAAGGATAAAGGGAGGACATAATAATGAATTTAACATATGCACAGGCAATTAAAGAGACCCTTGCTCAGGAAATGAGAAGGGACGAAAGAGTATTCGTGATGGGCGAGGACGTTCAGGTCCTCGGCGGAATTTTCGGATGCACGAGAGGTCTGGCCGATGAGTTCGGTGCGGATCGCTGCTTCAATACTCCTATATCCGAGGCGGGCTTCGTGGGAGCCGGACTCGGCGCGGCTTGCGCGGGCATGCGCCCGGTCGTGGAGCTCATGTACATGGACTTCACGCTCGTCGCGGCAGACCAGATAATCAACCAGGTCGCAAAGACCAGATACATCTTCGGCGGCAAGGCCAAAATACCGCTGGTAATTCGCGGACAGCAGGGCATCGGCCGCGGCAACGCCGCAACGCACAGCCAGTCCTTTGAGTCGCTGTTCATGCACATCCCGGGTCTCAAGATCGCCTGCCCGTCCACTCCTTCGGACGCTATGGGTCTTCTGCGCACCGCTATAAGAGACGACAACCCCGTGATGTTCTTTGAGCACAAGGCTCTTTACAACACCAAGGGCGAGGTTCCCGACGATCCCGACTTCATGATACCGTTCGGCAAGGCCGACATAAAGAGACCCGGTAAGGACGTCACCATCGTGGCAGACCTGCTTTATGTTTCGAGAGCTCTCGAGGCAGCCGAGCTGCTTGCAAAGGAAGGCATCGACGCAGAGGTCATAGACCCCCGCACGGTAGCTCCCTTCGACTACGAGACCATTTTCGAGTCCGTAAAGAAGACCGGCAGACTGGTCATCGCTCACGAAGCAGCCAAGATCGGCGGCTGGAGCGCACAGCTCTCGTCCGAGGTCACCGAGCACATGTTCAAGTACCTCGACGCGCCCATCATGCGTCTCGGCGCAAAGCACTGCCCGCTCGCGTTCAACATCAACCTTGAGAACGCGATCGTTCCGCAGGTCAGCGACATAGTCGAAGCAGCAAAGAAGACGCTCTATAAATAAAGGGAGGCTTTGTCATTATGGCAACAAAGGTAATAATGCCCAAGCAGGGCTTGCAGATGACCGAGGGTACCATATTAAAGTGGCTGGTACCCGAGGGCGGAGCAACCAAAGAGGGCGAACCCCTCTTTGAGATGGAAACGGATAAGCTGACGATAACGATGGATTCTCCCGGCACGGGCAAGCTCTTAAAGATAGTCCGCGGCGAGGGCGAGACCGTTGAGATCACAAAGCTCATAGGCGTTATAGGCAACGACGGAGAGGATATCTCCGCCATATTGGCAGAGGGCGGCGCACCCGCTGCTGCGGCAGCGCCCGCAGCTCCGGCAGCGGCACCCGCAGCGGCTCCCGCTGCAGCTCCGACGGCTCCCGCCGCGAGAAAAGCAGGCGAGAGAGTATTCGCCTCCCCGCGCGCAAGAGCGCTCGCACAGGATAAGGGCTATGATCTGGCTCTCATACCCGGCAGCGGCCCCGAGGGCTTCATAATCGAGAAGGACGTCATGGCTTACGTTCCCGCCGCAGCAGCGGCAGAGACCGTAAAGGCAACTCCTCTTGCAAAGAAGGTCGCGGAGATACAGGGCGTCGATTTGAAGGACGTCGCAGGCTCCGGAGCACACGGCAAGGTCGTAAAGAACGACATTCTCGCAAAAGCGGCAGAGCGCGCTTCCATCAAGGCCGGCGCGGTCATCGAGAGAGGCGAGAAGCTTATGAAGGCCACCGGCATGAGAAAGGCAGTCGCCCGCAACATGAAGGCCAGCCAGAACGCCAATGCTCAGACGACTCACCATGTGGAATGCGATATGACCAACGCAGCCTCCATGCGCGAGACCTACAAGTCCGTGGGCAAGAAGGTTTCCTATAACGATATAGTACTGCGCGCAGTCGCAAGAGCACTCACCGAGTTCCCGATGATGAACGCATCCTGGACCGACGAGGGCATACTCGTGAAGGAGTACATAAACCTCGGCGTCGCCGTGGCGCTTGACGAGGGACTTATCGTTCCGAACATCAAGAACGCGGACTGCATGAGCATCGAGGAGATAGGCGCAATGTCCAAGGAGCTCGCCACCAAGGCGAAGGAGAACAAGCTGACGATGGACGAATACAACGGCGGCACGTTCACCGTATCGAACCTCGGCATGTTCGGACTCAACGACTTTGTAGCAATAATCAACCCGCCCGAAGCAGGTATAATAGCGGTCGGCAAGATGGAGAAAAAGGCTGTCGTGAGAAACGACGAGATAGTCATCCGTCCGATGATGTCTCTGACGCTCTCCTACGATCACAGAGTGATCGACGGCGCACCCGCCGCAGAGTTCCTCGTGAGAGTAAAGCAGCTCATCGAGAACCCCTGCCTCATGCTGTAATAAAGGAGTTTTAAAGTAATGGCAACAAAAGTAATAATGCCCAAGCAGGGCTTGCAGATGACCGAGGGTACCATACTTAAATGGCTGGTAGCCGAGGGCGGCGCAGTCAAGGAGGGCGAGCCCCTGTTTGAGATGGAGACCGACAAGCTGACGATAACCATGGACGCTCCCGGAACGGGCAAGCTCTTGAAGATCGTCCGCAAGGAAGGCGAGACCGTTGAGATCACAAAGCTCATCGGCGTTATAGGCAACGACGGCGAGGACATCTCGGCTATACTGGCCGAGGGCGGCGCGCCCGCAGCGGCTCCGGCTGCTCCCGCGGCGGCACCGGCTGCACCGGCGGCTGCTCCCGCAGCGTCGGCGGCAGAGTACGACGTGGCTGTCATAGGCGGCGGCCCGGGCGGATATGTATGCGCGATCCGCGCTGCAAAGCTCGGCAAAAAGGTCATTCTCGTTGAGAAGCGCGACCTCGGCGGCACCTGCCTGAACCGTGGATGCATACCCACAAAGGCTCTTCTGCACAGCGCAGAGGTCTATCACGAGGCGAAAAATTCCTCCGCCATCGGCGTAAACGTTAAGGACGTGACCTTTGACTATGCGGTAATGGCAAAGAACAAATCCGACATATCCGCAAAGCTCAGAAGCGGCGTGGGTTATCTCTTAAAGGGCAACAAGGTCACCGTTGTAAACGGAGAGGCCAAGCTGACCGGCGCGACCTCCTTTGCAGTGGACGGCAAGACCTATACCGCCTCGAACATCGTTCTGGCTATGGGCTCCGCTCCCGCGAGAATACCGATACCCGGCATCGACCTTGAGGGCGTCGTCAATTCCGACGGCGTGCTGGTTGCGGACAAGTGCCCGAAGTCTGTCGTCATAATCGGCGGCGGCGTTATAGGCATCGAGTTTGCGACGCTGTTCTCCACCTTGGGAGTGAAGGTCACCGTTATAGAGATGCTCGGCAAGATCATGGGACCCGCCACCGACGAGGAGGCCTCCACGCTCATGCTCAAGATACTTAAGAAGCGCGGAGTGGACATCCACCTGAACGCCAAGGTAGTATCCATCGAGAAGGGCATGAAGGTCAACTACGAAGAGGACGGCAAGGCCTGCGTCGCAGAGGGCGAGCAGGTGGTCGTATCCATCGGCAGGACCGCTCAGACCAAGGGCATCGGCCTCGAGGAGCTCGGCATAAAGATGAACAGAGCGTTTGTCGAGGTAGACGACGAGCTGCGCACGAGCATACCCAACATTTTCGCAATCGGCGATATCACCGGCAAGATACAGCTTGCTCACGTAGCATCCGCACAGGGTCTTACGGCGGCGGCTAACGCTGCGGGCGGACACAACAAGATGTCCTACGATATCGTTCCCTCCTGCATATACACCTCGCCCGAGATCGCAAGCGTCGGTCTCAACGAGCAGCAGGCAAAGGAAAAGGGCCTCAACGTAAAGATCGGCAAGTTCGCGGTAGCGGGCAACGGCCGCAGCAAGATAATGGGCGAGGCAGAGGGCTTCTGCAAGCTCATCACCGACGCTGTCACCGGCGAGATCTACGGCGCGGTCATAGTAGCTCCGAGAGCCACGGACATGATCTCCGAGATAGGCACGGCCATGAAGGCCGAGGCTACCCTGGAAGAGATCGCAGACACCATCCATCCGCATCCCACAGTGAGCGAGATAATAATGGAGTCCGCCTTCGCGGCACAGGGACTGAGCGTACACCAGATGTAAGCTCTGCTCTATCGCAATATCACATCCCCCCGCTTTGCGGGGGGATATTTCTATATGTAAAAAAAGTTTATTAACCGGAATAGCCCTGTTTTGATCGGATCCCATTTTTAGTTATTACTTTGTACTTAATTTCTTAACAAAATATTGACATATGAATTTAGTTGACGTAAAATTTCAAAGGTACGTATAAATATGTCGGATAACGGCGTATATATGCGAAAAAATGAATATGCGGTAAGCTGACGGGAGACGACTGCGTTCTTTTTTCGGGAACGCGGCAGACCGAAGGAGTAAAACTCTCAGGTGTCGCAATGGCGCGACAGGGACCGGCAGCGGATGACACTCTGAAGAAGCCCGTTAGGTCGGGGGCCGAAGGTGCAAATGCGCGCGCGAGCGCGGATAATCTCTCAGGCAAAAGGACGGAGCTGTCGCGGCAAGGACTGTTTTTTGTATTAAAAAAAACAGCGGCGCGCAGCGCTTATGTGGCGGGATATCTTCAGAAAAGAGATACCTGCTTTTTTGTTTCCGGATATTCATGCGAAGATAGCCGGACTCGTTTTACGGGAAAAAGAGCCGTATATACTGCCAACGGCGGACTGCATTTAGACCCGCTTTCGGCACTAAGTCATTATAAGTATAAAGG
>CAYVOZ010000166.1:0-6000 GCA_964453325.1 uncultured Christensenellaceae bacterium | reverse complement strand
AGGGCGCGTGATAATTCGACCCTACGGTGAGATAGACCTTTACAATGTACCTGATTTTAAGAAGGCCGCCGCTCCGACTGACTCGAGAGAGCTTGTCATAGACTGCTCGGAGCTCGATTTTATAGATTCGACAGGTCTCGGCTCGCTCGTGAGCATACATAAAAAGGCGACGGAGTTAGGCGCAGGCTTCAGAATAATCAATCTAAAACCGCATCTCTATAAGGTCTTCGATCTGACGGGGCTCGGAAAGCTGTTTGGACTGGAGGCAGGGCGATGAGCACGAAAGCGAGCCTTTGCGTCCCGGCGTCCGCAGAGTATATTCTGCCTGTGAGACTTTTTGTTTCCGGCCTTGCGGCAAGACGCGGCTTTGATGTCGGACGCATAGAGGATATAAAGACGACCGTTTCCGAGGCATGCAACATGCTTTTGGGGATGCGCGCACAGGACGTGATAGACATAACCATCGGGCTCGATAACGGTCTTTTGATAAGCGCGTCGGCGGCTACCGAGGGCTTGTCCGAGACTGCCGACACTCAGGCGCTCGATTTTTCGGAGATGATGATAGAGGCGCTTTGCGATTCCTCGCGCACCGTAAGGAACGGCAGCAGGACCGTTATAGAACTGCATTTTGAATCGGGAGACACGACTTGTCAAAGCTGACTGAACAGGAGCTCGCAGCGCTGTTCGACGAATACGCAAAAACCAAAGACGTATCCGTCAGAAACAGACTGCTCGAGAATTATCTTTATATAGCGGAGATAATAGCGAAAAAGTTCTCCGGCAGAGGCGTGGATTTTGACGACCTTTACCAGGTGGCTTCGCTTTCTTTGGTAAATGCCATAGAGCGCTTTGACGCCTCGAGGGGCATCAAGTTCCAAAGCTTTGCGACGCCCACGCTCATAGGCGAGATAAAGAACTATTTCCGGGACAAGACAAGGATGCTGCATATATCCAGAAGAGATTCCGAGCAGCTTATGAAGCTGTCCGAGGCAAAGAGAGAGCTTGCGGACAAGCCCGACGTAACGCCGAAGGAGCTTGCGGAATATGTCGGAGTGGACGAGGAGCGCATCTTAGAGCTGCTTGAAATGCAGCAGTCGGTATCCGTATCCAGCCTTAACGCGACCGTAGCCGGTGACGACGACGAAAGAGAGGTCGGGGACGTAATAGGGGATCCCGACGACGGATATATAAGTATCGATAACTCGGATTTCCTTAAATGGTCCCTCGGACGGCTCGATAAGAACGAGAGACGCATAATATATGAGCGTTTTTGGAAGAAACGCTCCCAGAAGCAGGTGGCGGAGCTTATGGGAGTTTCACAGATGCAGATATCCAGAAGCGAGAAAAAGATACTGAAAAAGCTCGCGGACCTTGCAAGAGAGGATTGACCGGTATTGCGGCGTAAGCATTTTTAAGATATAATCATACCTGATACGCCTGACCTCATGTGTTTTAACAGGAACGGCTGCGCCATATTACGGAGGCCTAATTGCGAAGAAAGAGCAGAAAAAGCGGCAAACTGACCGCAAAACTTAATAAGCTTCTCTATAAGACCGATAAGCGGATATGGATGGGTATAGCCGCCGTATTTGTGCTCGGCATAGTTGCGCTTCTCGTTGTTCTTCTGATTCCCAAGACCACGGAAGCGAAAATGGACACCATGTCCTTTTCCGTCACCGCCGATGCCGTCATAGTCCGTTCCGAGCTGCTTTACCAGATGGACGTAAACGGCAAAGCCGAATTCTCTGTGGAAGAGGGTCAGACCGTATCCAAGGGAGAAGAGATAGTCGTCGTATATTCGCGCGATTACAGCGAATCCGCGCTGACCGACCTTAAAAACTGCCGTACAAAGATAAACGACTATCTTGTGAATAACCTTTTAAAGGACGTGCTCAACGAGGACCTTGCCGACATCGACTCGCAAATAGACGAGCTTACCTCGCGCATAAAGACCGAGGAGCGCTCTGACAGCAGCGAAAATCTGCTGAGCCTGGAGCGCGAGCTCAAGACGCTTATGGCGGAGAGACAGTCTTTCCTGCGCGGCCAGGTCAACGTAGACAGTCAGCTGCAAAAGCTGTATGACGAGGAAAGCGCCTTAACGGCGCGCATACAGGGCTGGCAGAAGAGCAGCGTCGCGGAGAGAGACGGCGTAGTCAGCTTTTATTTCGACGGAGCGGAAACGCTGCTCACGCCGGAGAACATGGAAAAGCTCACAGCGTCCGATATATCGGATATATTAAGCGGCAAGAGCTATTATACGCTTACCAACTCCACATCTTCGCGTCCGCTGTACAGACTGATAGACGCGTACTCATGGCATGTGATATTCGTATGCAAGGAGAAGATACCCGAGCTCACTGTGGATTCGCAGTTCAAGGCAGTATTCCGTGACGACGATAACGTATACACCGCGACGATGAGCGGTATGAAGGAGGATAAGGACCAGTATCTTTATTACTTCTCGTTCGACCAGGCGATAGACAATCTCACTATAGCGAGAAATGTTTCTATGACCGTTTCCTCTGAATACACGGGCATCGTCGTACCGGAAAAGGCCGTAAAGGAAAAGGACGGCATAAAGGGAGTATATGTAAAGACCGAAAACGGAAAGGTCTATTGTACTGTCGAAGTCTTGATTAATAATGACGGCTATGTTATAATAAATGAAACAGATGAAGCTAATGTACTGTGTGACGGATGCAGCGTATATATATGACGGGACGGCTTTAACATGGCTGCTGATTTAGTTGAAAATTTCAAAGAGATACAGTTTAAAATCGACAACAGTGCAAGAAAGGCAGGCCGCGATCCAAAGGATATAATGCTGCTTGCCGTTTCAAAGACCGTTTCCGCAGACACGGTCCGCGAGCTTTACGAACTTGGACAGAGGGATTTCGGAGAGAACAGGATACAGGAGATCGTACAGAAATCCGAGCTGCTGCCCGACGACATTCGCTGGCATATGATAGGGCGTATCCAAAAGAACAAGCTTAAATATATCGCGGGAAAGACCGCTCTTATACATTCGCTGTGCTCCGAGAGCGCGGCTGCCGAGCTTCAAAGGCTTCTATGTGCGAGAGACGCTGCGGCGGAATGCCTTATAGAGATAAACATGACAGGCGAGGAGTCAAAGGACGGAATAAGTCCCGGGGAGCTGAGATGCTTTGCCGATAAGCTTTACGAGCTTGACAGGATATTCATACGCGGACTTATGACGATAGGCAGATACTCTCCAGACCCGGAAGACTCGAGACAATGCTTTGCGCAGCTTAAAAAGCTGTTTGATACTGAGAAGAAAGAGCGAAATGAAAGATACAGCATGGACTACTTGTCTATGGGTATGTCCGGAGATTACACGGTCGCTGTAGAGGAAGGAGCCAACATAGTCAGAATAGGCACTGCTCTTTTCGGAGAAAGAGTATATTTTTAAGGAGGTCACGATGGGCTTTATAAAGAGAAGATCTCGCGAAGAAGATTTCCCGCAGCCTTTGGAGAGAGACTATCGAGAGAGCGAAGACGAGGATTTTGAGAACCATTCCGAACCGATTTTTTCACAGGGGCGTCCAAAGGTGGTAAACATGGCAGATAACAGCATGAGAGGATATGAACAGCAGACCGAATCGATAAATATGGTTATTTTTAAGCCTGTGGAATATGAACAGGCTCAGACGATAATCGACTACTTAAAGCTGCAAAAGCCCATAATCGTCAATCTTGACGAAATTGAGCTCAGCATTGCGCAGCGTATACTGGACTTCATCACCGGCGCGGTGTATGCGCTTGCCGGAGACATAAAGAAAGCCGCAAGGAATATTTTTGTTGTGGTACCTTCAAATGTGGAGATATCCAACGCAAACGATCAGACTGCGGACGCAGGTACTGTCGAGGATACGTCATATACACCCGACGACTTTGATACCGATAACGATTACAGATAACCGGAGGCTTGCTTTATGCTCGATAAAAACAAGGTCATAAACATTAAGTTTACGCGCAGAGGAAAAGGCTACGATACGCTTGAGGTCGATGATTTTTTAGACGAGATCGTGGCCGGGATAGAGGAGATCGAGCAGGAAAACGCTTCGTCAAAGCGAAAGCTGGAGGAGGACAGGCAATCCTTGCTTAATGCGCTCGCCGCAGCCCAGACGCTTGCCAAGGACGTAGAGCATAAGGCAAGAGCGGAAGCGGAGTTTATCATCCATAAGAGCCGCTCCGAGGCGGAGGAGTATATCAAATCCGTTGAAATGCAGTACAGCGAAACTGTCAGACAGATAAACAGACTGCGGCAGTTTTACGATTCCTACAGAGCTGCCGTTTTGAAGGACATGGACTCTCAGCGCGAGACATTCCTTTCCGGCTTTCTTTCGGAGAGCGTATATGCGGATCTGCCAGGACTTTTAAAGGATGCGCCCTCCTCAGACGCGGGCGATAAGGAATATGCGTCGGAAGATCTCGTGCTGGATACGTCCGAGCTTTCACGTACGGCTGCAAGGCCGGATTCATCTGATTTTTCCGCACCCGGAGAGCTGAACTACTTCGGGCTTGGTGCAAACGAAACGCCTGTATACTATCCGGAGCAGGATACGGCAGACGAGCGCCCGGCTTATGCAAGCACCGAGCGTCCGGCTCCCGAGCGTACTCCTATTAAAAAGCAGGTTATCGCGGAGCCTTCCGAAATTGAGCAGCGTCCCTCCGTGCGCAAGGAGCTCGATACCGGCAACATGGGAGCTATAAACCTTGAAGAGATCATATCGGGACTTCCGCAGACGGACGACGAGCTGAAGGCTCTGATAGATGAGATAATGTAATACGGTGTAAATGATCAACGCGCCCTGACCATTTAAACGGCAGGGCGCGTTTGTTATGTGCTTTTGTGGTTCTATTTCGCGTCGATGGCGGCAAAGCCTCCGCGCAGATCCTCCAATATATCCTCTATGTTTTCTATACCGACGGAAAGACGTATCATGCCCGGGCTTATGCCTGCGGCCTTTATCATATCGTCGGAAAGCTGACGGTGAGTCGAGCTCGCGGGATGCATCACGAGCGTGCGAAGATCGGCGACATGAACGCAGTTGCAGGCCAGCTTTAAGGAGTCCATGAATTTGGCGGCGTTTTCGCGTCCGCCCTTTATAACGAAGGATATTACTCCGCTCGAGCCCAGCGGCAAATATTTTTCCGAAAGCGCATGGTATTTGTCCGAACCGAGCGAGGGATAGTTGACGAACTCCACATGTGGGTCATTATACAGGAATTCTGCGACGCGGATAGCGTTATAGCAATGCCTGTCCATCCTGACCGCGAGAGTGTCGATGCCGAGATCGAGCAGGAATGCAGAGGTGGGGGACATAGTCGAGCCCATATCCCGCATGAGCTGTAGTCTTGCCTTAGAGATATATGCGGCGCGTCCGAACTGCTCCGTGTATATAACGCCGTGATACGATTCATCGGGAGTGCAAAGAGAGGGGAATTTGTCCGCGCTCCAGTTAAAGCTGCCTCCGTCCACGACCGCGCCGCCCAGCACGCACGCGTGACCGTCGAGGTATTTTGTAGTGGAGTGCACTACGATATCCGCGCCGAACTCGAACGGGCGGCAAAGATACGGCGTCGCAAAAGTGTTGTCGACTATCAGCGGCAGACCGTGACGGTGCGCAAAAGCGGCAATACGCTCGATATCAAATACAGTCAGAGCGGGATTCGCGAGAGTCTCGCCGTATACGGCCTTTGTATTGGACTTAACGAGCTTTTCAAGTCCGATGTCGGGCATATCGGGGTCATAGAATGTGACCTCGATGCCGAAGCGCTTAAGCGTCACTGCCAAAAGATTTGTGGTGCCGCCGTATATCGAGGCGGAGGACAGTATGTGATCGTCCTCTCCCGCGATGTTTAAAATAGCCATCATGACGGCAGCCTGTCCCGACGACGTCAGCATTGCGCCGACTCCTCCCTCAAGCGCGGCGAGCTTTTTCTCCACGGCTGCCACGGTCGGGTTGTCTATGCGGG
>CAYVOZ010000165.1:0-6063 GCA_964453325.1 uncultured Christensenellaceae bacterium | reverse complement strand
TCAAAACCCGGCAACCCCGTCAAAAAACATAGTTTTTTGACGGACTGTCGGGAGCGCCGCATTTTTCTTTGCGTCGCTCCCGTTTTGTGTGTTTCCGTTTTATTCACAGATGGCAGCAGCAACACCGCCGTCTGTTGCCCTGCGGAGTTATTTCTTTCCGCCTCTCTTTTTATAGTCCTTTTCGATTTTGTCATTCCATCCGGCCGGCATGGCAGAGCATTTGCGGAACGCCGTCACCGCGTCGCTCATCACCCGGAAGTTGAGCTCCACGCCTTCTTTGTCCGCGTGATAGTTCTGCGCTCTGTCGCGCGCTATGCCATATCGCCCCGCGGTCTCCACCGCGTCGATGTTCGCGCCCAGGAATATGAACTCCCATCCGAGCTCCTTCGACTGCTGCGTGATAAGCCTCTTTACGTCGTCGGAGGAATACTCTCGGCTGCTGTTCTCCTGCCCGTCCGTTATTATCACGAACATAACGTTCTCAGCGCGATAGTCCTCCGCGGTGTTTCTCTGCGCGCTCATTATCTTATGCACGGTGCTGCCTATAGCATCGAGCAGCGCAGTGCAGCCGCCCACGCAGTATTCCTTACGCGTTATCGGGCTTATGGCCCTTATGTCGGTACGGTCGTGCAAAAGCTCTATGCAGTGGTCAAAGAGCACTGTGGTCATTATACACTCCCCGTCCGTCTCCCTTTGCTTTTCGAGCATGGAGTTATATCCGCCTATGGTGTCGTCCTCGAGCCCTGCCATCGATCCGCTCTTGTCCAGTATGAATACCAGCTCCGTCAGTCCTTTTTTCATCGTCGCGTCCTCCTTAGGTTTATGCTCAAAGGATAACGCGCGGCGATGTGTCTGCGGTCGCTTTCAAAGCGACATCGTAAAACTCTTTTCAGCTCCCCAACAGGGGCTGATCGTATTCAAAAAGCACCTCGTTTATTTGATACACGTCATACACGGAGTTGATAATGAAATACTCTATTATTACGTCGAATTTCTGACTGCGGGACAGCGCATAGCCCGCGCGCTTCAAAAGCTCATCCGTCTCATTTATATCGAGCTCTAGAGCTATCGCGAGAGCTATCACCGTGCGCTTGCCCGGCATATAGCCCTTTACCGACCGAATCTTCGAGAACAGCTTGCGGTCGAGGTTCGCACGCTTATATACCTCGACGTCGGTTTTGCCCTTTGCGTCTATGAGCCGCAGCAGCGCATCCGAGAACGGCTCGTCGAGCTCTGATATCATACAGTCAAGGCTGTCGGCAGCGGCCGGCATGGGCGCCGCGCTCATATATACCTGCGGCGTCTTTTGTGCTTTCGGCCCGGAGCTCAAAAGCTCCTTCCTGTTTACGCAGTGCTCGCTTAAATAGTTCTCGTCAATAAAGCTTTTGACGCTGCCCATGAGCGTCTCGCTCACAGTGAACGCGTTTTTATCGAATACCGTGAGATAAACGGTCATATCGTGCGTTTTGAGATAGTCGCGTACGGCCTCCGTCGCCACCTTAAGCGCCTCGGCCTTTGGGTAGCCGTATATGCCGCTCGATATCAGCGGAAACGCAATGCTCTCGCAGCCCTTCTTTGATGCGAGCTTTAGGGACTCCGTGTACGAGGAGCGCAGCAGCCTTTCGCTCTCTTTTGCGTTCCACTGCCTGTATACCGGTCCCGCCGTATGTATTATGTATTTGCAGGGCAGATCGAAGCCCGGAGTCGCCGCCGCCTCGCCGGTCTTTATGGGCGCGAGCTTATTGCACGCCGCTTGCAGCCTTGCCGCCCCCGCAGCGCGGAATATCGCGCCGCATACTCCGCCGCCCATGGCGAGGTCTGTATTGGCTGCATTGACTATGGTGTCCGTATCCATTTTAGTGATATCCTGACGGATGATGGTAAAGGGCATGTGCTCCTCCCGATATTATATATGCTGTGATCATATTTTAACATAAAACGCATCGTATCGGCATAAAAAACGCGTGTTACAGAAAAAAAGCCCCTGCTTTATCAAAGAGGCATTTAGCCGTCCTTTAAAGCAGGGGTCCTTTTAACTTAGATCTTCTGTCAGCCGCCTATAAGAGCGGTGAAGCTCTGCGCAAACGCGGTCATGTTTCTCGCAGCGATGAATATGAACAGCGCTATTACGAGACCGCCCAGTATGTTCTGCCAAAGCTTGTTCTTATAGTTGCCCATAATATCCTTGGAGTTGCAAATTATCATGAGCAGTATGCCCGTGATAGGCAGCAGTATCGCGTTTGCGGCCTGCGCAAAAAGTATTATCTCCGTCGGGGACTTGCCGAACAGTATCGTGAAGATAATGCCCGCAGCGATAACGATTATCCAGAATATTTTGAACTTGAACTTCTTGGTGTCCTCACCGAGGCCGAGTATGCCCGACGAGGCGTATGCCGCAGCCAGCGGAGCGGTTATCGTGGAGGTCGCGCCCGCCGCGAAAAGGCCTATTCCGAACAGTGCGGTCGCCCAGTTGCCGAGCAGCGGAGTGAGCATGACGGCCATTTCTCCGCCGTTGGTCGGAGCAGCCGTAAAGCCGGCAAATGCCGCGCAGATTATTATGGATATCGATATCAGTCCGCCGAGGCCTATCGAAAGCACGCTGTCGAGCTTGCTCGTCGGGATATCCTCCTCCGGCTTGTTCCACTTTTTAGCCGCTGAGGAAGCATGCAGATAGATGTTATAAGGAACGACCGTCGTGCCCATGAGCGCAGCTATCGTCATCCAGCTCGAGCCGCCGGGAGCATGGCATCCGAAGAGACCGACTATGACGGAATCCCATACCTGTCCGCCGTTCTCGGCTCTGCACCATACGACTATAGCGCACACGAGGAACAGAACCCCCATAAGCACCACCATCGCGGTCAGTATCTTCTCTATCACTTTTGTGCTGCCCGTGAAAAGCAGTATGAATCCTATGACACCCAGTACAACTGCCAGGACTACAGGCCATATGCCCGTGTCAAATACCGGGAAAACAGCTCTTAAGCCGAGCACTGCGCCGGTTATGTTGCCGGTCTCATAGGCAATGTTGCCTATAAACACAGCAGCGACGACGATAACCGCCAGCAGTATTCTCCCCCATTTTGCGGTGAATCTGTCTCTCAAAGCCTCGCCGAGGCCCTTGCCCGAGACTATGCCCACGCGCGCCGCCATCTCCTGCATGATGATGACGGATAATACCGACAGCAGCATCGCCCAAAGAAGCGTTGTGCCGTAGTTTGCACCGGACACCGCGCAGGATGTTACCGTACCGGGACCGATGAACGCAGCGGCCACGAGAGCACCGGGGCCGACCTGCTTTAACCGTTTGATAAATGTCATGTCTTCCTCCTTAAAATAAATAATACAGTATCAAAAAAATCAAAAAGACTGTGAATAAATCATTTATGAATTTATATTAGCAAATATTTTAATAAATTGCAAACAAAAATTTCAATTTACTGTGTTTTTACGGTATATATATGCTAAAATGTTCTTATTATAAATAATCGCAGGAGGCAAACGCAAAATATGGCAGGCTTTGACATTTCGGCATACAAAAACACTCCCCCGCAGGAGGTTCGCAGACTCATACGCGAGGGCGTCATAAACTTCCCCACAGCGGGCATATCAGAGGGCTATGCTCAAGCCAATCTTGTCATACTCCCCGGGGAATATGCAGGGGATTTTATAGGCTTTGCAAAAAAGAATCCCTTTCCCTGCCCTGTGCTCGAGATAACGCGAAACACACCCATGACGGTAAATATGGGCAAGGCAAACCTTTTAACGGACATTCCCGAATATTTTATATACAGAAACGGCGTGATGACCGAGCGTGTGAACGACGCTTCAAAATACTGGCAGGAGGGCATGACCGGATTTCTTTTGGGCTGCAGCTTCTCGTTTGAAGAGGCGCTCATGAGAGCCGGAATAGAGATACGCCACATCGCCGCGGGCAGGAACGTACCCATGTATAAGACCAGTATAGATACCGTCCGTTCCGGCGCGTTTTACGGTCCTATGGTGTGCAGCATGCGCCCGATGTCGCCCGAGGATGCACAAAAAGCATACGATATAACGGTAAAAATGCCCAATGTACACGGAGCTCCCGTGCATATAGGCGACCCCTCGAAGATCGGCATAAAGGATATAATGAAGCCCGATTACGGCGACAGCGTGGAGATATACAAGGGCGAGGTCCCGGTCTTCTGGCCGTGCGGAGTCACGCCCCAGGCCGCAGTCGAGAACGCCAAGCCGCCGATAGTCATAACGCACTCTCCGGGGCATATGTTCATAACGGATATTCTCAACAGCGAGCTCAACGCATACCTCGAAAACAATCCCGTGCTGTGAGCTCGCGCTATCAGAGCTTTAGTCGGTCACACCGAATCATTAACATAGAGCCAATCAAAAAACGGGCCTTACGCCCGTTTTTTGATTGCTGTTATGTCTGCCTACAGATTCATGGAATACAGCATCATAAGCGCTGCGCTCCTGCTGCCGTCGTTGTACTCGAACGCCGAGGCCGCCACGGCGCAGCCTAACTGCTCGTCGTATACCATTACGTTTATGCCGCGTTCGTCGTCCATGGACATCTCGTCGTTATTAAGATACATTTGAGACGTCATCAGCCCCGTCGCCGGGTCGAAGCTGCCCGTCGCCTTTATGACATCGTGCTCGCCCACCTGCTGATGATACACATAATCCGCGCGTTTTCCTGCCGCGCTGTAGGAGCTGTATATGAACTCACCGTTTCTCAGAACGACGGCATTGCCGTAATTGGCCTCGTCATAGTTGATGCCGTATGACGCAAGCTGCTCCAAAATCGACTCTCCCTCATAATTGCGCCACTGATAGGTCATATTTATGACCGTATAATATCCCGCGTTCGTCCTTGTCAGCTCGAGCATTTCCGAAATCGTATCAGCCGAGGCTATCTCATAATTCAGCACTCTTCTCTCATACTCATGAACTGCGTTCTCCCACGAACTGCGCTTATCCGAGGCAAAGCCGTCGACCACAGCATAATTGTCCGCTATGTATTTCGCCAGATATGCGGAATACTTTTCGCTTCCGACATAGTTCAAATGTCTGTTATCCGCAAAATCCTCCGGCGTCAGCTCCAGCTCCTCGTACATATTGTTGAAATTCAAAAAGTCTATACCGTATTCCTGTGCAAGAAGCGCGACTGCGTTATATACCGTCTGCACGCTCGCCGTGTTGGCGCCGGGCGCGGCGACGAGCAGCACGGCTATGCCGTTATCCCGGGCAAGCTCTACCGTCTTTCTGAAGTATTCGAGAGTCTTTCCGTTTATGGCCGCTATATCCGTTACTTCACTCTGGTCCATGAGCGGCGGATTGCCGCGTCCGTAGCACATATAATATCCCTTATACGCCTGTTCGTCAGGAATCTCCCACGAGGAAGAAAAATCCCTAGTGGAGAGCTCACCGTATCTCGCATGGTACTGCAAAGGCTCCACTAAATAATCCATGAGCTCCGACGGATCCACACTCGCCTTTAAGGATTCGAGCCAGTCGCCCGAGAGCTTCATGCCCGAGGTGTTCTTTATGGTCACCTGGTTCGTCTGATACGCGCTCGTCTCCTGCATTCTGAAGACGTCGAGCACCAATACCGACGGGCTCTGAGTTTTAAGAGCCTCCTTAAGGCGGTAGTATGTATTCCACATAGGCTCTATCGCGCCGCCGAGGTTGTATGCGAGCAGCCCCTGCTCCCTATACATCACGGCGGGATTGATATTCGCAAAGGAGGTGCTGCTGCCGAGCGTCAGCACGTCTATGGAGTTGTCCTCCTGCTCGTAGAACATCTTCATCTGAGCCACGCCGTCATAGAACTTAAAGCTGAACACATTGCAGAAACCGACAAACAGCAGCGCGACTATCAAAACGAAGCATATTATTTTTAAGGCCTCTTTCCATCCGTCTTTCTTTTTCATTATTTTACACCCCCCTTAAAACTGGAAGTATATGAAGGCGGAGGCGTCGAACGCCTGGCCGTAAATGCCATATACCACTATAGCGAATATAAGCGCGATCATTACCGTCCATCTGAACCACATATTCTGA
>CAYVOZ010000164.1:0-6104 GCA_964453325.1 uncultured Christensenellaceae bacterium | reverse complement strand
AATTTTCTCAAGCTCAGCGAGGTATTCTCGCATTTACTCGTAATAGCTAAAAATAGCATATGCAACGGACATTTTTGTCACACAGAACAGGCTCTGTTCTCAGAAACCATCATTAGATCCACATCTTAAGAAAAAGGCGAATAAAAAGCGAAAAAATGGTATAAGGAAAATATCCTTAGTATACAGCTTAGGCCGTTTTCATGTATAATAAGGCTGAAATCCATCTCAAGGAGCATGTCTGTGACTGAAAAACTGATTTTCCCTATGTCTATCGCCAAATACGAGGCTAGCTTTGCCGAAGACTTCAAAGATCGGCTGCATGAGGACGAGATCTTGGATCGCTACAAGAACGATCCAAGGGTCGAGGCACAGCTAGAATCGTCGAGGCCGTCTGCATCAGTATTATCGGACAGCGAGTACTTTGATACGCTCGGAAAGATATTTACCAACGACTTATCTGATGATCAGGCCGTCAGCAAATTCCTAAGCTTCGGTGGCATCGTGCTTAAGCCCGAAGAAGCTAAAAAACTCAAAGGAGGTAATAGATCGATAAAATTATGAACATAGAAAAATACGTGATCTGTACAATCTCCGACATGGGCAACTATGTCGGAGATTTTGTTATATCTAGTGTATCCGATGGGTTAATACTGGCTTACCCAGCTTTAGAGACAAGCATGGCGGACGAGTCCCAGCTATCCGAGGGCGTGAGGGCACTATCTCAATATGGGAGGTCTATTGTAATCGATATATTGTCCCCCCAGAAATTTTACCAATCACAAGTTGAGTCTATATTTGACGCCCTATCCCAAGACACAGTGGCGGCGTTAGAAATTTATAAAACGTGTCACCTATCACGATCAGCACTAAGAAGCAAGGTAACGGCATAAGGAGGGTAACAATGCAATATCTCATTATAATCACGGTGTCAGCTGTGATCGGGTATGTAACGAACAAGATAGCGTTGAAAATGCTTTTCAGACCGAAGAGGCCAGTGCTTGGTTTCCAAGCCATTATGATAAAGCGCAAGCGGGCGCTGGCCGAGTCGATTGCCGATTTAATTATCGACCGGCTACTATCCAACGAACTTGAAAACTCAGGTGAGTCCATGTTAAATAATATCTCGGACGCTGCTGCAACTGAATTATCAGAGCTTTTACGGCAAGACTTAGAGTTGCCAGACAGTGATCGGGATAAAATCAAAGCCATGCTGGCTGGAGAGATTAAAGGCCTATGCAAAGGAGCTAGCGTAGCCTCACATGTCAGTGAGCTTAAAGCATCACTGATAAACAACATAGCAGCGATCCCAGACGATGAAATCGAGTCTGTCACGCTTGCCATCGTGAATAACGAATTTGCAACGATTGAGAAGCTTGGTGCAATTTTAGGCGCAGTCATAGGAGGCGTGTCGTGCTTGGGTTTATTTTGATATTTTTGTATGTAATGTTCGGAGCTGCCTATCTCTTAATAGGCATGTTTGTAATACATCCAATATTCGAGGCGTTCATAGCTCCTCGGCTTGATTTGGATATGGCAAATAAAATAAGAAACGAATCGTCATTCCATAATATCACTCCTATATGCGTTCTTGGAATGATTTTGTGGCCGCTGGACATAGCATTATTTACGCTGTCTGTAACTAGCATGTTTATGATACCGGCCATATCGAAGATACAAGGCAATATTATTAGCCTTTTGCAAGGAGGTGCCAATGAAAAGTAGTGCCATAGCAGAATCTATAGCCAAGA
Source organism: uncultured Christensenellaceae bacterium (assembly GCA_964453325.1). Lineage (GTDB taxonomy): Bacteria > Bacillota > Clostridia > Christensenellales > Christensenellaceae > JAZRGP01. The sequence goes on along the minus strand of CAYVOZ010000164.1, from coordinate 4,356 downwards.
AAGTGCTGTCTACGTTTCAAAAAATTATAAAAACTCGCCCCGCACCAGATCCTGATATTTGCAATATGCAAGATACTCGCATAGCCGACATATATGCCGATGAGCCACCGACCATTACAGAGTTCGTAAAAATCTTATATGCCCTAGGCATTGCAACAGTTATAAATTTTCATAAGGAGTCTGATTTGAATAGTAACACGAAAGTAAAATTTACAAAATTCGATGCTGGTGCGATACCGCCGACGCGATCACGCCAAGGCGACGCAGGCTATGACTTATATGCCTTGCATGATTGCCGGCTAGATCCCGGGCAATCCGATACGATTAAAACAGGCATAGGCATAGCGTTGCCTAGTTATTCTGTAGGATTAATCTGGCCTAGATCAGGGCTGTCTGTGAAGCATGATATCGAAACAGGCGCAGGTGTAATCGACAGCAATTACCGCGGCGATATCACGGTTAAATTATACAACCATGGCAAAGAGACTTATTTTTTTCAAAAAGGCGATCGCATCGCGCAATTAATAATCTCGGCCAAGTTTGATGCAGATTTTATCGAGTGCGATAACTTGCCAGATTCCGATCGTAACGATGCTGGCTTTGGCTCCAGCGGAAAGTAGAGAGCATAATGAGAACAGTCAAACATGAGAAATTCGATAAGCTTATTTCGATGTTAAGCGAGTGTGTCAGGCACGAAGTCTTGGCAAATATGAAAGCCAACGAAGGCGTGTCGGCAAAGTTTTATGCCAAAACATTTGCAATCGACCATTCAGAGTTTTCAAAATTCACAAAGCACGGGACAAATCCAGGCTTGCCTGCACTGATGCGCATTATGGATCGCATGAGCCTAGATATTCAGAGCGTATCGGTCGTGAGAATTAGCCCAAAAATAGCCATAGCTAAAAAGGCTGCTGAGGATATAACAAGCATTATGGCTGAGATGGAAAAGCTTTAAAGGAGCCTAATAATATGAGAACCTATAAAAATATTGTATCCCCCACTATGCATGAAATCGGCAAAATAGCCAAATCTGAGATTGCCAAAGACCCTAAGCTCTTTGACGAGCTCGCAAGCCTAACCGAGCTCTGTCCGTCGTATTTTCGTGACGTGCTAAATGGCACTAAACATACGTCGGTGCGTCGAATGGAGCTTATCGCCAAGCGTTTGGGCATTATTATCACAGTCTCACAGGACGAGGACGCTAAAATCCAGGCTCCGCAGCAGAAAACGCTGCCAAATATAGTACCCGGCAATGATTTGAGCACGTTATCTAAATCGATATCAGACACCCAGTCGCAAGTCACGGCTTTGCACGATAGTATAGACTTAATAACAAAGCGTTTACAAGACCTGGATGAACTAGAGATCCGCGTGGAGCAGCTCGAAGATAAGTTAAACAAATCAAACGATCTCGTCAGACGTTACATGAAGATTACAAACGACACTTTGTCGGCTATAAAATAGCAAAATTACACAGCTGGGGCCACTTTTTTGGCCCTGGCTCTTTTTTTAGCTTTTTTTACCGGCCTCGTAGCCTTGAAATCGGCTATATTAAGCTGGCAGTATAGCAATGATAATGCGTCGCTCTCGTCGTCGTTGGCTATAAAACTCTCGGGGATATTAAATTTTTGGCAAATATATTTCGTTACGACAGCTTTGTCCGATCTTCCGTAGCCAGTGATATACTTTTTTAGGCTCGTCGGCGCTATTTCGGTGATGCTTTGAATGTTAAAATTAGCCAAAAGCATGCCGCAATAGCGCCCGAGACGATAAGCACCGTGAGTTGCGTTCAAAGCGCCACCTTCAATGGCAATATGATTGCAGCTTTTCAGATTCGTCAAGTATTTTTTACCAGTTTTGCTTCGCATAAGCATAGGACATAGATTATTGCCAGCATCCTGGCCGCGTATAAAGTCGTTTTCGCCCGGTTTAGTCCCAAAACTGCCAACTAACAAGCTATTTTCGCTCTCACAATCCTGTATACAAGCAATACCAGTGTTGCTCATGGACACGTCCATGCCTGCAAGCATAATATTATGCCCTATATACAACTTTTCTGACTCAGGCAAGGTTTTATTTAAGATAGCCTTTAGATTTTTTTTAGTGTGCTTTACCCCGATATAATCGTTACTTACCGGCTCAAAATTGCTATGAGCCGCACCAGGGCTGTATATATAAAATTTTTCGATGCCTGGCAGCCGTTTTACATAGCTCTCCGGGAAGTTGACCAGGCAAATCGCAGTACCGGAGCGAGCCGAAAAAAATATTTTATTGAATTCACTGCCCAAAGGCTCGACTTCGAGGCAAAACTCGGTTTTCGCTAATTGTTCGTCTTTAATTTTGTCGCAAATCAGCGTATATTGTTTGTCGAGTGATTCGGAGGTGAGAGTTAATAATAAATCGTAATTTACGAAATACGCCGATTTATTGGGCGCAATAACATCACTCACAACGCCTTCCGGACATACGATGCTTAATAATCGAGCGTCACTCGGAAGGGACATAGCCAGACAATCCAGGAGATTCAAGATGCTTAAAGTTGCAAGCATTTCTTGGTCGTTCGCCGACGATATCGTATTTAACAACATAGCACTAGTCCTTTATGCCAACGGCTGCCGCTGGGCCTGCCCCGGATGCCATAATAAGCAATTGCAGTGCTTCGAGTCAATAGATAAATTGCGCTTCGAAGACAATAATAGCATATTAAGTTATTTACGGAACAAAATCAATACGAGCACGTTTTTATATAATAAACTTACGATCGTAGGTTCCGGCGGCGATTTCTTTTTTCAATTGCCTGCCTGGCTGGATTTATGCAGCGCTATAAAGCGAGAATACCCGTGGGTGAAAATCTTATGGTATACGGGTGCTGAGCATACGAATGCTAACATGGCCATGCTGGATCGAGGCCTGCATTTAATCGACGCTATCTTATGGGGTAAGCTTAAAAATAGCAATGGCTACGTGATTAAAGATATTTCACGCAAGTCAGACATGCATGAGAGCACAGAGAAAATACGAATTTCAGAATATAACACCGAGTTTGAAAATATTATCGAGGAGAATATCGATGCCCAGTAACGCCTACGAACTATTTCAAAAGCAATTAAACGCAAATCATGAAGAAGTCGCCTATGATAAAAACGCTAATGCAGCTGCGTTTTCTTTTAGCAGCTTCTCAATGGATTATGCCGCGGAAGGCTTAGCAAATCTAACCAAGCAAGCCGTGAACGAGCAGGCGGCTAAGTTTATACCAGACGAACGTGTAAGATTTTTTTGGGACCACGAATCTCACATGGCCTCAGAAGGCAGCCCGAAATACTTTTATTTTCACGATATCACGAAGGGCATAATACCTTATTGCTATGCGACGTCGACTGGTAAAATATTACACGAAGGCTTGCAATACGTAGAAGATTATCCGTCAGACAAGCCTGCGAGATTCGACAGCTACATCGCTCAGGTCATAGACTTAGTGCTAGAAATGTCTCAGGAGCATGCCGGGGCCATAGCAATCCCAGACTTGTTCGTGAATTCTGCAGAGTTTTTTACTAGCACAGACGATGTTAAAAGTCAAGAATATCATATCGCCAACGTTTTTCAATCTATGATCTTTACTTTTCATCGCAAAGTCAGGCCATCAGGGCAGTCGCCGTTCGTAAACGTTACGATTGCCGATACTCCGACGCTAAAGGCCGTATTTAAGCAAGACGATAATCAGATAGCTATTATAAAAGCACTGCAGTTAGTATTTTTACGAGAATTCTCGAAAGGCTGTAAAGACAAGCCGTTCAGATTTCCCGTCACGACTGTTAATATTGCCTTAGATGATAAGCGAAATATAATTGATATGCAATGGCTGAATGAAATTGCAGTATTTTTGAAATCTGGCCGGCAGAATATTTATATCTCGAAAGACCCGAGAAAATTTGCCTCGTGTTGCCGCATGTCGAACGACTTAGATTTGCTCATGCAAATGTCCGGTGTCGATTCGTTCGGAAACGGTGGCGTCCGTATAGGGTCGCATCGCGTCATAACACTTAATATAGCTAAAATAATAGCTGACGGCCAGGATCTTACTCATGCGACGATATTAGCAAGCAATATGCTTAAGGCCCACAGAGAGCTTTTGCGTAGCTTAATCGATCATCCGTCGGGTAAATTTCTCAAATTTTTCAAGCATAAATGGGAAGATTTAGATACGAATTTCTTCTCGACTATCGGCATAATCGGCATCTGGGAAGCAGCCGTGCTAAAGCTTAATAAAAGCAATAATAACTCACCAAGCTTGGACGACATCATAATAGAAATTAAAAATATCATGATTGAGATAAAAAAAGCGGTATCTCGCATGGC
>CAYVOZ010000163.1:0-6109 GCA_964453325.1 uncultured Christensenellaceae bacterium | reverse complement strand
ATGCGTCGTCGTGGTCACGACGTCGGCATACGGTATCGGCGAAGGATGCAGTCCCGCCGCAACGAGTCCCGCTATATGCGCCATATCGACCATGAGATACGCGCCGACCTCGTCGGCTATCTCGCGGAATATGTCGAAATGCAGCGTGCGCGGATATGCGCTCGCACCGGCGAGTATGAGCTTGGGCTTGCACTCGCGCGCAAGTCTTCTTACCTCGTCATAGTCTATCTGCTGTGTCTCGTCACTCACGCCGTAGGAGACTATATTGAAATACTTTCCGGAAATATTCACCGGCGAGCCGTGGGAAAGATGTCCGCCGTGAGCAAGACTCATGCCTAAAACTGTGTCCCCGGGCTGTAAAAACGCGAAGAACGCGGCAAGGTTGGCGTTTGCCCCGCAGTGCGGCTGCACGTTCGCGTGCTCCGCGCCGAAGAGCTTCTTTGCGCGCTCCCGCGCGATCTCCTCCACGACGTCCACGCACTCGCAGCCACCGTAATACCGCTTGGAGGGATAACCCTCCGCATATTTGTTGGTGAGCACCGTGCCTGCCGCCATGAGCACCGCCTCCGAGACTATGTTCTCGGACGCTATGAGCTCGATATTATGCCTCTGTCTTTGCAGCTCGCTGCTGCATGCCGCGCCTACCTCGGGATCGTACTTGCTGAGTTCTTCAAAAAACATGGTCCTGCTCCTTTATATTTGAAATTAACGAATAATTCTAAAACTTGTTTTTAGTGATGGAAAAGCCGCACGTCCGTAAACGCCATCACCATTCCGTGACTGTCGCATACCTCTGTTACCTCCGGGTCGCGCTTTGAGCCGCCGGGCTGCGCGATATACGTTACGCCGCTCTTGAACGCGCGCTCGATGTTGTCCCCGAACGGGAAAAACGCGTCGCTGCCGAGCGACACTCCGCTTATGCCCGCTAAGTATTTTACCTTTTCCTCTGCGGTAAGCTCATCCGGCTTTCTCGAGAACACTCTCTGCCATGCGCCGTCCGCGAGCACGTCCACGCTGTCCGTCGCCGAGATATAAAGGTCAATGGCGTTATCCCTGTCCGCGCGCGCTATTCCTTCTATAAAAGGAAGAGAGAGGACCTTCTCATGCTGTCTCAAATGCCAGTTGTCCGCCTTGCTGCCCGCGAGCCTCGTGCAGTGTATCCTCGACTGCTGACCCGCGCCCACGCCTATCGCCTGTCCCTTTTCCGCAAAGCATACGGAGTTGGACTGTGTGTATTTAAGCGTTATAAGGGATATCACGAGGTCTAATTTTGCCGCCTCGGGTATAGTCTTTCTTTTTGTAACTACGTTATTCAGCAGCTCCGCGTTGATAAGACAGTCATTGCGTCTCTGCTCAAAGGTTATGCCGAATACCTTCTTACGCTCCGTCGGCTCCGGAACATAGTCCGGGTCTATCTTTATTATATTATACTTGCCCTGCTTTTTCTCTCCGAGTATTTCGAGAGCCTTTTTGGTATAGGACGGAGCTATTATGCCGTCGGACACCTCGCGGCGGAGTATGCGCGCCGTAGTCTCGTCGCACTCGCAGGACAGCGCGGCCCAGTCTCCGAAGGACGACATTCTGTCCGTGCCTCTCGCCCTCGCATACGCGCAGGCTATCGGCGAATCGTCGAGCCCTTCTATGTCGTCCACAAAGCAGGCCTTCTTTGTGTTCTCGTCGAGAGCTATGCCCGCCGCCGCGGAGGTAGGGCTTACGTGCTTAAAGGACGCTGCTGCCGGCCTGTTTACGGCAGAGGAGAGCTCCCTTACGAGCTGCCAGCTGTTGAGCGCGTCCAAAAAGTTGATATACCCCGGTCTGCCTGAGAGTATTTCGAGCGGCAGCTCCTTTCCGTTCTCCATGCTTATGGAGGCGGGCTGCTGGTTGGGGTTGCATCCGTACTTTAAAACAAATTCCTTCACTTTACTGTCCTCTCTTTTATGTCAAACCTTTAATTCACACTCTGCCTCGCCCGTGCACAGTCTGTCCGTTATGGGCTTTGCGGTGTTATTTACAAAGCGTTCCGTTTGCAGCGCGCTCCTGCCTGTAAACTTTTCGGGAGAGAGCTCGTTTGCGATCTCCTCCGCGGTGAGCGGAAAGGCCGGATCCGCCGCTATGCGCTCTATGAGGTCGTTTACGCCGTCCTCAAGCTTTACGCGCGCTGCGGCGGCGTGCGAGTGCACGCGCAGCCTTTCGTGCAGCTCCTGACGGTTTCCTCCGCGCTCCACTGATATCATCATTATGTTCTCGGTCGCCATAAAGGGCAGCTTTTCCATAACGCGCCTGTTTATTACTTTCTCATATACCACGAGTCCCGCGGTGACGTTCATATAAATATTGAGTATGGCGTCCGTCGCAAGAAACGCCTCCGCCACGGAAATTCGCTTGTTCGCGGAGTCGTCGAGCGTGCGCTCGAACCACTGCGTAGCCGCAGTGAACGCGGGATTTATCGAGTCGGAAATGACGTATCTGGCAAGCGCGCATATCCTCTCGCTTCTCATGGGGTTGCGCTTATAGGGCATCGCGGACGAGCCTATCTGACCGCTCTCGAACGGCTCCTCCATCTCCTCAAAGGACTGGAGTATCCTCATGTCGTTTGCGAATTTATACGCGCTCTGTGCAAAGCCGGATAGTGCGGAAAGGAAATACGAATCCACCTTTCTCGAATACGTCTGGCCCGATACCTCCACGCACGCGTCAAAGCCCATCTCTTTTGCAATGAGCTCTTCTAACATATCTATCTTTTCGTCGTCCCCGCCGAATAGCTCCACAAAGCTCGCCTGTGTGCCGGTGGTACCCTTTGAGCCTAAAAGCTTTAAACAGGACAGCCTGTATTCGAGCTCCTCTATGTCCATTATGAGCTCCTGCGCCCATAGCGTCGCGCGCTTTCCCACTGTCGTGAGCTGCGCGGGCTGTAGGTGCGTATACGCAAGGCAGGGCAGCTCTCTGTATCTCATGGCGAAATCGGACAGGTTTTTCACGACCTGCGCCGCTTTTTTCAGTATCAGCTCGGACGCCTCTTTCATTATTATGACGTCTGTATTGTCCCCGACATAGCAGGAGGTCGCGCCGAGGTGTATTATTGGCTCCGCCTCGCGGCACTGCTGAGAATACGCATATACATGCGCCATTACGTCGTGACGCACTATTCTTTCACGCGCCTCCGCTACGTCGTAGTTGATATCGTCCTTATAGGCCTCCATCTCGTTTATCTGCTCGTCGGTGACGGGCAGACCGAGCTGCTTTTCCGCGCGCGCAAGGGCTATCCAGAGCCTGCGCCACGTCCGGAACTTGAAGTTCTGTGAGAATATGTGCTGCATCTCCGCGCTTGCGTACCGCGTGGACAGCGGCGATATGTACGCGTCTCTTTCGCTCATGCCTTGCCTCCCTCGTGCTTGTTATAAAGCCTGCTCTCGTATTTGCCTGTCTTTACGTCGATATAGCGCACGTAAAGTGAGATCTTGTTGTCGGCATTGAGGCTTTCCCAAATGCCGTCCGCAAACTCGTCTATATCGTCATACATGCTTATCCGTCTCGGCTCGCCCTCAAACGTGGGCAGCGGGTTGGCGTTATGCTCATAGGTGCTTATAAAGCGCCCCTCGCCTTTTATCGCGGGATAGGAAAACGTATATCTCGCGCACGCGCTTCCGTCCGCGTCCGCGCTCTTAAGTATGCTCAGCTTATATATAAATGTGTTCTTTTCTCTCGAAATGATGCCGCTTATGCGCGGGGTGAAGTTGGGCGCGTCCGGCTCAAAGCATCTCGTCTCAAGCGCGGTCTCAAAGCTCCTGCCTTTTATGAGCGCGTCGTATACCGTGTCCGTCTGATCCCCGTTCGTAAAGACGGTATGACCGTCATGAACTCTGACCGGGGAGTATATTATGAGCGACGGATCCTCCACCTTTGAAGCGTCGAAGGGGTATATCGTCACATCGTCGCTCTCCGCGCGGAATACGCGGTTGCGGCTGTTCTCGCTGCGCCCCATTATGAAGTATGCGAGCGCCGCGCGTCCGTCGGGCGTCATGCCCGCCGCTATGCCTCTGCCGGGATATTCGTTTTCCCTAAGCAGCTCGTAAAGGCTGCTCTTTTCGTATGTTTTATTCATTCCGATCTCTCCGTTAAAAGTCTCTTCGATACCTTCTCCGCCGCCATCGGGAGCAGCTTCCACTCCGCCTGCTCCATCACGCGCCTTTGCAGCGTCTCCGGGGTGTCGCCGTCGAGTATATCGACCGCCTTCTGCATTATTATTCTGCCGCCGTCGGGTATCTCGTTAACATAGTGTACGGTCGCGCCCGTGACCTTTACTCCGTATTCAAGCGCCGCCTCGTGGACCTTAAGTCCGTAAAAGCCCTTGCCGCAGAACGACGGTATGAGCGCCGGGTGCACGTTTATTATCCTGTCGGGATACTTCTTTACAAAGTCTGCGCTCAGAATGCGCATAAAGCCCGCGAGCACTATGAGGTCTGTTCTGTATTCGGTCAAAAGCTCCGAGAGCCGCGCTTCAAAATCCGAATCCGACGGATAATCCCTCCGCGCAATAACGGCGGTGTCCACGCCGTGCGACTGCGCGCGCTTTAAGGCGTACGCGCCCTCGCTATTCGATACGACGAGCGTTATGCGCCCGCTTATAAGTATCCCGGAGTCCTCCGCATCAAGGAGCGCCTGAAGGTTAGTGCCTCCGCCCGATACGAGCACGGCTATGTTCACCGGCATAGCTCTACTCCCGTGCCTGCCACGGTCTCGCCCATTATATACGCCTGCACCCCGTTCTCGCGCAGTATTTTCACGGCTCTGTCCGCGTCGTTTTTGCCGACTATGGCGGTCATCCCGACGCCCATGTTGAACGTGTTATACATCTCGCGCTCCGGGATATCCCCCGCGCGGCTTATAATACCGAACACAGGCGGCGTGACGAGCGTTTTCATGTCAATCCTTACGCCTATGCCCTCGGGCAGGCTGCGCGGTATGTTCTCATAGAAGCCGCCGCCCGTGATATGCGCGGCGGACTTTACGCAGACGCCGTCCATAAGCGCGAGCATTGGCTTTACGTATATGACCGTCGGCTCCAAAAGCGCCTCGCCGAGGCTCTTGCCCCCGAGCTCGGCAACGGGAGACTTTATATCCGCATGCTCCACGTCGAGCACTCTTCTCACGAGCGAGAAGCCGTTTGAATGCACGCCCGAGGACGGCAGCGCTATCACTGCATTGCCGGGTACGATAGCGTTTTTATCGAGTATTTTGTCCTTATCCACGACGCCCACGCAGAAGCCCGCAAGGTCGTATTCGTCCACGGGATAAAAGCCGGGCATCTCCGCGGTCTCGCCGCCGACGAGCGCGCAGCCCGCGCGCACGCAGCCCTCCGCGACGCCCGCGACTATCGCCTCTACGCGCTCGGGCAGGTTCTTGCCCACAGCGACATAGTCGAGGAATATGAGCGGCTTCGCGCCGCAGCATATCACGTCGTTTGCGCACATCGCCACGCAGTCTATGCCGACCGTATCGTGCTTATCCATGAGGAACGCAAGCTTGAGCTTTGTCCCCACTCCGTCAGTACCGCTCACGAGCACCGGGCGGTTTATGCCCTCAAGGTCGAGCTCGAAGAGCCCTCCGAAGCCGCCAATGCCCGATACCACTCCGGACGTGAGCGTGCGCGCAACGTGCTTCTTCATGAGCTCCACTGCGGCATAGCCCGCGTCTATATCCACTCCTGACGCCTTATAGCTGTCACTCTCGCTCTTCATTTGTTGTCCTCCGGGAGCTTTTGCTCAAATCTGAATTTCTTGGGCTTGGCGGGTATCTCCGTGGGATATCCTCCGTCAAAGCACGCCGTGCAGAAGCCCTCTCCACCCGCGTTCTCCGCTAACTTCTTCGCGCTGTCCACGGACAGATATCCGAGGCTGTCCACGCCTATTATCTTCTCTATCTCGGGCAGGGTATGGTTATGCGCAATGAGGGCGTCGCGCGAGTCTATATCCGTGCCGTAATAGCAGGGATTCAGGAACGCCGGAGCGGTCACGCGCATATGCACCTCGAGTGCGCCCGCGTCTCTCAAAAGCCCGACTATGCGCGCGCAGGTCGTGCCGCGCACTATGGAGTCGTCTATGAGCACAAT
>CAYVOZ010000162.1:0-6125 GCA_964453325.1 uncultured Christensenellaceae bacterium | reverse complement strand
CCCATGAGGGAATGGACCTTGAGGATCCCGCCAACGAGCCGCAGTACAACAAGCCCGGCTTTTTGGAGCTCGGCGTATCTCCCGAGCAGGCTCCCGACAAGCCGGAATATATCACTCTGCACTTTGAAAAGGGCGTTCCCACCATGCTCGACGGCAAGAAGATAGGCGGAGTGGAGCTCATAGACAAGCTCAATGCCATAGGCGGCAAGAACGGCATAGGCATAATCGACATGGTCGAGAACAGGCTCGTCGGCATGAAGTCCCGCGGCGTATACGAGACTCCCGGCGGCACGATACTCTATAAGGCGCATTCGCTTCTCGAAAGCATCTGCCTTGACAGGGACACGCAGCACTATAAGCAGCTCGTTTCGGTCAAGTACGCAGAGCTCGTTTACTACGGTCAGTGGTTTACTCCGCTGCGCGAGGCGCTCTCCGCATTCGTGACGGACACTCAGAAGACCGTCACCGGCGACGTAAAGCTCAAGCTCTACAAGGGCAACCTCATACCCGCGGGCGTGACCTCTCCGCATTCGCTCTACGACCCGGAGATAGCCACATTCAGCGAGGACGAGGTATACGACCAGGCGAACGCAGCGGGCTTTATAAACCTCTTCGGGCTGCCGATACAGGTCAAGGCCATGGCTGACGCAAAGAACGCAAAGTAGTATAATAAGTCTCAAGCGTATATAACGCCGGCAGGCGCCCTTATATAAGGCGCCCGTCGGCGAACGTGTTTATAAAGTAAATAAAAGAAGCGCTTCCGGATATCCCGATAATGCAACATCAACAGCCAGTGAGGATGCTGTCCCCGGGAAGTACGTCCAAGACGTCCACCGCAACGGCGCTTCTATTGATAATATACTCGAAAGAGACGAGATTAACAACAAGAATGTTGTAAAAACAAAAGAGTTCACAGACGGAAACAGAGACAATGGAGCATGATTTTCTTACAGAGTCAGCAGAGGACGAAGAAAGAAGATATGCGCAGTCGATACGGAGGTATGTATATGGAAAAGCTTTGGACAGGACGCACGAGCGGCATAACGGATTCCGCGGCGGACGACTTTAACTCGTCAATACGCGTGGACTCGCGCATGTACGCCGAGGATATTGCGGGCTCCGCCGCGCACGCGGCGATGCTGGGCGCAAGAGGCATAATATCACAGGCCGACGCGGACAGCATAATAGACGGACTGAACGGCATACTCGCGGATATCAAGTCCGACGCACTCGCCATAGACATGTCCTCAGAGGATATCCATATGTTTATAGAAGCCGAACTCACGCGGCGCATAGGCGACGCGGGAAAACGTCTCCACACCGCGCGCAGCCGCAACGATCAGGTCGCGCTCGATACGCGCATGTACCTTAAAAACGCGGCGGACGCGCTCACGGCTTCGGTAAAGCGCCTCATAACCGCGCTCGCGGATCAGGCGGAGCAGCACTGCGGCACCATAATGCCCGGCTATACGCATCTGCAGCGCGCCCAGCCTGTGTCCTTCGGTCATCAGCTCATGGCCTATGCCATGATGCTGCTCCGCGATGCGGACAGGCTCGGCGACTGCAAAAGGCGCATGAACGTCTCTCCTCTCGGCTGCTGTGCTCTCGCGGGCACCACATACCCCATAGACAGGGATATGACCGCCGCCGCGCTCGGCTTTGACTCCGCCGCGGCGAACAGCATCGACGGAGTGTCGGACAGGGATTTCTGCCTAGAGCTCGCGTCCGCGTGCTCCATTATAATGATGCATCTTTCGCGCTTCTGCGAAGAGCTCATACTATGGTCGTCATGGGAGTTCTCGTTTATCGCCCTTGACGATGCGTATACCACCGGCTCGTCCATCATGCCGCAAAAGAAAAATTCGGACATGGCGGAGCTCGTGCGCGGCAAGACCGGGCGTGTTTACGGCGATCTCATAGCGCTTCTGACGCTCATGAAGGGCATCCCTCTCGCGTACAACAAGGACATGCAGGAGGATAAGGAGGCGATATTCGACGCCGCCGATACGGTCAGGGCCTGCCTCGATATATGCGCGTCCATGACGGCAACCATGCACGTCAAAGCCGATAACATGCTGCGCGCCGCGCAGACTGGCTTTATAAACGCGACCGATCTTGCGGACTATCTTACGGCAAAGGGCATGCCCTTCCGCACGGCGTATAAGGCCGTCGGCGGCATCGTGAAGCAGTGCATCGACCTCGGCACGGTGCTCGAGGCTCTGCCTCTCGGGGAATATAAAAAGATATCGGAGCTCTTTTCGGAGGACGTATATGCTGCCATAGATTTAAAGGCCTGCCTCGAGCGCCGGCGCTCCAAGGGCGGAGTCGCTCCGGAGTCGGTAAAGGCGCAGATCGCGCTCGTTCGCGACGCCGTCAAATAATAACCGACGTAGCGGCGTCAGGGCTGCGTCCGCAAAGACCGATCGCAGCCCTGATGCATTAAACGATCCTGCACTCTGTAAACACCCCGCACATTTTTCAACAAATTTAACATTTTTTATCATAATACTTTACCGTTTAAGTGGATTTACGGCGTTGTGTGTGGTAGAATGAAATAAAGTCAAACACAGAATAAAACGAACGGAGCTTTAGTATATGCTGAAGACCTACAAGACCACCATACTTATATTGTCGGCGTTTTATATCCTTTTGGGTCTCGTGCTCATAATATGGCCAAGCGAGTCGAAAATAGTCATGTGCTATATCGCGGGCGCGGCGGCGACGCTGCTCGGAGTCATCAGCCTGATAATGTCCTTTGCGCGTCGGGACGCCTCGGGAAGCCCTGCGGTAAAGCTCATCACCGGGATCGTCTTTCTCACTATAGGCCTCATATTGCTCTGCGGTGCAAAGGCCGTCGTGACCATAGTGGGCATACTGATAGGCATTGCGCTCATAATAAACAGCATAATGCGCTTTCAGGCCTCCGTCGAGCTCAAGAGCTCGGGTGCAAGCGCCTGGTTCGTTATTGCCATCGTCTCCGCGGTGATGTTCGTCCTCGGCGTGATACTCCTGTTCATACCGTACGAGGGCATGAACGGAGCAACGATAGTCTCCGGCGTCTCCTTGGTACTGGACGGGATCTTCAACCTCTGGAGCGTGCTCTACGCCAACAAAAAGCTTAAGTATCAATAGCATCCGAGCCGGCAGGCTTATAGAAAAGAACGGAGCCGCGATCATTTTCGCGGCTCCGCTGCGTGTCAATAAAGTCCTTGACCTTAAGCTTAAATTTCATAGGCGCAGGGCGGCGTGTACGCCCAAGCCTATACTTATCGGGTTTTGACGGCCGTAAACGCTTATGCGTTTACAGTCAAAACCCGGCAATCCCGTCAAAAAACATAGTTTTTTGACGGACTGTGGAGCCGCGTTTATATCGCAGCTCCGTTCTTTTTATGCTATGCCCTTTCGGCGCTTTGACGGAAAGAGGCTCAAAGCCTCTCCACGCCCATCGTCACGGCCTCGCCGTTTATATCCCATTCCTTCGTATAGCCTGCGGGAGCGGCGACTGCCAGCTCGTCCGCGAGCACGTCCGGAGCTATCTCCGCGCGGCGCTCGTCCACCAGCTTCTTTATGACGTCAGAGCCGTCCACCGTCAGGCGTATGTGGTCTGTGACCTCAAAGCCCGCCTCCTTGCGCATCGTCTGCACCTTGCTTATCATCTCGCGCACTCTGCCCTCGTCTATGAGCCCGGGCGTGAGCGTGGTGTCGATTATGGCTGCGAGTCCGCCCTCGGTCTGCACGGCATAGCCCTCTCTCTCGACGGGCTCTATGAGCAGATCCTCTTCAAAGAGCTCTATCGGGCTGCCGTCTATATCAAAGCGGTATGCTCCGCCGTCCTTTACGGCGGCGACTACCTCCGAGCCGTCCGCGGACGAGAGCCTTGCGCGTATGCCGCCCAAAAGCTTTCCGTATTTCGGTCCGAGCGTCTTAAGCTGCGGCTTTACGTTATAGGTTATATACTCCTGCGCCGCCGCGCCGAAGTCGACCTCCTTGACGTTGAGCTCGCCGCGTATGACCTCCGCAAAGGTGTCGGGCAGCCCGTCTATGCCCGCGATGTACATTACGGACAGCGGCTGACGGTTCTTTATGTTAGCCTCGTTGCGGCAGGCGCGTCCGAGCACGACCACGCGCAGCACGGCGTCCATATTGCTCTCGAGCTCGGCGTCTATGCGGGACATATCCGGCTTCGGATAATCAGTGAGGTGTATGCTCACGGGCGCGTCCTTATCCACGGAGCGCACTATGTTCTGATATATGCTCTCCGCCATGAACGGAGTGAACGGCGCTATAGTGCGCGCAAACGTCTCAAGCACGGTATAGAGCGTCATATACGCGTCCGATTTGTCCTTGGTCATCTCGCTGCCCCAATATCTCTCGCGGCAGCGGCGGACATACCAGTTCGACAGCTCGTCGACAAACCGCGTGAGCTCGCGCGTCGCCTCGGTTATATGATACTCGTCAAGGTCCCCGGCTACAGCCTTTACGGTTGAATAGAGTCTCGAGAGCACCCAGCGGTCCATGACGCAGAGGTCGTCCGAAAGCTTGTGCTTCGTCGGATCAAAGCCGTCTATCTCCGCATAGAGTATATAGAACGCGTATGTATTCCACAGCGTACCCATGAACTTGCGCTGGCTCTCGGAGACGGCGTCCGAATGGAAGCGGTTCGGCAGCCACGGAGCGGAGCTCGAGTAGAAATACCATCTCACCGCGTCCGCGCCCTGCTTATCGAGCACGCTCCACGGGTCTACGACGTTGCCTATGTGCTTGGACATCTTCTTGCCGTCCTTGTCCTGGACATGTCCCAATACAATGCAGTTCTCGAACGGCGCGCGGTCGAATATCAGCGTGGATATCGCGAGCAGAGTATAGAACCATCCGCGCGTCTGGTCGACGGCCTCACTTATAAAGTTCGCCGGGAAGCGCTTCTCGAATTTATCCTTGTTCTCAAATGGGTAGTGCCACTGCGCAAAGGGCATCGAGCCCGAGTCGTACCAGCAGTCTATGACCTCGCTCACGCGGTGCATCTCGCCTCCGCACTCCGGGCAGGTCAGCACGACCTCGTCTATGAAGGGCTTATGCAGCTCTATATCGTCCGGGACGTTCCTGCCCATCGCCTTGAGCTCGGCTATAGAGCCTATGCAGTGTACGTGTCCGCATTCGCAGGTCCATATGGGAAGCGGAGTACCCCAGTATCTTTCTCTCGATACGCCCCAGTCTATGACGCCGTCTAAAAAGTTGCCCATGCGTCCGTCGCGGATGCTCTCGGGCAGCCAGTTCACGGAGCGGTTGTTCGCCATGAGCTGCTCTCTCAGCTTTGTCATGGATATGAACCAGCTGCTTCTGGCGTAGTATATGAGCGGCGTGTTGCAGCGCCAGCAGAACGGATAGCTGTGCTCGAACATGGGTGCGTCGAAAAGCTGACCCGACTCCCCGAGAGCCTTCAGTATCTCTTTATCCGCGTCCTTTACGAACAGGCCGTCCCACGGCGTGCCTCCGCACATCTCGCCCTTGGTGTTGACCATCTGCACGAGCGGCAGGCCGTTCTTTGCGCATACGCGCGCGTCGTCCTCGCCGAACGCGGGCGCGTTATGGACTATTCCCGTACCCTCCGTCGTCGTGACATAATCGTCCGCAACCACGAAGAACGCTCTTTTGCCGCCGCAGGCCTTGCGAGTGCACTCAAACAGCGGCTCATACTCTCTTCCGGCGAGCTCGCTGCCCTTATACGACGCGGTCACCGTGACTCCCTCCTCGCCGAGCACGCTCTTTACGAGCTCGCGCGCGAGTATAAAGCCCTCTCCGTCCCGCTCCGCGCGGACATATTCCACATCCGGGCCTACAGCGAGACAGACGTTCGACGGCAGAGTCCACGGGGTCGTCGTCCATGCGAGATAGCTCGTGTTCTCCTCGTCCGTGCAGCGGAAGCGCACTGTTGCGGAGCGCTCCTTAACGTCCTTATAGCCCTGCGCGACCTCGTGAGAGGACAGCGCCGTCCCGCAGCGCGGGCAATACGGCACGACCTTATGGCCCTTATAGAGCAGGCCTCTGTCGAATATCTGCTTTAAGGACCACCACTCGGATTCTATATAGTCGTTCTTATAGGTTATATACGGGTCGTCCATGTCAGC
>CAYVOZ010000161.1:0-6140 GCA_964453325.1 uncultured Christensenellaceae bacterium | reverse complement strand
CTGTTCACAATGCTGTTGTTGGTTTCTAAAACTCCATAACAACTTGACACGGTCTGTCCGGCCCGGTCATTTGACTTTATGTACGGGCGGTAATATAATACGGTAAAAATGAGGAGGGCAAATATATGGCGCGTATATATTCATCTGCGGATCAGCTCATAGGCGGCACGCCGCTGCTGGAGCTCAAAAACATAGAGAAAAGTCTCGGACTCAAGGCGCGGCTTCTTGCAAAGCTGGAGTTTTTGAATCCCGGGGGCTCGGCAAAGGACAGAATAGCAAGGGCTATGCTCGACGACGCGGAGAAAAAAGGGATACTAAAAAAGGATTCTGTAATTATTGAGCCTACGAGCGGAAATACCGGGATAGGGCTGTGCTCGGTCGCTGCGGCGAGGGGCTACCGCATCATAATAGTGATGCCCGAGACTATGAGCATGGAGCGCAGGCTTCTCATGAAGGCATACGGAGCGGAGCTCGTGCTCACAGAGGGCGCAAAGGGCATGACGGGCGCGATAGCCAAGGCGGAAGAGCTCGCGGGGGAGATCCCCGGCGGCTTTGTGGCGGGGCAGTTCGTAAACCCGGCCAATCCTGCGGCGCACCGCGCGACAACAGGCCCGGAGATATACGCGGACACTGACGGCGAGGTGGATTACTTTGTGGCGGGCATAGGCACCGGCGGCACAATAACCGGAGTGGGGCAGTATTTAAAGTCGAAAAAGCCCGGCGTAAGGGTGATAGCGGTAGAGCCCGCGTCCTCTCCCGTGCTGTCGGGAGGAAAGGCGGGTCCGCACGCGATACAGGGCATTGGCGCGGGCTTTGTACCGAAGGTGCTCGATACATCTGTATACGACGAGATCGTAACGGTGAAGAACGAGGACGCACTTGCGACCGGCAGAATGATCGGCAGGAGCGAGGGCGTGCTTGCGGGCATATCCTCCGGCGCGGCGTTATGGGCCGCGATAGAGCTGGCAAAAAGGCCGGAGTGCGAGGGAAAGACGATAGTTGCGCTGCTGCCGGACAACGGGGAGAGATATCTTTCCACGGCTCTTTACGCCGACTGATCCAGGCGTACAGGGAAATGCAAAAAGGGTATACTCTTTAGGCGGGGCCCGAGGCCTTATTAATACGAACGGAGCAAAATCAATGGGAAAAAGATTATTGACTATTCAGGATATATCCTGTGTCGGACAGTGCTCTCTGACTGTGGCGCTGCCCATAATATCAGCCTGCGGCATAGAGACAGCGGTGCTGCCCTCGTCCGTCCTCTCCACGCATACGGGAGGCTTCAAGGGCTTTACGTTTCGCGATCTCACGGAGGACATGCCGGCAATTGAGGCACATTGGAAAAACGAGGGTATAAAGTTCGACGCGTTTTATACGGGATATGTGAGCGCGAGCCAGATAGACTATATACTGAGCATCATGGACAGCTGCGCAGCGGACGGGGCGATAAGGATAGTAGACCCCGCCATGGCGGACAACGGCAAGCTCTATGTGGGCTTCGGAGAGGACTTTCCGTCGAGGATGGCGAGGCTCTGCGAGCACGCGGACTATATACTGCCAAACCTTACCGAGGCGGCGCTGCTTTTGGATATGCCCTGCGTGCTCGAGGGCTATGACAGGGAGTATATAGAGGAGACCTTAAGAAAGCTGCACGCGCTCGGCGCGAAAAACATCGTGCTGACAGGGGTGTCCTTTGCAAAGGACAAGCTGGGCGTAGCGACGTTCGACGGCGAGAATACGTTTTATTATTTTAACGATACGATAGCGCAGATGTCCCACGGCACGGGCGACGTATACGCCTCTGCATTTGCGGGCGCGCTCATGCGCGGCTTTGACATGAACACGGCAGCCTCGATAGCAGCCGATTTCGTGTGCGAGAGTATAAGGGCGACGGCAAAGGAGCACTGGTACGGGGTATGCTTTGAAAAAGCGCTGCCCGGACTCATGGAAAGGCTCGGCAGATAACGCACGGTGCATAAAAAAGGCGGCAGGACCGGGAAAGCTCCGGATGTCTGCCGCTTTTTTTATGGAATGCACCGCTAAAAGCCTATAACGCCCAGATGCTCGAGCAGTATCTTTACGCCTATGAGTATGAGTATGACTCCGCCCGCAAACTCCGCGCGGGCTTTGAACTTTGCGCCGAAGATGTTGCCTATATATATGCCTGCACAGGATAAAAGGCAGGTAACGACGCCTATGATGGCTATCGCCGTCCATATATTGACATCGAGCACGGCGAAGGATACACCAACGGCGAGCGCGTCTATGCTCGTTGCCACGGCGAGCAGCAGCATAGTCTTTACCGAAAAGGAGTCGTTCAGCTTCTCGTCCTTGCCGAAGGCCTCTCTTATCATATTTGCGCCTATGAGTGCGAGCAGCACGAAAGCGACCCAGTGGTCAAAGCGCTCAATATATGTTTTAAAGCTTATGCCCAAAAGGCAGCCTATAAGAGGCATCAGCGCCTGAAAGCCACCGAAATAGAGCCCGACCGCCACGGCCTGCTTTGGGAGGACTTTTTCGACGGAGAGCCCCTTGCATACCGAGACGGCAAAGGCGTCCATGGCGAGCCCGATGGCAACCAGCAATAATTCAACGATACTCATGCGATATTTTTTAGCTCCGACAGTTTTTCCCGGCGGACACGCTTATCCGCCGATACATATTCTATTATGTTTCGCCCGTTAAAACAAGGCTTTTTGCAGCGAGGGGGAATAAATAGGGCATATTATGCGGCGGCCGCCGGAATGCCGACGCATATCCTGTCTGTCAGTAAAAATACATATGCATAATTATGTGTCGATAATTGACACGGTGTTTCAACGCTTCTATAATTAGTGTATTCCCATACGACCCAAAGGAGAGCCTAATATGAGAAGCCTTGGACGGAGACTGTATGACATGCCCTTTGTACGCATCGTGAGAAGCGGTCTTCTTATGCTTATCCCCGTGCTGACGGTAGGCTCGGCCGCGCTCATACTGCGCAGCCTGCCCATATCCGTATATCAAAGCTTTATTACGACGTTCGGCGGAGGCTTTCTCTACAGTGTGTTTTCGTTCGTATATAACGCTACGTTCGGCCTGCTCTCGGTGTATATGGTATTCTTTTTAAGCTATTGTACCGCGGATCAGAAAAAATCGGGCGATAAGCTCGCGGGGCCGGTATCGGCGGGCGTGGCGTCCTTTCTCATATCCGTGGGCTTTTTGACGGGATCCTTTCAGATATCCTCCTTCAGCGCGGTGGGCATGTTCACCGCCATAATATGCGGCACGGCCGCGCCCGCGCTGTTCATATTCCTGAAAAGCAAACTGAAATTCAGAAAGCTGTTTTTGGACGGCTCAGAGCCCATGTATAACCGCGCTATATCCGCGCTTATACCGCTCGCGGCGGTGCTGCTGCTGTTTACCGTTATAAATCTGATGATATCGATGATATTCAGCGTCAGCAACTTCTGGGAGCTGTTTTCGGAGGCCGTTAACGCGCTTTTCGGCGCGGTGGGGCTCAACTTCTTCGGAGGGCTTTTGTATATACTCATCTCAAGTGTGCTGTGGTTTTTTGGCATACACGGCAGCGACGTGCTTGAGAGCGTCACGAGCCACCTCATGGATCCAGCGATGGATATGAACGTCGCGGCAGCGGCGGCGGGCGGCGCGCCTTCGCAGATATACACAAAGACGTTTTTCGACGTGTTTGTGCTCATGGGCGGCTGCGGCGCGGCGCTTTCTCTGCTCGTGGCGCTGCTGCTATTCAGCAGGAGAAAGAGCAGCCGTTCTCTCGCAAAGATGGCGGCCGCGCCCATGCTCTTCAACATAAACGAGCTCATGGTGTTTGGTCTGCCTATAGTATATAACCCCACAATGCTCATACCCTTTATCGCCGCTCCGCTCGCGTGCTTTCTCATATCTACGGCTGCGATGAAGCTCGGGCTCGTGCCTATACCCGCCGTGGCGGTGGAGTGGACGACGCCCATAATACTGGGCGGCTATCAGTCCACAGGCTCGGTATGGGGCTCCGTGCTCCAAGTCGTGAACTTAGGAGTAGGCACGGTGATTTATATGCCGTTTATTAAGCGGTACGACCGCATGAGGGAGGCAGAGAGCAGAGCCAATATAGGCCTGCTCACGGAGAGATTCAAAGAGATCGAGAAAAACAACGACAACGCCTTGCTCACGGAGGAGAGCGGCATCACGGGCAGCATTGCAAAGCAGCTCGTGCACGACCTCATGACGGCTATGGAGGAGGAAGAGCTATTTATGCTCTATCAGCCCCAGTGCAACAGCATGGGAGCCTGCATAGGCGCGGAGGCGCTTTTAAGGTGGGCTCACCCAACTTTCGGCACGGTATACCCGCCCATGGTCATAAGGATCGCGGAGGAGGGCGGATATCTCACGGAGCTCGAGAAATACGTCTTCAGGCGCGTAAAGGCGGATATGAAGAAGCTCGGGCTGCCTATACGCATAAGCATAAACGTGACCGCACAGACCATAAGAAGCGCAGCCTTTGCGGATTTTCTCACGGAGACCTTCCCGGACGGTCACGAGGGGGGAGCGCGTGTCTGCATAGAGATAACCGAGCAGTCCGAGCTTATAACGAGCAGCTCGGTCACGAACATGCTAGACAATATTGGTAAAAGGGGCTTTGCTCTGGCTATAGACGACTTCTCAATGGGCTTTACGTCCCTGAAATATTTGCAGGAGTGCCGCTTTGACGAGGTGAAGCTGGACGGCTCGCTCGTCCGCGGCATGACGGAGGGTACGACAGCGCGGGATATAATATCCTCAATAGTTTATTTGTCAGGCTCTCTCGGCTTCTCGGTGCTCGCGGAATATGTGGAGACGCCCGAGCAGAAGGAGATGCTCGGCGCTATAGGCTGCAGTAAGTATCAGGGCTATCTTTTCAGCTGCCCGATAGCTCCGGAGGAGCTCAAAAAATACTGCGCTGCGGTCGGGATCGCGGAGTGAGTATTGAAAGTCAATAAGAGAAAGCCGCACAAAATAAAAGGACGCCGGATATTGAATACGGCATCCTTTTTTGTATGCTGTTTCTCTTATTTAAGCATGCTCTTATCGATATAGCTGACCGCCGCTATCGCTGCGACCGCGCCGTCGGATACCGCGGTCGTGAGCTGACGCACGCGCTTTTCGCGGCAGTCGCCCGCGACGAAAACGCCGGGGCTGTCGAGAACGCAGTCCTCGCGGCTGATAAAATAGCCGCCTTCGTCGAGCGCGGATATATTCGAGAAGCAGCCGTTTATGGGCTCTCTGCCTATAGCGACAAAGAGGCAGTCCACGTCGAGCCGGCGCGTCGAGCCGGTATGCACGTCCTTTATGACTATGGCGCTTAAGGAATCCTCGCCTATGAGCTCCGCGACCGTGCTTTCGAGTATAAACTCCACATTTGCGCGGCGCTTTACGAGCGAGACGAGCGCGTCCTCCGCGCGGAACGTATCGCGGCGGTGTATTACGTATACCTTTTTGCAGCAGTCGGATAAAAACAGGGCGTCGTCGAGCGCGGTGTTTCCGCCGCCGTTCACGGCGACGGTCTTGTCCCTATAAAACGCGCCGTCGCAAACAGAGCAATAAGAAACGCCCCTGCCCGTGAGCCTTTCCTCTCCGTCGAGCATGAGCCGCTTCTGCTTCACTCCCGTAGCTATTATGACGCATTTCGCGTCGTAGCTGCCGCTGTCCGTCGTGACGGAATATCCGCCGTCATGAGCAGCGACGCCCGTTGCGCCCTCGGGCTCTATATCCGCGCCCAACTCCATTATCTGATCGAGCAGCGCATCCGCAAACTCCGCGCCGCTGATGCGTTTTATGGCGGGGAAGTTCTCCACGCGAGGGGAGTAGGCTATCTGCCCTCCGACGGCGTCCTTTTCGAGTACGAGCACGGTTTTTCCCGACCTGAGCGCATACAGGGCGGCAGTCATTCCCGCCGGCCCTGCGCCGATAACTATTATATCGTACATTTTGTTTTATGCCCCGCAGCTGTTCGCCTGTATATATTTCTTTATCTCGGCCGGACCGACAAAGCTCTCTGTGCTGCCGCCCTGCTGTAAAATGAGCGTGGGCGCCTGCGTCACGTTATACTTGCCCGCGAGGTCAAGATGCTCCTCCGAGAGTATCTTTTCAAAGGGCAGGCCTGC
>CAYVOZ010000160.1:0-6155 GCA_964453325.1 uncultured Christensenellaceae bacterium | reverse complement strand
GACGAGCTCGGGAGCTACCTTGTCCTCGTTGACGATATACTGCCAGCAAAGCCCGTCGCAGTCCTCCTCCTGAACGGTACCCGTTACGAGCACTGTCATATCCTCGCCCAAAAGCGACAGCTCCTTCATTATCTTCGCGCCGTATACTGCGCTGACCAAACCGCCGAGCTGATCCGACGCGCCTCTGCCGCCTATCTCGGTTTCGTTCTCATAGCCCTCATACGGATCGAAGCGCCAGTTTGAAAGCTCGCCTATGCCCACAGTATCAATATGGGCGTCAAAGGCAATGAGCCTCTTTCCGTGTCCCATATATCCGAGTATGTTGCCCATAGGGTCGATCTCCACACGGTCAAAGCCCACAGCCTTCATTTCCTTTTCGATGCGGAGAACGACGTCTCTTTCCCCGCAGCTCTCACCGGGAATACGTATCAGCTCCCGCAAAAAAGCAGTCATTTGCTTCTCATAGCCTTCCGCAGCATGCTTTACAGCCTTAAAATCGATCATATCCGCACCTCGCGAGTAAAGTTTTTCATTGATAAATAATACCATAAAAGTCGCGCTAAAGCAATATAAACGAAGTCTTAAGTACGGTGCGTCCGGTTTGTTTACGCGTCCCGAATAAATACTGCGGTTTTGCGTATTTTAATAGCATTACCGGAGGTCGAGTATCATGTTTAAAGCATTCACTGATGAAGAAGATAATAAAACGCCGAACGAAACCGAAAACATTAAGGAATTCGGCACAACGCTTTCGGACGGACCGATACGCATAATAAGCATCATCGGGCAGATAGAGGGACACAGCTTTGTTCCGCCGCAGTCAAAGGCGACAAAATACGAGCATATCATACCTCTGCTCACGACAGCGGAGCAGAGCGATAAGATCAAGGGCGTGCTTATACTGATGAACACGGTCGGTGGCGACGTCGAGGCGGGGCTCGCCATAGCCGAGCTCATACGCGGAATGTCAAAGCCGACCGTCTCTCTCGTGTTGGGCGGAGGTCATTCCATAGGCGTGCCGCTCGCGGTCTCGGCGGATCATTCCTTTATAGCAAGCTCCGCCGCCATGACAGTCCACCCCGTGCGAACGACGGGATTGTTCATCACAGTCGAGCAAAATTACGAGTATTATGAAAAAATGCAGCAGCGTGTGCTGCGCTTTATATGCGAATGCTCGGATATAGAGGAAGACACGCTTAAAAAGCTCATGCTAAACACGCGTCAGCTTGCCGACGACACCGGCACCGTACTCATAGGTGAGGAAGCCGTCGAATGCGGGCTCATAGACAGCGTCGGCGGGCTGTCGGATGCGCTCAATATGCTGAATACGCTTATTTCTTAGCGTTCTTTCCGCAATAATTGTCCCGCAAGTCAGCTACATCAGCGCGGAGCTTTTCGCTGAGCTCCTTAAACTCGTCATAGTCGGGATAGCCGTCCTTGCCGTACAGTTCTTTCATATTGATCCTCTCGCCTACGGCGATATGCGTAACATGAAAAAGCGAGGGTATCCTGTCGATATATACGGGCAGTATCTCTGTATCCGTGTCGAACGCCATCCTTATCGCGCCGGTGTGAAAGCTCAAAAGCTCACCGGTCTTATTGAATCTGCCCTCCGGCGTCATCATCAAGACTTTGCCGCTCTCTAAAAGCCCGCAGGCGTGAGCGTACGCGGCCTTGTCTCCGGCATTTCTGTCCACGGGAAAGGCTCCGAGGCAGGATATGAACCAGCTGAAGAGTCTGCTCTTTGTATACATCGTGTCCCGCGCGGCCATGAAATGCACTTTTCTGAAATAGAAAAGCATGTCCATCAGCACCGGGTCCCAAAGGCTCAGGTGATTGCTCACAGCAATCAGGCGTCCGTTCTGTCTTTTAAGGTTCTTTATGCCGTATATGCGGGGTTTTACAAAGAAGAGCACTATCGGTATCGCCGTGATCTTTACGATCGTCAGAAGTATATGCGGGTCGCGAATCTGCTCCTTATTCTGTGCGTTTTCCGATTTCATTCTGCGCCTCCCGCCGATTTCCTTTCGACATTATATGATAAGAACCCTTTCATTTCAACCCCGAGGTTCTCTCTGCTTTGCAGGCGCGGTCTGTGGAAATTGCTCCACATTTATACATTCTTCCGATGTTTTTCGTCAGTGATGCGCATTGTCCTTTTTATTACCCTTTTGAAATGATAGAATCAATTTGTAGTAAGGCTGAATTGCAAAAGTAAAAGCAACTTTTAGCTAAAAAGCGTAGTGTTATTGCAAAGGTTAACGCAGCCTATAGTATATCAGGAGGTCGTTTATGGAATATGCGATACTTATCATGTCGGTGCTCTCGTTTCTGGCCGGTCTTACGGCCATACTGCTTTCAATAGCAGTCTTAAAGAAAACGAACGGCGGGACGGACGCGTCTGCGGCTATAGACGAGCTGTCCCGCGGCTCAGAGAGGCAGCAGCAGCTTTTAAGGCGGGAGCTTTCCGAGAACGTGCAGGGTTCCGTAAGAAATTTAGGCGAACTTCTTGCTTTAAATCAGCGCTCCGCCGACGAAAGGCAGGCCACGAAGCTGGCCGAAATGGACAGGAGCATATCCGAAAAACAGGCCGCAATGAATAAGGCCACGCTTCTGCTCCTGCGTCAGCTTGAAACTCGTTTTATGACCTTTGAGGCGGGCAACGAGCAGAAGCTGGAGAACATGCGCGGGACCATAGAAAAACGTCTCGCGTATATTCAGCAGGATAATAACGAGAAGCTGGAGCAAATGCGCCGCACCGTCGACGAGCGGCTGCAAAAGACGCTGGAGGACAAGATGACGCAGTCCTTCCGGCTCGTCAACGAAAGGCTCGAACAGGTCTATAAGGGCTTGGGAGAGATGCAGACGCTCGCCGTAGGCGTAGGCGACCTTAAAAAAGTGCTGTCAAACGTCAAGACGCGCGGTATACTCGGAGAGATACAGTTGGACGCCATATTGAAAGAGGTGCTTTCTCCCGACCAGTACGACACCAACGTCGCGACAGTTCCGGGGAGCGCGGAACGCGTGGAGTTCGCGATAAAGCTGCCCTCCGAGGACGGGACGCATATATACCTGCCTATAGACTCGAAATTCCCCTCCGACGCATATACCGCTCTGCAGGACGCGTATGCCTCCGGCTCTGCGGAGGACGTCGCAAAGGCCTTTTCCGTGCTCTCGCAGAGGATACGCAGCGCCGCAAAGGATATAAGACAGAAGTACGTCTCGCCGCCCTTCACGACGGAGTTCGCGATAATGTTCCTGCCCTTTGAGGGGCTTTACTCCGAGGTCGTGAACCGCGGTCTGCTCGACATTTTGCAGCGCGACTACCGCGTCAGCATAGCCGGTCCGAGCACAATGGCGGCACTCTTAAACAGTCTGCAAATGGGCTTTAAAACCATGGCAATACAGAAGCGCTCCGGCGAGGTATGGCAGGTGCTCGGAGCGGTCAAAACGGAATTCGACAAGTTCGGCGACGTGCTCTCCGCCACGCAGCAGAGGCTGAATCAGGCGAACAACGAGCTCGATAAGTTAGTCGGTACGAGAACGCGCGCAATAAAGCGCACTCTGAAGGACGTGGAGAAGTTAGACGATAAAAGCTCGTCCGAGCTGCTGACCGATCAGTGATAAGAATAAACGGCTGTCCGCCCTGCGAAGGTGATCCGCAGGGCATGGACAGCCGTTTTTTTGTCAAAGCCTAAGGCTTATTTCGCTATTGCGCGCTTTGCGGCAGCGGCGACGTTCTCGCCTGTGAGGCCGAACTCCTTAAAGAGTATACCGCCCGGAGCCGACGCGCCGAAACGGTCGAGCGCAACTATCTCGCCGTCAAGGCCGGTGTATTTCTGCCATCCGAAGGAGCTGCCCGCCTCTACGGCTACGCGTGCGCGGATGCCGTCCGGCAGGACGCTCTTTTTATAATCCTCGCTCTGCTCGTCAAACAGCTCAAAGCTCGGCATGGAGACTATGCGCGCCTTTATGCCCTCCTGCTTTAAGAGCTCGTCCGCCTTAAACAGGCATTCTACCTCGCTGCCGCTCGCCATGAGTATGACGTCCGGCTTTTCCTCGTCCTTCAGCACATAGCCGCCCTTTAAAGCGCCCTTGCCGGTGGTCTCGTAAAGAGGCAGATTCTGTCTCGAGAGCGCTATTACGGTGGGCTTCTTCGCGCCGAGCGCTGTAATATACGCCGCCGTGACCTCCTTGCCGTCCGCAGGGCGGAAGGTTATGCAGTCCGGTGTGGCGCGCAGCATGGCAAGCTGCTCTATGGGTTCGTGAGTCGGGCCGTCCTCGCCAACGCCGATGCTGTCATGGGTGAGTATGTACATTACGGGCTGCTTCATGAGCGCGGAGAGTCTGAGAGCGGGCTTTACGTAGTCCGCGAATACGAAGAACGTAGCGCAGTAGGTCCTTAAGCCGCCGTACAGCGATATGCCGTTGCATATGCAGGCCATAGCCAACTCGCGTATGCCGAAGTGTATGTTCTTGCCCTCATAGCTGCCGGGTGCGAAATCGCCCTTGCCCTTTAAAACGGTCTTATTAGAGGGGCCGAGGTCCGCGCTGCCGCCGAACAGGCAGTCTATGCGCTCCGCAAGGCGGTTCAGCGTCTCGCCGCTCGTGGCGCGTGAAGCCGCCTTGCCCTCAAAGCTCCAAAGCTCTTCGTCGTTTAACAGCTCTTCGGTATCGACTCCGTCGTGATCCTTTTTCCATGCCTCGGCGAGCTCGGGATATGCGGCCGCGTATTTTGCGAACATGTCGTTCCATTCCGTTTCGTCCGCGGCAAGACCCTTTGTCAGCTCGTCGAAATGCGCATATACGTCGTCGGGTATATAAAAGCTCTCGTCGTATTTCCAGCCGTAGAATTCCTTCATGGCCTTTATGTTGTCCTCGCCAAGAGGCTCGCCGTGCGACTTCGATTTTCCCGCGAGAGGCGTGCCGTGCGCTATCTCGGTCTTATATATTATAAGGGAGGGCTTGGTCTTCTCGCGCTTCGCCTCGTCGATGGCCGCCTGCAGAGCAGCGCAGTCCTCGCCGTCCTCCACGTCTATCACCTGCCAGCCGTATGCCTTAAAGCGCGCGCCCACATCCTCTGTAAACGCAAGGTCGGTCGAGCCTTCTATGGTTATGCGGTTGCTGTCATAGAGCGCTATGAGCTTTGAAAGCCCGAGGCAGCCCGCGAGGCTCGCCGCCTCGGACGCCGCGCCCTCCATCATGCAGCCGTCGCCCATCACTGTATAGGTATAGTTGTCTACTATGTTGAAGCCTTCTCTGTTGAACTTTGCGGCCATATGCGCCTCTGCCATAGCCATTCCGACTGCCATGGCAAAGCCCTGACCGAGAGGGCCTGCGGTGGCCTCTACGCCGACGGTGTGACCGTACTCCGGATGTCCGGGAGTAAGGCTGCCCCACTGACGGAAGCTCTTTATATCGTCCATTTTGAGGCCGTAGCCGTAAAAATAAAGCATTGCATATTCAAGCGCGGACATGTGCCCTGCAGAAAGTACAAATCTGTCCCTGCCCGTCCAGAACGGATCCTTGGGGTTGTGTCTCATGTTTTTCCAAACCGTGTATACTGCCGGGGCGCTGCCTATCGCCATGCCGGGATGCCCGCTGTTAGCCTTCTGCACCATGTCGGCGACCAGAACTCGAATTGCGGTTATAGCATTGTTATTCATTTCCGATACTCCTTGTTGTTTATTCATTTAGCTAATTTTAGCATTATTCCCCCAAAAGCTCAACCGTAAAAGCAAAAAACAGGAAAAGCATTGTAAAATGGGTTTTGTGCTGATATACTTCTTAAATAAATAAACATGAGGGGTTGTTTTATGGAAAAGGTATGCATAAAGGATCTTTTTACAAGCACGGACGGGCTTGACAGGATCACCGTAAGCGGATGGGTGCGCACAGTCAGGGATTCAAAGTCTCTCGGCTTTATAGAGCTCAACGACGGCACTTTCTTTAAGAATCTACAGGTAGTTTTTGACGACACCCTCGATAATTTCAAGGACATAACCAAATTAGGCGTAGGCTCGTCGGTAGAGGTCAGCGGCAGTCTCGTTTTGACGCCCGAGCTCAAGCAGCCCTTTGAGCTAAAGGCCGACAGCATAACGCTGCTCGGTGACTGCCCTTCCGATTATCCGCTGCAAAAAAAGCGTCACGGCTAT
>CAYVOZ010000159.1:0-6257 GCA_964453325.1 uncultured Christensenellaceae bacterium | reverse complement strand
CGTGGACGGCAGCGTGTTTATATCGGAGAAGGCGGACGCCGAGGCTCTCATTATGAACACCTTCGGCGTGGAGTATGACGTGTCCGTTCTGACAAAGACAGAGGACGGCGAATACTGCTATTATGAGGACGGCAAGATATATACCATGGCGTCCGACTACGGCGATATATCCTTTGAATATAACAGTATCGCCGGGGAGAACGGCGTATACACCGTGACCTATGATCTGCTGTTTGGCGGAGAGGACGAGCCTGCGGGAACGCACACCTTTGATATAGTACCCGCAGAAAACGACTACGGCTTTACCGTAAGCAGAGCCGCGTCGGAGTTAATTGATTGAAAAACGCCGTTATAGCCGCGTTCGGTTGACATGTCGCCGTACCGATGCTAAAATTCTATTCATAAACACGATGTGCCGCGCGTGGTTTATACCTGTATAAGCGCGGCACTTTTTAAGGAGAAAATGTCGGTATGGCACAGCATTGGGCGGAAAAGCTCGCACAGGAGATAGTAAAGAGAAAGCCCGGCAAGGACGAATACGTTTGCGCCGCGGGCATCAGCCCCTCGGGCTCGATACATATAGGGAACTTCCGCGACGTGGCGACGAGCTATTTCGTCGTGCGCGCGCTGCGGAAAATGGGCAAAAAGGCAAGGCTGCTTTTCAGCTGGGACGAGTTTGACCGGCTGAGAAAGGTACCCGTGAACGTCGCCGCCGTTAACAGCGACATGGAAAAATACATCGGCAGCCCTTATGTCGACGTCCCGAATCCTTTCGGCGACGACGCCCCGACCTATGCAAAGCACTTTGAGAACGAGTTCATTGCTTCCATGCGCGAGTTCGGAATAGACATGGACTACCGCTATCAGGCGGGTATGTACCGCGACGGCAAATACTGCGAGCTTATGAGAACAGCGCTCGAAAAACGCGCGGAGATATTCGACATACTCTGCCGCTTCCGCACTCAGGAGCCCCAGCCCGGCGAGCGCGAGGCATATGTACCCGTATCGATATACTGCCCGGTCTGCGGCAAGGACACCACAAAGATAACGTCGCTCTCCGACGACTGCACAAAGGCGGAGTACAAGTGCGCCTGCGGACATCACGGCGTATTCGACTTCGATACCGATTTTAACTGC
This sequence comes from uncultured Christensenellaceae bacterium, assembly GCA_964453325.1. Classification (GTDB taxonomy): domain Bacteria; phylum Bacillota; class Clostridia; order Christensenellales; family Christensenellaceae; genus JAZRGP01. The sequence goes on along the minus strand of CAYVOZ010000159.1, from coordinate 5,120 downwards.
AAGCTGGCATGGAAGGTCGACTGGCCCATGCGCTGGCTTTACGAGGGCGTGGACTTTGAGCCCGGCGGCAAGGACCACGCGTCGCCCCTGGGCTCGTACAGCGTATCGAGCGTCATATCGCGTGAGATATTCGGCTATGAGCCTCCGCTCTTCCAGGGCTATGAGTTTATAGGCATACGCGGAGCGACGGGCAAGATGTCCGGCTCTACGGGGCTCAATCTCACGCCCGAGACGCTTTTAAGGCTGTATCAGCCCGAGATAATACTCTGGCTCTACTCCAAGACCGAGCCCACTCACGCGTTCGACTTCTGCTTTGACGACGGTATTTTAAAGCAGTACTTCGACTTTGACCGCATGTACTCCGCGTGTGCGGACGGCAGCGCGGACGAGTATACAAAAGATATAATGAGCTATTGCACCGTCGGGGACAGGAGCATAAACACCGTGCCTATGGGGCTTTTGGTGCAGCTCGGCTCCGTCGTGGACTTTAACCCGGAGATGCTCGAGACCGTATTTGAAAAGATAGGCACGCCGTATAAGGCGGCGGACTTTGCGGACAGGCTCGGACGCGCGAGCTTCTGGCTCGAGCAGTGCGCTCCCGATCAGGTGAACCGCCTACGCACTAAGCGCGGCTGGGATGTGTATAACGCGCTCACCGACGAGGATAAGCAGGAGATTTCGCTTCTGCACGAGTATCTCACGGCGGGCGGATATACCCTCGACGAGCTGCAAAGCGCGATTTACGCCATACCCGCAAGGGTGCGCGGACTCGAGCAGGGCTCAAAAGAGCTAAAGACCGCGCAGTCGGCGTTCTTCAAGACCGTATACAGGCTGCTCATAGATAAGGAGAAAGGGCCAAGGCTTTATCTCTTCTTATTCGCCATAGACAAGGAGCGCTATTTAGGGCTGCTCGATTTCTCCACTCCCATGACCGCAGAGGAGAGCGAGCCCGAAAAGCCCGAGACGCCCGAAGAAGCGCCGGAGACAAAGCCCGAGGCAGCGGGCGAGCCCGATCCCGTCGCGCCCGTAAAGCCGGAGATCGATTTAGACGCATTCCTCAACGTCGATCTGCGCGTATGCCGCATAGTGAAATGCCAGGAGATAAGGAAGTCCGCAAACTGCTATAAGCTGACGCTTTTCGACGGCGAGGGCGAGCGCGTGATAGTATCCTCCATAAAGCACGACTATACCCCCGAGGAGCTGACGGGCAAGAAGATAATCGTCGTCGCCAACCTGAAGCCCGTGCGCATAACCGGCGTTACGTCTCAGGGCATGCTGCTAGCAGGCACAAACGGCGCCTGCGGCTGCAAGGTGGTGTTCGTCGACGACCGCATACCCGAGGGTACGTGCATTAAATAGAGATCATTTTTCTCTCGGTTTGAATCTGTTAAAAGGCAAGCCTCTTGCCCCGGTGTTCTTCACGACAAAGATACTCCCGGCAAGGGGCTGCTTTATTTCATCCTTATCCGCGTTTACGCTCGCTGTGACGATATAGAGCTCGTCATAATTCTTCCCGCCGAACGCACAGCTCGCCACCCTGCTCACAGGAAGCTCGATCTTATCGAGAAGCTCTCCCGTCCTCGGATCCCATTTTGCCACGCACCAACCCGTCCAATGCGCGATCCACAGATTTCCGTCCGTATCGATATCCATTCCGTCGCATACTCCAAGCTCGGTCGGAATGCTTATACATACGCGTCTGCCGGATATACTGCCCTTTTCCGCGTCAAAGTCATACGCATATACCGACTGCGTCGGAGAATCTATAAAATACAGCGTTTTGTTGTCCCCGCTCCATGCCATTCCGTTTGCGAGACGAATATCCGTATCGACCGCTTTAAAGGAAAAATCGGTCTCGACCCTGTGCAGACCGCATTTACAGGAGCTGTCCTCGCCCGTCTCTCCGTTATCCGCTATGCACATTGAACCTATCCATATGCGTCCCATCGAGTCCGCCTTGCCGTCGTTCAGCCTGTTGCCGGAAAGGCCCGGCTCCGGATCGCAGCCGAAGGAAAGCTCTCCCGTATCCGTGTTTAACAGATACAGTCCGTCCGTAAGGCCGACGATAAGCTCGTTATCCTTTTCTGTCAGTATGAGCGTACCTATATTTTGTCCTACGTCCCATACCGTGTTCTCCCCTGTCGCCGGATCAAAAAAACAAGCCTTGTTGTCAAGGCTGTCTATCCAGTACAGTCCGCCGCGTCTCCCGTCCCATACGGGTCCCTCGCCGAGCACTGCCTTATATTCAGATAATACCTCAGGTTTAAAGCGCATATCTCTCCCCCGGTGTTGATTTATTTACAGCTATTATACCTCATTTTCACTTAAAATGCTTTCCGCTATCCTCACTGCCTCCTCCACAAAGACCGTGCAGGCGCGGTACATGCCCTCGCTCTTGAGGCAGTGCTCCTTTGCGTATTTTGTGCGCAGCTCAAGACAGCTGAGCGTGCCGAAGCGCTCCTCAAATTCCTTAAGGAAGCGCTTAACGGCGTCCGCGGAGGGCTTTCTCGGCTCGTCGAGAGATATGCGTCCGTATTTCGCGCCGAGCGCGGCGACGCCCGCTATGACCGCGCCGCATACGAGCCCGCGCTGCATCCCGCCGCCGAAGCCGGACATGAGCCGCACCGTTTGCGGGTCGATATCAACAGCGCCGTCCTCTATAAGACAGCGCATCGTCGTCTCCGCGCAGTTGAGCCCGCCGTTAAAGAAATATTTTTTCGCGTCGGTCCCGCCGCCGTTCATTTCGCGTCACGGCTTCCGTCTATACCGGCGAATCGCGGCTCGGGTCTGCCCTCGTTCCTCGCCTTCTCACGGATAGCGTCCATCTTCTCTACCGCCAGCAGTATGGCGTCCGCTATGCGTGTATAGCCCGTGCAGCGGCATATATTGCCCTCCATCTCTTTTCTGATCTGCGCGCGCGTCGGGTGAGGGTATATATTGAGAAGTGCGATAGCGCTCATCAGCATGCCCGGCGTGCAATACCCGCACTGCACCGCTCCCGCTTCTATAAAAGCCTCCTGCAGCGGATGCAGCCGTGCGTCCTCGCCGAGTCCCTCCGCGGTCAGCACTGTTTTTCCGTCCGCCTCGTATGCGGGCACAAGGCAGGAGTTCACTGGCGCGCCGTCGAGTATGACCGTGCAGGCTCCGCATTCCCCCTCGTCGCAGCCCTCCTTAACGCTGTTTAAAAAGAGCTCTTCTCTTAAAAATCTCAGCAGCGTCTGATTGCAGTCCACGGTCTTTTCGTATCTCTCTCCGTTTACCGTTACGGTGATATCCTTTTTCCTCATTTGACTGTTTCCTCCGTCGGCAGCGCGCCTAAAAGTCCCGCATACATTTTCATAGCAATAGGCTCTGACTTTTCTTCAAAAGGCTTGCGTGCGCGTTCGGCCGCCTCATGCAGAACGATGATGGTTATATCGTGCAGCAGCCGCGTTCTGAACTCCGCGCTTGCGCGCCAACTCGATCTCGGCTTGCCCTCCGCGGCGACAGCCTCCGCCGCCTCTACTATTATTTCGTCCGATACGCTTTGCCCCGTGAGCACAGCCTCCGCGGCATGGCTGCGAACGGGTGTTGGTGCGGAGGTCGTGAGTGCGACGCGCGCGAGGGATATCACGTCCCCGGACAGCTCGATATACGCGCTCACTCCCATGAGCGCGAGGTCCATGGCGTTTCTGCGCGTGTATTTATAATACGCACTGCCCGAGTTCTCCCCCGTCGCGGGCAAAAGTACGCGCGTCAAAAGCTCATCCGGCCTTATGTCGAATTTCTTAAAGCCCTTATAAAAGCTTTCGAGCGGTACCGTCCGCTCCCCTTCCGAGCTCCCGAGCACAACGCTCGCTCCGAACGCGAGCAGAGGACCCGTCGAATCCGCAGATGGTACGCCGTTCATAATATTTCCGCCAAGCGTGCCGCGATGTCGTATCTGCACAGAGCCCACCTGCGAGCAGCCCTGAAACAGCGCGTAATAGTGCTTCTTTATATCGTCCCACCGCTCGATCGTGCGGTGCGTCGTGAGAGCGCCGAGGTCGAGCCCTGTCTTCTCGTCAAGGCTCTGACCCTTCAGCTCGGAAAGCTCCTTTATATCGACTACCTTGTCGGCGGGCTTTCCTCCGTGCATGCTCACATATACATCGGTGCCTCCCGCCACGGGAAGCGCGCCCCCGGCCTTGAGCCGGCACGCCTCCGCGAGCGTCTCCGGAATATACAGCTCAAATCTCGGCAGCATCGCTTATCTCCTTTCGGAACAGAATATGCTCGGGCTTTATGGGTATCGAGTCAAAGTCCGTGTTGCACGCGTGACCCACGGCGCTCGCTATAGCCGCCGCGGTAGGCACGAGCCCGGGCTCGCCTATGCCCTTAACGCCATAGGGTCCTGCGGGGTGCGCGTTCTCCACGAGCGTTATCTTTGTCTCCACATCCGAGTCCATAAATGTCGGCACCTTATAATCGACCATGTTGCCGTTCTTTAGGTCTCCGTCCTCGTATATCATCTCCTCCATCAGCGCATGGCCTATGCCCATGACTATCGCGCCCTCTATCTGCTGTAAACAGCCCGTGGGGTTAACGGCCTTGCCTACGTCGTGCGCCGCGCCCATCTTCACGACCTTTACGCGGCCGGTGACGGGGTTGACCTTTACTATCGCGGACTGCGCGCCTATCATCCACATTATCGTGGGCTTTGAGGACTGACGCCCTTCGACGGGCGGCTGATCGAATATGTCCGACGTGCCGTATCTGCCTATGGCTATCACGGGCAGCTGCTCGTGCATTATCCCGGAACGCCCCACGTCGTTTATGTGTATTTTGAGCTCCGGCTCGGATACACACTCAATATATCCCTCGTCCGTATATCTTACGTCGTCCTTGTCCTTTTTCCACTTTATCGCCGCAAGCGTGCAAAGCTGCCGCTTTATGTCCTCGCATGCCTCCAATATGGCGTTGCCGGAGTGGAACGTCGAGCGGGAAGACGTCGTGGTCTTGTCGTACGGCGTCATCGTCGTATCCACGGGCGAGACGCTTACGCGCGAGAGCTCCATTTTAAGGGACTGCGCGGCGAACTGCGGCATGGCCGTCGTAACGCCCTGCCCCATCTCTCTGCTCGCGGACCATATATACAGCGA
>CAYVOZ010000158.1:0-6291 GCA_964453325.1 uncultured Christensenellaceae bacterium | reverse complement strand
CACAATGTTGCCCGGCGTACGTCCGAGCATGATGCGTGCGTCCTCGCCAATGGCGAGCATTTCACCCGTCGATCTGTCAACAGCTACGACCGAGGGCTCTCTTATCACGATGCCCTTCCCTTTTACATATACAAGAACGCTGGCTGTACCCAGGTCTATTCCTATATCGTTATATTCAAACCAACCCATTTATTCGACACGCTCCAATCTGTCAGCACTTTTTACAGATGCTGTATAGTTCGTCTAGCAAGCAGCCATAATCATACTGTATATATGATAATACATAATCTGCCCGATATCAATCGATATTATCGAAAAATGCCGGAAATATTAAGAATAATGTGTAAAAATTCACCGCATAATTCTTAAAAGAGCTTTCAGACAAGCCTGTCCGTGAAACGCTCTATGGTCGAAGCGTCTATCCACTCTCCGAGGCTTACGTTAAGCGACTCCTCCTCATTCTTGGTCACAAGATACTCCTTCAAGCTGTCTTTGACCTCCTCAAGGGGCTTTACACCGGCTTCCATCTCGCTCGTGTACTCTATTATGTAATAACCGAAATCGGATCCGACGGGCTCGGAAACGTCGCCTATCTTTTCAAGCGCCATGCCTGCATCCACGAACAGCTTGTCATAGGTCGCGTTGCCGGAATAAATGCGGTATCCTTCGGTCTTGCCGGGGTCCTCTGTCATGCCCGGGTCTTCGCCGTACTTTTCAAGCGCTGCGGTGAAATCCTCCTGCGCCGCGGCATATGCCTCGTCGGCCTTGTCCTTTATCTTTTCAAGCTCGTTGTCTCTCAGAGTGTCGGCTCCCTCGTCGTCGTCGTTTGCTCTAAGATCGTCAATGGCCGTCTTTATATCGTCGGGAACTGCTATAAGCAGATTGCGGACGTATCTCATTCCTTCGGGTACATAAACGAGCGTGCCGTCCGTCTCGTATGTTGTGATACTCGATTTCAGATCGTCGAGGACAGATTTCTGATCTATGACCTGCTGATCGTAATACTTCTGTATTTCGTCATCGGTAGGATCGTAGTCCTTGCACAGATAGTCTGTGACATTCTTTCTTATATAGGAAAGCTTGTACTGAGTTTCAAACTCGCCGTTAATGTAGCCGGCCGCTATGCACTTTTCCTCCGTTACCTTGTCGACAACGGACTTCCATTCTTCCTCGGTATCATAATTGTCCTCGGGATACTGCGACTCGACATTGTTTCTCACTGTGGTCTTGTAAAGCTCAAGCATGGAGTCGAGCTCCGACTGCTGCTCTGATGTTATCTCCTCGATACCGAACTCCGCACACTTCTGCTTAAGCAGCTCATAGGTTATCATGCTTTCGAGAAGCCCCTCGCTGACCTGCAGGTAATAAGCCTTGTATTCTTCGGAGCCCTCGGTATAACCGCTTTGAGCAAGGTATATCTTTGTCTGTGAAGTTATAGCGCTCTTCAATATATCCACACCGTTTACCGTTGCCACGACCTGCCTTCCGTCGCGGTCTTCGTTTACCGTGACCATACCGCAGCCGACGATGGCTATGACCATGATCAAAGCGGTAAACAGCACAAACACCTTTTTAAACATTAGTATTACCTCTTGATATTACTTTCTTGGTCCGTCTTTCGCGACGCACCATAGTATTATACAGTATCGTAAATTTATATGCAACGTCGAATTTACTTGAGGCGGGTCCGGCTATGGATACATATGCATAGTGCGGCTGTACCTGCGGAATAAAGCGCGCACTCTGTCCCGGAGCGAACACCGCGCAGATTTGCAGTATTACTTATAAATTACTGATAACAGAGGTCATCTCGTCAGTTTTCTCTCCAAAACCAGCATGGGCGGTACGTCATCGCTGTCTCCGGAGTCGTCGGCGTCCGTGAACTCCTGATCTCTCACATACGATAGCTGCTCCCGCATTTCTTTAAGCTCCTCAAGGGATCTGCCGGCGAGGGGGTCGTCCGCTGCATTGCCCGAGCCTTCGAGCTGCTCTGCGTGCATGCCGGATATCTGATCCCGCATCTCCTTAAGCTCCTCAAGAGATCTGCCGGCAAAAGGATCGTCCGCTGCCGTATCAAAATCATCGAGCTGCTCCGCTTCCGGGAAATCGTCTTGTTCCGGCTCAAGCTCTTCCAAGGCATCGACGTCCTCCGGTTCGATCTCGCTGAATTCAACGGCTTCCGTTTCTTCAAAAGCCTCCGCCGCATCCGGTATATCCGGGACGTCTGACAGTCCTTCGTCTGTATACGATGAATCGTCCAAGGACTCAAAGCTCTGCTCCTCATAAGAGACGTCATTGGAGGCTTCAAAATCGTCCCCGCTTGCGATATCAGACGGAATTTCCTCAAAACCAGCCGTGTCGAAAGTATCGGCTGCATCGGGAATATCGGGAGCACATTCCGTTGCGGTGTCGGAAAAGCAGTCGGTATCGAAATCATCCATGATCCATTCCTCCCGGGCGCGTCCACGTCTCGCGACTGTCAATATACGGCGTCTGAAACTCTTACAAAAATACGCCTGTCCGAACGGAGACCCCGTCAAGAGGTCTCCGTTATAAAAACAGCATTATTTAGGTTGTGACTGTCAAACCTGTTCTTTTAGCCTATACCGCTGTTATCGCGAGGCAGTGAGCTTATCCGACTTTTGTGCCGCAGACCGGGCAAAAAGAGGCGCTTGCCTCGATCCATGTGCCGCACATGCCGCATACATGAGGCTCCGCGGATGCGTCGGCCTTAAAAACCTCTTCGTGCTGTTCGCTTCCTTCCCCCTGCGGCAGGGTAAAGCTGCTGAGTCTGTTCGCAAGTACTCTGCTATCGCTTTCAATACTGCTCTGCTCCTTATGTATCTGCTGGAGCTCCTCGTTTGCAGCGTTCAGCCTTTGATTTACGGCGTCGTACTCATTACGTATTTTCTCCGCTTTCGCGTCAATTGATCTGTTGACTTCCTGCTTCTTATTTATTACTAAAAAGCGGATCAGCTTAACTAAAAACGCTATGCCGAAGCCCAATAACGGAGCAATAAACACATAGCCCCACGAGCCCGAGCTCAGACCTGCGATCAGACCTATTAACGATACTGCGGTGAATATGCAGCTTACTACAGGGAATTTGTTATCGCTGTATACGGATTCCTTTTTGGGTACTTGGGTGAGTCTTTGATATATAGAAGCAAGCTGTCCTTTGAGCTCGTCTATATACTTCTGTTTATCTGCTTCTCTGACCGCCGCATCGCGCTTCTTTTCTTTATTCTGAGCCTGCTGCTGCAGTACGGTGCTTACCTCTCTGACTATGCCGTCATTCACTCTGTTTGAAAGCTCCCCGAGACGGGCCTTAATGGCGTCGTCGCCGAATTGCATTGCGCGGTTGAACTCGGGTATCGTATTAAGCGGAGCTTTCATGGCCGGACAGTCCTCCGGCACTGTTATCGTGCGTCCCACGCAGAACAGCACAAGATATGCGTCCGCGTTTTTGGGATCGATATCCAGTACCTGATTGGCCAGAGCTCCCGCCTTTTCAAAATCCCTGTCCTCAAGGCAGATCTTTGCGCGTTCTATCAGACTGTTCACGCTTGCGGAAGCACCCTGCGCAGGTGCTTTTGCAGAGGCGCCGAGCGTCACCTTTTCTATGCCGTGCACAAGGTCCTGCACAAAGCCTAATTTTGACATATCCAGCGCCTGTAAATGCGAGAACTCCTCGGGCAGATCGTAAGGATCCATATCCTTATATGCAGGTATGAGCAGCTTTGAGCGGTCCTGTTTCATTATGCTTAAAAACCGGCTCCACTCGTTCTTCACCCAAACGGCGTTTGCGTTTTTCTCGGAGGTCGTCACCAGTACCATTACCTTTGCGGACGAGAGCGCGGCAAAAATATACGGTTCATACTCCGTGCCAAGCTTGTCTTCCAAGGTTATGCGCGAGAAAAATACGCGCAGACCCTTTTCGGTCAGCTGATAGTATATGTCCTGCGCAAGCACGCTTTCCTTTGTTCTGCGGCCGAGCTCGTCGGATTCCTTATAGCATATGAATACGTCGAACGGCTCCTGACTGCTAGAAATGGCAAGTATGCCCTTTTGTATAGCGTCTATCTCCGCGGCCTCGGCTTCGTATATTCCCCTTGCATACGACGCCGCGTTCTCTATCGCCGCTTTATAGTCTTCATCCGCAAATACCGAGGTATTCTGCGTTCTGTTGCAGGTCGGCACCATGCGTCCCGTGGCGGGGTCCTTAACATATTCGACTCCGAATTTGCACAGCACCAGCGACCAGTATGCCTCGGCGTCGGTCGGATCCTCGTTCAGTATGTCGTTATATATGTTCATGGCGCGGTCATAGTCGTTTGCCAACCGAAAATGCCCTGCGCGGTCATACATGTTTGCGCGTCTGTCGTCGTCGAGGCGCGGAATAGTCTGCTTGGTTCCGCAAAAATCACATACCGCAATGTTTCCGCCGTCGTTTACGGTGAGCTCGCCTCCGCACATCTTACACTTGAATACTGCCATATATAGATCCTCCTGGATTGATTGACATGATAAAATACATTATCCCGTTCCGTACCAATAACTGCAGTTATACAACTCTTTACATAAAATATACTTTTTTGTCACAATATGAATATTTTAGATGCATAGTCGGTCCGTGTCAAGAGAGTATTCGCATCGGAGGATGATAACGGTGAGTTCCGTTTTATATCGTTTATGAAGTTCGTGCTCAGCAGCGATGTACCTCTGCCAAAAAGCTGAGAAGTCTCGAGAACGAGAAGCCCTTCTTCGTATTGAAAAGCAATGCCGGAGGCGTCGAGCGTCTTAGCGCTGCAATGTCCTTATATCGGGCTATGACCTTTAAAAGTCTCGTGAGATCTATGGAAGCGTCGGGAGAGAACTTCATTTCTATCATGGCGTTTTTCTTTATAACGCTCTGTATCCTTGCGCGTGCGGCAAAGGCTCGAACGACGGATACGGATAAAAGATTCTCCACCTCGCGCGGAGGCTTTCCGAACCTTTCCGAAAACTCGCCTCGGACGTCCTTTGCGTCCTCAAGCGAGCCTATGCAGGCAACACGCCTGTAAAGGTCGATCTTCTGCGCATCGTCCTCGATATATTTCATCGGTATATAAGCATCGATTCCGAGATCTACTGTCGTCTCGGTCTCCTCCGGGCGCGGAGCGTCGTCCAGCGAGGCCACCTCGTCGCGGACGAGCTTGCAGTACAGGTTATAGCCTATCTGCGCCATGTGTCCGCTCTGCTCCGCGCCGAGTATGTTACCGGCGCCTCTTATCTCGAGATCCTTAAGAGCTATCCTCATGCCGCTGCCGAACTGCGTAAACTCCTTCAGCGCCGCGAGACGCTTTGCGGCGGTATCCGAAAGCCTCTCCTCGCCCATATGAGTGAAGTATGCGTATGCGCGAAGCGACGAGCGGCCGACCCTGCCCTTTATCTGATAGAGCTGCGCGAGCCCGAAAAGCTCGGATCTGTAGACTATGAGAGTATTCGCGGCGGGTATGTCTATGCCGGACTCTATTATCGTAGTGCACAGCATGACGTCGAACTCATGGTCGATGAACTGCGAGACCGTCTCTTCAAACACCTGCTCGTTCATCTGACCGTGTACGCTGCATATCCTCGCTTCGGGAAGTATGCGCTCGAGCATGCGTGAAAGCTCCTCCATATCGGATATCCTCGGACAAACAAAGAAGGTCTGACCTCCCCGCCCCAGCTCCTTCATGACCGCCTCTCTGACGAGTCCCTCCGAGAACTGAGCGACATACGCCTGCACCTCCTTGCGCTCCGCGGGAGGCGTATCTATCGTGGACATATCTCTTATACCCGTCAGCGCCATTTCCAGCGTTCTGGGGATAGGCGTCGCGGTGAGCGTCAGCACGTCTACAGTGCGCTTCATGTCCTTTATGCGCTCCTTGTGCGATACTCCGAAGCGCTGCTCCTCGTCGACGACAAGCAGGCCTAAGTTCTTAAACACGACCGTTTTTGCGAGCAGCTTATGCGTTCCTATTATTATATCCGTTTTTCCGGTCCTGAGATCGTTAAGCACCTTTGAAGGGTCCTTTGTAAAGCGCGATAGCATGGATATCCTCACGGGGAAGCCGGTAAAGCGCTCCCTGAACGTATTATAATGCTGTCGCGCGAGCAGTGTCGTAGGAACGAGCACTGCGACCTGTTTTGAGTCCTGCACGGCTTTGAAGCAGGCGCGCATGGCCACCTCGGTCTTTCCGTAGCCCACGTCTCCTAAAAGCAGTCTGTCCATTATCCGCGAGCTCTGCATATCCCGCTTTATCTGAC
>CAYVOZ010000157.1:0-6311 GCA_964453325.1 uncultured Christensenellaceae bacterium | reverse complement strand
TTGTTGGTAGCGATGGAGCGGGGTGTTTTTACCTCTATCTCGTTGAGTTTTTTTACAAAGAGATCGCGGTCTTCGGTGTACATAATCGCCTCGACCGAGGTGCCCAATACCTGAATCCCGTATTTCTTGAGGGTACCGGCGTTATAAAGCTCCGTTTCGTTGGCAATAAAAAGGCCGGCGTTCCTGTCACGGTAGCCGAACCATACCTCTCTTGAGCCGTCTCCGCGCAGCCCGAGCCTTATATACATGCTCTCGCCATCCGTGCCGGTCGCGGTGAAGAAATAGCTGTTGTTGATGTCCTGCCCCGCGTCCGCGGGCAGCTCGTAAAGCTCGTCGGCGACCATGTCATAGCCCGCCGCCTTGCGCTTTTCGATGTTCTTTATCATTATTCGTTTCTTTAAGCCGGTAAACATTATTTATGCTCCTCCTTGCCTCTGGGAGTGATATTTCCCCATATCTCTATGGCCTCGTCATAGGTCTCGGGAGGAGTATAAAGCTTATCGTCGTCCTTGCGCCGTAGCGATAGCGCGCCGAGCGCGCATTTATAATTGCATATGCCGCAGCCGAGGCAGCGCGATGCGTCTATTTTCGCCTTGCCGTCGACGGTGATTGCCTTGAACGGGCAGTGCTGTGCGCACGCCCCGCAGCCCACGCATTTTTCCGCATCGCTCACGCAGTAATAGTTGCTCCAATAGTCGGCGGAGGGGCCGGGGTATTTTGTTTTCAGATAGAGCATTCCGCAGCCGCAGGCGCAGCAGGAGCATATGTTCTCGCCGTCCTGGCTGTTTGTGATATTGATAACGCGCCCGTCGTCCTTGCCCTCCATTATTATTTCGAGAGCTTCCTCGCGCGTGATCTGCCGTCCCCAGCCGTTGTCGATGAGAAACTGAGCATAATCGTCCGTCATTATGCAGGTCTCGAGCGGGTGATGGCATTTGTTGCCGGGCTTGGACTGGAACATCATTCTGCAAAGGCAGGGCATGACGGTGAAAAGCTCGTGCTTGTCGAGCACGGCGCGGATGTCGTCATAGGGCAGCACCTGACTGCCCTCCACGAACTCCTTTTCAAAGGGTACGGAGCGGTAGAACGGCATTGTCGCGCTCATCTGCTTCCCGAACGGGCTCATGGCCATATACAGCCCCAGCGGCAGCTTCCATGAGGTGTCGGCCTTGTGAGTCTGGAACTCTATGAGGCCGAACATTATTGGGTACATCTTATACTCGCAGCCCGTCTCTCTCCTGCGGCGGAAAACCAGTCCCTTTGACGCAAGCTGCTCGAGCCTGCGCGAGGCCTCGTCCTCCGAAATGCCGTTTCTCTCGGCATAGGCGGCGCAGGTCTCATAGACGTTCGGCGTCATATCGCAGAAATAGCGCGCGTCGTCCTCGTTAAAGAATTTTTTGAGCAGCGCCCTTTCGACATGAAACGCAGCCTTAGGCAAGCCAAAACTCAAAGAGTCGAAGGCCTGTGCAAGCTCTTCATAGATATTTTTTTTCATAATGATTCCTTTTTCTTTGGTTCAATAATAAATAAAGACAAATATATCCGGCGCGTAAAACGCCGCTAAGAATGATTCAGGCGATCTCGATACCGCGTATGCGGAGCTCCCTGCCTGTAAGAAGCTCGCCGGTCTCACACCCGCAATCCGGACAGACACTGTTTATAAGGTCGTCCGTATCGAGCCGGTATTCACAGCCGCATTTCTCGCAGCGTGCAGTCGCGGGTATGCTTATTAATTCTATCCTCGCCCCCTCGCATATGGTACCAACACTCGCATAGTCCCAGTATTTCTGAACAAGTGCCTCAATATATTCCCGGAGCTCTCCCGCCTCGAGAACAACACGCACCACTCTTTCTGCGCCGGCTTCACGTGCCTTTTGATCCACGCATTTCAGAATGCTTTTTGTGATAGGCAGCTCATGCATACCGACACCTCAAATTGGTTTGTTTAATATTATACATTTTATAATGTATATGGTCAATAAGTATTGACTATATAAGACACAAAAGCGAAAATAAGTCACAATGTCCGGTAATATTGACATAATTATTGACAAGATTTATGTTTCTGTATGACATATATCATCAGGGTGCGTATTACAGCCGATGCTTTGATCATAAAATCCTCATGACGATATTTTTTTAGCTTATTTCTGTTTATTCGTTTTCCTTACTCGTTTGCAGCAATACGGGAATTCGGGGGAAACTCAAGATTGACAAATGTTGCACTTTTTATTAGACTCAATATATATATCGTACATTAATACGATACCGGATGCCGACACAAACAGCATTGTGCACTGCCGGATCCGCACTGACAAACGTTCAGAAAAAGTTACACAAAATAAAACAAGGAGATGAAGGCTTTATTCATGAAAAACGACCATATCGTTCAGTATCCGGATGAATACAGTCACTGCATAGGATGTTCGAGCTGCGAACTTTTCTGTGCTCTCGTTCATGACGGTGTTACAGGTCCATGCCACGGAGGCATAAAGCTTGAGCTCGGAAAGCTCGAAACACTTAAGCATACGGTCTATGTGTGCGAACACTGTGCAGACCACCCCTGCTATGAGGCCTGTCCCAAAAAGGACGAGGCTATGTGCGTCGATGAAAACGGCGTAGTGTATATCAACGAGGAGAACTGCATAGGCTGCGGACTTTGCGCCAGAAAATGCAAGCTTACCCCGTCGCGCATCACCATGGACAAGAAGAACCGCAAGGCGCATAAGTGCGACCTTTGCCGCACGCGCGAGGGCGGCCCGCAGTGTATAAAAGAATGTCCCGTAGTCTGCATCGGCCTTGCGTCAGCTCCGCTTCCCTATGATCCGGAAGAATTAGGAGGCAAGAAATAATGGGAAAGAAGAAATTTTTTGATAGGCTCCCCTCCTGCTATGCGGGAAAGATACTGAAAATAGACCTTACCAATAAGACCACGTCCGTCATACCCACCGAAAAGTATGCAAACGACTATGTCGGCGGACGCGCTATGGCAAACAGGCTTTATTGGGACGAGGTAAAGCACGCTTCTCCCGCGCTTTCCGCGGAGAACACGCTTATCTTTATGACCGGCCCGCTCTGCGGCACAGGTCTGCCCTATTCCGGACGTTCCATAATGACCGGTATATCCGCTAAGACGATCCCGGAGCAGTACACTCATGCTTGCAGCGGCGGCTATTTCGGCGCGACCCTTAAATGGGCGGGCTATGACGGATTTATGCTCACCGGCAAGGCCGATAAGCTCACCTATATCTTGATAGACGACGACAAGATAAGCTTTGAGGACGCAAGCGAGCTCAAGGGCAAGTTCGTACTCGATACACAGGAAGCTCTGCTCGATAAATACGGCAGAAAATCCTCGTCTCTGGTCATAGGACCCGCGGGCGAAAACCAGTGCCGTCATGCATCCATAGCCACACATGCGGACAGCGCTTTTGCAATGCCGGGCTTCGGTGCGGTTTGGGGATACAAAAACCTCAAGGCAGTCGTTGCGAGGGGCACGGGCACGATCGCTCCCATGGATATCGAAAAGGTCCTGGAGATACACTCATGGCGCGATACCCCCGAAAAGGGCAAGCCCTATCCGCCCAAGGACATGGATAGAATCGAGGGTTCATCGGAGTTCGAGGTCCTCTCGGATCCTCATAAGTTTGTGTACACCTCCTGCAACCCGGGCTGCAACCATATCTGCATGGCTACAAGAGCCGGCATGAAGGATCCTCTCGACGCAAACGGAAGAGAAGTATCCATGGTCGGCAAGTGCATGGATATATACGGCTTTGCAATGAGAGTCGATAACCAGTATGCAACCGGCGCTTATATCGACTTCCCGAGACAGTCCATACCCGGCACCTATGTATGGCAGTTCCCCTCTCTCAACGACCCGGACGATCCGCTTGCGGAAGAGTACATGAAGAGATACCCCGGCAACCTGCTCAATATGTGGGGACCCAACTTCGAGTTTGGTAAGATGATGATGTGGTGCTGCAACCAGTACGGCCTTGACAAGTGGGATATCACCTTCTGGCTGTTCACATGGATGTATATGTGCGAGGAGGAAGGCCTTTTCAAGGAAGAGGGCATAGACTTCGGCAGAAAGATAGACTTTGACGATCCCGAGTTTGTCAAATACATACTCGAGTGCATGACCTATCGCAAGGGTCCGATGGGCGACCTTCTTGCAGAGGGCGTGGGCAGAATGATCCGCAAGCTCGGCAAAGAGAAGTTCGGCGATACCATTCGTCACGGCGTTTATAACAGAGCCGGCGAGGAGCGAAATACCCCGGTAAGCTGGGAGACCAGCTGGGGCGAGAGCACGCACTGGCAGGGCAGAGGCTTCCAGGGCTGCGAAAAGAGCGTATGGGTAGGCATGAACATAATGCATATGATAGGCTCTCGCGACGAGGCAAACGGCGCTCATTCTCATTATCACTACGAGGACTATCTGAAGTTCAAGGACGATCCCTGCCACAGCGAGCTTTGTGCGGAATCCGTTCACGAGTGCATAAGAAGGAACGAGATGAAGGATTCTCTGCTGCTGTGCGAGTGGAAGGATCCCGATCCGGGCCGTCCGCATATAGAGCTCGATATGTACCGGGCCGCCACAGGCGTCAAGGATGTGACGCTTGAGGATATAGCGGTTCTCTCCGACAGAGGAAAGTTCCTTGAGCGCGCCATATTTATGCGCGATCACGGCAGAACGCGCGACATGGAGATCGTTCAGGTATATCCGTGGATGACGTATCCCGATCCGTGGGGCGATACGGTAACATGGGACGAGTGGAACGACTTTGTGGATATTTACTACAAGGGCCGCAAGTGGGACCTCCAGACAGGCTGGCCCACCCGCGCCGCATGGGAGGACACCGGACTTGACGACGTAGCCGCTTTCTTTGAAAAGGAAGGCAAGCTGCCCGCCGATAACGCGAAAAATGTCAGAAAGCCCAATCCCTTCGATAAATAAGCAAAAGCATCAATAAAAATGGGGCTGCAGCAAAATACAAATTTGCTGCAGCTCTTTTCTTGGCTCAGATCACAAAAAGCACAATGTTCATGTACCTTCACATATTATTATACGGGTCAAGGAGATCGCTGTTTTTATCATACAAAGGTGAGACCGGATTTATGCTTGTTCCTTGCACCGGATATCCAGCTGCGTGAAGTCTTTCATATTGCATACTATGAACTCCGTCAGTCCGGGTATATCATCAAAGCCGAAACGGGGTATATCCGCGTCGATATCCGTCAGATCGGTCACGACGGCTGCATATCTTTCAAGTCCGTCGGGAAAGTCCTTTCCGGTCACCTTCCGGCAGACGCCTATACGCGTAAGCCTTTCCTGCTTATAGCCCTCCACGAGCACAATATCCACATCATGCACTAACGCTGTCGCCGCGGCAAAGGACAGAGCACGGCGCTCTATGAGTGCGGTCTTCTCTGCGGAGGAAAGTACGGTGAGCTCTGCTCCGGCATTCGTAAAACGCCAGGAGTCCTTGCCCTCCTTATCGAGCTCGAAGCCGTGTACATCGTGCTTTATTACGGCGACGCGCAGACCGCGCGCGCGAAGAGAAACTATAAGCTTTTCTATAAGAGTGGTTTTGCCTGTGCCGGAGTACGCCGAGAAGCCGAGTATGGGTATCAGTGCCATGAAGTAGTCTCCTTAAAGCCTATATCAGGAATGCGCTGAGCACAGTGTTTTCTGGCAGAGGCCCGCTCCCGGCGGGTATAACGGCTATCACATTGCAGCCTATCATGGTGGTGAGCACAACATTGCCCTGCTCCTCGGGCAGCACCATTTTTACCGTGCTGCCGGACAGCTCGAGCTTGCCGCGAAGCAGCCTTGTGACCGGACTTTTTTTGCGGAAGCCGTTTTTCAGCACTACGCTTATTTCCTCGGGGAGCACGCTGCGGCGTCCTGCCAGCTTTTTGAGCGCAGGCAGAGCCACGGCGTAAAAATTCGTTATGGCGGCGGCAGGGTTCCCGGACAGTCCGCAGACGAGTTTTCCGCACCCTGTGCCGTATGCGCAGGACATGCCCGGCTTCATACCTACTCCGCGGAACAGCAATTCGACTCCTGCTTTTTCCATTGCAGCCGACGTCAGATCATAGTCGCCCACCGAAACGCCGCCTGTCGATATTATCGCGTCGCATTCCGCGAGACCCTTTTCGATAAGCGCGCAGATATCGTCCGTGGAATCCCCGCATGTGCCCAGATATACGGGGATCATGCCCTCGTTAAGCAGAGCCGCCTCCAAAGTATAACGATTGGAGTTGTGTATCTTTCCGGGCAGAAGAGGCACACCGACCTCGCAAAG
>CAYVOZ010000156.1:0-6364 GCA_964453325.1 uncultured Christensenellaceae bacterium | reverse complement strand
GCGGACGGTCAGACCACTGTTGAGATACACGTCCTTCAGGGCGAGCGCGACATGGCCGCATATAACAAGACTCTCGGACGCTTCACTCTGACCGGCATACCCGCCGCTCCCAGAGGAGTACCGCAGATCGAGGTCACGTTCGATATCGACGCCAACGGCATAGTGCACGTCTCCGCAAAGGATCTCGGCACCGGCAATCAGCAGGATATCACTATCACCGCTTCGTCCAATCTTTCCGACGCGGATATCGACAAGGCCGTCAAGGAGGCCGAGCAGTTTGCGGAAGAGGATAAGAAGAAGAAGGAGCAGGTCGAGATACGCAACAACGCGGACAGCATAGTATATCAGACCGAAAAGACCATTAAGGATCTCGACGGCAAGATAAGCTCCTCCGACAAGCAGAACCTCGAAAGCAAGATAAGCGACCTTAAAAAAGCCCTCGAGGGCGACGACGCCAACCTCATAAAGGCTGCGACCGACTCACTTTCGAGCGCGTCCATGGAGGTCTTCGGCAAGGCCTATCAGCAGCAGTCCGGTCAGCCGGGCGCAGGCGCAGGCCCGCAGGGCGGCGGCTTTGACGGCGGCGCCTCCGCCGGAGAGGCTCCCCACGACGACAACGTAGTCGACGCGGACTATGAGGTAGTGGACGACGATAAGAAATAATTAAAGAGCTTTACGGCTCACAAGGTCACGGGCGCTGTGCGGGAATACCGCACAGCGCAAAAAAGAACATTGCATATCCCCCATCCGTCAGATATCATCTTGACGGATTTGGGCTGTTATAAAGAGCGAAAAATAAAACACGGAGCATTTGACAAGTGGCACAGAATTATTATGACGTGCTGGGCATAAAGAAGGACGCCAGCGCAGAGGACGTTAAAAAAGCATACCGTCAGTTGGCTAAAAAATACCACCCCGATCTGAACGAGGGCGATGAATCCGCCGCGAAGAAATTTCAGGAGATAAACGAGGCATATCAGGTGCTCTCCGACGACTCCAAGCGTCAGCAGTACGATCAGTTCGGACACGAGGCGTTCACCAGAGGCGCAGCGGGCGGAGGCGGTGCGGGCGGCTTTGACGGCTTCTCGGGCTTTGGCGGCTTCGGAGATATATTCGATACCTTCTTCGGCGGCGGACGCAGCACGCAGTCGCGGCAGAGCGGTCCGCAGCGCGGAGGCGACGTCGAGGCGAGCGTCACCATCACCTTCGAGGAGGCGGCCTTCGGCGTAAAGCGTGATATAACGATATCTCGCAGAGAGAACTGTCCCGAGTGCGGCGGCACGGGCGCAAAGCCCGGCAGCGAGGTAAAGACCTGCCCCGACTGCGGCGGCAGCGGACAGGTGCGCCGTCAGCAGCAGACGCTTTTCGGCGTTTCTACCGTATACGCTACGTGTCCGACCTGCAACGGCGAGGGCAAGATAATAAGCTCGCCCTGCGATAAGTGCAGAGGCGCCGGCAGGATCACGCAGTCCCGCACGATAAGCATCAATATACCCGCCGGTATAGACAACGGGCAGATAATCACGCTTTCCGGACAGGGCGAAGCAGGCAAAAAGGGCGGCCCCGCAGGCAACCTTTTGGTGTACATACGCGTAAGGCCTCATAAGACCTTCCGCCGTGACGGTGTGAACCTCTATATGGATATGAACATGAGCTTTGCGGAGGCGGCGCTCGGCGCGGAGATAGAGATACCCACGCTCGACAGTACGATAAAGTACACCATACCCGCAGGCACGCAGACAGGGACTACGTTCCGTTTGCGTGAAAAGGGCATAAAATATCTGCGTCAGGATAAGCACGGCGACCTTTTCATAAAGGTCAATTTGGAGGTCCCGCGCAGGCTCACCGACCGTCAGAAGGAGCTTTTACAGGAATTTGCGGGACTCGATCCTCAAAAGAAAAAGACTCGCGGCAGGAAATAGCCTTTTCTCCGCAGTGTTTCAAAGCTGCAAATTTATCGCGCGCGCTTGTAAAGCGCGCGCAGATGCTATAAACTTAATGTATAAATACATATCTACGGAGCGGCCGCAAATTGGAGATCTTCAAATACGTTGACGATATAATAGAGGCATATGAGGGAAAGCACGATATATATAAGCTCATAAGCGAGGAGATCGTCGAATTTTTCGATAAGCATGTGTTTACCGAGAGCGAATTTACGCTCAACATGACCTACCGCATAAAGACCGCCGCCAGCATACGCGAAAAGCTGCTTCGAAACAGCTATATAAGCCGTTACCGCGACGTTGATACCGTGCTCAAAAAAGTCCAGGACATAATCGGTCTGCGCATAGAGTGCAAATTCATAGACCACGAGAAATACACGTTTGAGCTGTTAAAGAATGTATTCGAGGTCACCGACGACGAGGAATACTACTACTCCGGGCTGCTGCCCAAGCTGCGGCTCAAGCTTTCCGAGCCTCAGCCGCAAAAGCAGAAGAACGGCTTTGACATATATAAAATAGACGGCATATATCTGCTCGGACAGGAGCCGCTGCGCTTTGAGCTCCAGATAATGGCCATGGTCAACAGCTTCTGGGGCGAGATCGAGCACAGGATAAAATATAAGAACAACGCTTATCTCATAGCGGACGGCTTTGTATCCGAGATAATGACCTCCATAAAAAACAGCCTCATAATGATAGACAGTCAGCTCTATACGCTCTACAGCCAGTTTAAGCGCGCCGGCGAGGAGGACTCCGACATACACAGCGGCATCGCTATAGAGCGCTTTATCTCCAAGATGATATACGATACGTTCTCCGGCCTTATGCGCGAGCAGGTCGGCTTTACGATGGACTTCAAGGCGAGCTGCGACTCTGTAGTAAAATATATTCTTTATAAGAACAACGCTCGCGACATGGAGGACTACAGCCGCGTTATGCTCAATCTCTTCTATGTTTTAAACGGCATACGCGAACGCGAGGTGCGCGTGGACGCTCAGTTCGACTTTGAGCGGGATATCGATTTTGACGACGGCTATTCGCGCATCATACTCGACACCGTCATGCAGACCATAAACGTCAACTTCCGCTGGCATATGTATTTTCTCATGCTGTTCAATCTCCAGTGGGAGGACAACACCGGCGATCTCGAGAGCTTCATAATATACACGCGCGACGAGGTCAATAAGAACCGCTCGTTCGGACTTCTCTCCGGCGTAAAGGACGCGGACGTCATACGCGAGGACATACTCACCGCCGTCGCAGAGTATATAGCGTCGCGTCAGAATATAGAATGCTTCTCGCGCGAGGGCATTATTGCCATCCACCGCGCCATAAACCGCCAGCTGCCCTCCGTGGTCAGCGATCTTTCGGACGGCTATATATGGAGCGACATACGCAGCACGCATCTCGCCATGCTGAAGGAAAAAATCGTGATGTAGCTGTGAAATAAGGGTTGACACGGCAAGGGTCATATGTTATCATACAACACGTTAAGCAGAGGCAGCCCGCTTCTCACCCGTCAGATCCCGTTCCGGCGCGGTCAATACGTAAAAGTGATATTTTATCGCGGGCATTCTGCACGCGGTATTTTTTTACCGCACTGTACGCGCTCGCACGGCCTTGACGCCGATGCGGAAAAACAAAAGGGGGGCGTTTTTCATAGCTAACGAAATGCTTATCAACGAAAAGATTCCCGAGATGGACGTTCGCGTCGTAAGCGAGGACGGCCAACAGCTCGGCATAATGACTACTTCCGCAGCTTTAAGGCTTGCAGAGACCGACGATCTGGACCTGGTCGTAATAGCGCCCAAGGCCGAACCGCCCGTATGCAAGATAATGAACTACGGCAAATACCGTTATGAGCAGATCAAGCACCAAAAGGAAGCAAAAAAGAATCAAAATATCGTTACCTTAAAGGAAATGCGTCTGTCGGCCACGATAGATCTGCACGACCTCGAGGTAAAGGCCAAGAACGTGTCCAGATTTCTGGCGGACGGAGATAAAGTCAAGATCTCCATACGCTTCAAGGGCAGACAGGTCACGCACACCGATCAGGGCTTAAACGTAATGGAAACCTTCCTGACGCTTCTTGACAACGCAGTCGTCGAGAAGCCCGCAAAGATGGAAGGCCGCAGTATGTTTATGATATTGGCACCAAAGACAAATTAGAAGGAGGGCATTGATATGCCGAAGGTAAAGACACACAGAGGCGCGGCGAAGAGATTCAAGGTCACTAAGTCCGGCCTGGTAAAGCGTTCAAAAGCTTATAAGAGCCACATTTTGAACAAAAAGTCCTCTAAGAGAAAACGCAACTTGAGGAAGGGCACCTATATCTGCGCAGCAGAGCAGAGCAACATCAGGGAGCTTATCCCTTACAAATAAGGCACGGAGCTTTAAACGTATCAATTTTAGGAGGAACTAAACGTGGCAAGAGTTAAAAGGGCTGTCAACGCCCATAAGAAGCGCAGAAAGACATTAAAGCTCGCGAAGGGCTATTTCGGTGCAAAATCCAAGCAGTACAAAACCGCTAAAGCGGCCGTTATGAAGTCCATGAGCTATGCCTATGTCGGCAGAAAGCTCAAAAAGCGCGATTTCAGAAAGCTTTGGATAACCAGAATAAATGCCGCCGCAAGGCAGAACGGCGTATCCTATTCCAGATTGATGGACGGCCTTAAGAAGTCCGGCATAGAGATCAACAGAAAGATCCTCGCCGACATGGCTGTAAACGATCCCGCCGCCTTCGCACAGCTTGCCGACACGGCAAAGAAAGCGCTGGCTTAAAAAATAACTGTTTTTGTAAAGCTAACAAACGGCTTTGGACTTTATTTCACGGAATAAGCCCAGGGCCGTTTTTAGAAAGGATACCGTTAACGGTACTGTATCTATATGCTCACGATAACCTCAACGACCAATCCCTATATAAAGGAGCTAAAGACGCTTTCGGATAAAAAAGGACGCCGCAGCGGGCGTTTTATCGCGGAGGGCGAAAAATGCGCATTCGAGGCGCTGTCGTACGGCGAGGTCGAAAGGCTGCTCGTGACCGATCCCGACGACCCTCTCGTAATGCTTTCGGAGGAAAAGGGCGTTATGCCGATATGTGTTACGGACGCCGTTATGAGCGCCGTTTCCGGAGTAAAGACTCCTCCCGGAGCCATCGCCGTTGCGGTGCGCACCGAGTGCTCGCTCCCCTCCCCGCACGGGCTGTTCGTCGCGCTCGAGGACGTCGCCGATCCTCAGAACGTGGGTGCGATAATACGCACCGCCGACGCCGCAGGCGCGGCATGCGTGCTCGTTTCGTCCGGGTCTGCGGACTATACTTCTCCCCGGGCTGTGCGCGCGTCTATGGGCAGCGTCTTTCATCTGCCGATAGTGGTCTGCGAAAGTCTTTACGATACGCTTTCGGAGCTCAAGCACGCGGGCATGTGCATTACAGGTACGCATTTAAAGGGCTCGGGCGAGCTCGGAGAGCACAGCTCCGTCGCAGCGGTCATAGGCAACGAGGCGCGCGGCATGAGCGACCGTCTCTCTTCTCTGTGCGACGTGCTGTATAAGATCCCCATGCGCGGACGCGCCGAAAGCCTCAACGCCGCCGTCGCAGCGGGCATTGTTATATACAGATTATCTGACCGGTTATGCGTATGATGGGCTTTATACACGCTGCGGACGCCTTTTTGCAGGCTGTAATTACCAAAAAAGAAAAGCCTTGAGTATACAAAAATCATTGCATATTCGTTTTGTATGTTGTAAAATGAATAAGAATATTTGCGATTATGCAAATGACAGTAAAACTGTATATGATCGGAACAGTGAATGGTAACGAGACGGTATTTAAAAGACTATCGCATAGACGACAAGCTGAACGCTCGCGGAAAGCTGCGCGCAGACGCCATATATATAGGCGGAGATTACCGGTTTATCGATCCCGAAGCCGCATCGTCCGGAAAGCGGTATGCGATACTTATTATGAATGTTCTCAGTTGGTCCGCATTCGTCGGAGCGCTCGTGCCTCAAAGCAGCGCCTCTCATACGATGTACTGCGTTCTGCCTCTCGTCGCCTCGGTGCTCGCTCTGTTTTACGAGAGCATGGCCGTGTACGCGCTCATGACCTTAAAGGAGCCCATGCGGCACGAGCAGTCAGACAAGCTCACAGTGAGGCTCCCGCTGTCCTCTATCGCATCGGCGGTGCTCTCTGCGGCCGCGCTCATCGGCTTTATAGTGCACGGCGCTCTCTCCCCCGCCCTTCTCGTACCCGGGGATACGGTGTTTGCTGTACTAAGCGGAGTATTGGCGGTCCTCTCGGCCGTGATATTCATTCTTTCGAGGAGCTTCCGCGCCGCAAAGTGCACCGCATAATACGATATTAAACGTGAAAGCGTCTAATAGATATACACATTTTTAAAGGAGGAAAATGATGAACA
>CAYVOZ010000155.1:0-6551 GCA_964453325.1 uncultured Christensenellaceae bacterium | reverse complement strand
TATCTTCCATCATTACGACGACGGGCTTTGCCACGGCGGACTTTGATAAATGGCCGGAGCTCAGCCGCATGCTGCTCGTGGTGCTCATGATATTCGGCGCGTCGGCGGGCTCGACGGGCGGCGGACTCAAGACCGTTCGCGTGGTAATACTCTTTAAATCCGTGAGAAACGAGCTGCAGAAGCTGCTGCATCCGCGCAGCGTAAAGCTCATTAAGCTGGACGGCAAGGTGATAGATCCTGCGGTGACGAGAAATGTGAACGTGTTTTTGGTGGCCTATTGTGTGATATGTATAGTCTCGATGCTGCTCGTATCGCTCGAGAATTTCGATATGGAGACTACGATAACGTCCGTGCTGTCCTGTATGAACAATATAGGACCGGGTCTCAGGATGGTGGGTCCGACGGGGAACTTCTCCGCGTTTTCTCCGTTCAGCAAGCTCATACTCTCCGCTGATATGCTGATAGGCCGTCTGGAGATATTCCCGATACTTCTGCTCTTCTCACCGAGGGTATGGAAACGCGGCTGAGTACGCGGCAATATACAGCATCCCATGATCGGTTTGAATATTTATAAGATGTATTACGGGGTATCAGCACGGCGCGATACCCCTTTATCATGTGATTTTTCGGTAAATAATGTCGGGTTTTGTCAAAATGCTTTGCTATTTTTCGACACATGTTATAAAATAAAGTAACACCAATGGCATAATTGTACGGTTTCGACCAAATACCGAAATTGACCGAGGACGCATAAGTATATAGTAAAAGACCAACGCCGCGGCAGAAATGCCGCAGCAAGCCAAGCGATGAGAAGAAAAGCACAGCACGCTGCAAGAGCATACACGGAGGCTGACCCGAAAGATGGCAAGAAACATACTCGTTGTGGACGACAACAAAGTCAACCGACTGATATTACATAAGATGCTTTCCGCAGAGTACGGAGTGATCGAAGCCGAAAACGGGCAGGAAGCGATAGATATACTGTACTCGGAGCATCAGAGGATAGCAGCTGTTCTGCTCGACATAATAATGCCGGTCATGGACGGCTACGGCGTTCTTGAGATAATGGAAGCCGATCCGACGCTTTCGCAGATACCCGTTATAGTGACGACGGGGAACACAGAGGCGGAGACCGAAAAAAAGGCGCTCGCACTGGGCGCGAACGACTTTGTGAACAAGCCCTTCAACGCCGGGATATTGAAGCACCGAATGGAGAACCTTATAAAACTGCGCGAGACTGCGGCGATGGTAAACACGCTGCAAAAGGACCGGCTCACGGGGGTATGGAACAGAGAGTCTTTTTTTGAAAAGGCCGAGCAGCAGATAACGAAAATGCCCGGGGGCTCCCTGGTGCTCGGGTGCATAGATATTGATAATTTTAAGCTGATAAACGACCGATTCGGCATGGAGAAGGGCGACGAGGTCTTGAAGTGTCTCGCCCGCGCTTTAGAGGAAAGCTGCGAGAAGAACGGCGGCATATGCGGCAGGATAACGGCGGATAACTTTATAAGCCTGTTCCCGATCGAGCTTGCGGAGCGGGGCGTCATAGGTCCGGAGATACTTGAGCAAAGCATAAAGAACGAGATGTCGATGCCGGTGATGCTAAGCGTCGGCAGATATATCGTGGAGGACAAGAGCCTAAGCATAAGCGCTATGTACGACCGCGCAAAGCTTGCAAGGGATACCATAAAGGGGCGCTATGACGCACACGTCGCGGTCTATAGCGAGGCCATGCGCGAAAGGCTCGTGCGCGAGCAGGAGATAATAAACGGTATGGATACCGCGCTCTCGGACGGGCAGTTTGAAACGTGGTATCAGCCGCAGTATAACCATTCCACGGGCGCTCTCATAGGCGCGGAGGCGCTCGTGCGCTGGCGTCATCCCGAGTGGGGGATAGTCGCGCCGGCGGAATTCATATCCGTATTTGAGCGCAACGGCTTTGTATACGAGCTCGATAAATACGTTTGGGAGCACGTCTGCGCCTGCCTCAGAAGGTGGAAGAACGAGGGTGTCGACCCTCTGCCCGTGTCCGTAAATATATCGCGCTATGATGTGCTGCGCAGCGACGTTACGGACGTGATACTCGAGCTGACGGAAAAGTACGGCATATCGCCGGATATGCTCCGCCTCGAGATAACGGAGTCCGCGTTTGCCGAGTCAAACGAGCAGGTCGTGAATACGGTAAAGAGGTTTATCGAGCTCGGCTTCAGCGTGGAGATAGACGACTTTGGCAGCGGCTATTCCTCGCTGAATACGTTAAAGGACGTGCCGGCGCAGATACTTAAGCTCGATATGCGCTTTATGGAGAGCAGCGACGACAGCGCGCGCGGAGGCAATATACTTGAATCCATAGTGCGCATGGCGAAATGGATAGGCATGTCCGTGATCGCCGAGGGCGTCGAAAAGATCGAGCAGGCGGACTTTCTGCTGTCGATAGGCTGCAGCTATATACAGGGCTATCTCTATGCGCGTCCCATGCCCGAGACAGAGTACGAGGCTCTTATGCGCAGCGCGGGCAAGGAGGAACGGCTCATAGCTCTCGAGACGGTGGCGAATCTCGACAATAACGCCTTTTGGGAGCCGGAATCGCTGGATACGCTGATCTTCAACAGCTATGCCGGAGCGGCTTGTATATTTGAATATACAAAAGGTAGGATAGAACTTATAAGATTAAGCAAAAAATATGCAAAGCGGTTTATTTTCACGGGTATGACTGTGGAGAAAGCCTTGGCTATTAAATGGGAGGAGCATCTCGACGCCGTTTACAAAAGCGCCGTCGCCGAGGCGCTGCGCCGATCTATAGAAATGCGTGACGAAGTGGCATGCGAGGTGATGTTCGCGGACCTTCCGAGCAGCACGGAAAAGGTATATATGCTCTTTCATCTGCGCGTCATAGCCACCGCTGGCGACAGATGGCTGGTATACGGCATGTACGAGGACATCACGGAGCAGCGCGAGGCGGAGCTGCGCGTATTCGACACGAACGAACAGCTCAGATTCTTAAATGAGGTCGCGCACGACCTTTTGGCACAGCCGGAGATAGACTCGGGAATAAATAATGTGCTGAATAAAATAATGGGCCACTTCGGCGCGGACAGGGCCTATATAATAGAATCGGACGAGAAGCTGCAGCTTTCGTATAATACCTACGAGGCCTGCGCGCCCGGCGTGACGAGCGAGATGGCCAATCTGCAGGCTGTGCCTATTTCATCCTTTGTGTTTTGGTTTTCTGCGTTTGAAAACGGCGAATACATCAATATCGAGAACGTATCCGCTATGCCGGAGAGCCGCGTGACGGAGAGGGCTATATTAGAGGCGCAGAGCATACACAGCCTTATATCCGTCCCCTTCAACCGGGACGGAAGACTCATAGGCTTTATAGGCGTCGATAACCCCACGAAAAATCAGGAGCACGCGGAGCAGCTGGGTGCGCTCGGCGATTATCTTGCCGTGATGCTCACCCGCCGGGATCTTTCGGCCAAGATAGAGAACGATAAAAAAACGGTGCTGACGCTCATGGACGACACTCCGGGAGGCTTTGTGCGCATGCGCGTTTTCCCGGACGGGCATTCCGCTCCGGTATACGCCAACGCGGGCTTCTGCCGGATAGTCGGCATGACTTATGAAGATATTCTGGAGAAATACGCCGCGAGCTCGCTTTGGGGCGTACACCCCGACGACATAGGCATAGTGGAAAAGGCCGTGAGCGAGATGCTGACCACCGGCGAGACGCACGGCGCGAAATACAGGCTGCTGCACGGAAACGGCGAGTACATATGGGTGAGGATATTCGGACGGATGACCCGGGACGACTCCGAAGACGCCTTCTTTAACGTATACTATACGGAGATATCCGTACAGGAAAAGAAGGATATGACCGATCGGGAGATGTTCTCCATGGCGCTTTTGAGCATAATGTCCGAGAGCCCCAACCTCGCATTCGTAAAGGATGTGGAGCTGAAATATGTCTTTTGCACTCATCAGATAGCGGAGATACACAAAAGAGCGTCCATCGAAGAGATCATTGGCAAAACGGACAGCGAGCTGATAGGCCCTGAGGCTGCCAAGGAGTACATAAGGACAGACAGGTATGTCATAGAAAACGGTACGGCTCTGCAAAACCTTCAGATAGAGCTGCCCACTGACGACGGCTCTGTACGTCATGCCCTGGCGTCGAAGTACCCGCTGAGAGATTCCACCGGAAAGGTCATAGGCATATACGGTATAGGCAGGGACGTGACAGAGGAGCGTATGAACTATGCTCAGCTCAGACTGCTCACGGACAGTATTCCGGGAGGTATAGCGACCTATGCGTTATCCCCGGAGGGCATGAAGATAACCTACTGCAACGAAGGCTTTTGCAGGCTTTTCGGCAGCACGCGTGAGCAATATGCGGAATACTCCGAAAAAAACGGGGTAGTCAGCCTGGTATTCCCGGAGGATCTGCCGTATTTGACCGAGCAGACCGAGAAGCTGAGAAGGTACGGGACGCCGATAGACTGCATATACAGATGTCATAAGCTTGACGAAGGGGAAACCATTTGGATAAACCTGCGCGGCGTTCTCGCGGAACGGGTAGGGGAAGTGTGCTATATGCATACCGTGCTCTATGATGTAACGCGGGAAAAGACTATGGTTGAGAGCCTGCGCATACACGAGGAAGAGCTCAAGATCGCCATGTCGCAGATGGGCAAGATGATATGCGAATACGATATAAAAACAAAGACGCTCACCATGCCCGACGATCTTGCAAAGAGGTACGGCGCCGGCTCTGTCATAAGCAACGTGCCGGATATCATAATACCTGCCGGCTTTATCGACGCGGAGTATCTGCCCGCCTATAAGGAATTTTATGACGCAATAAAAAGAGGCGACCGGCACGGAGAGATAGAATATCACGGAAAATGGAAGGACGGAGAGCCGCACTGGATACGCATGGAGTTCTCGAACGTATTCGACGCCGCGGGCAGGCCGATGAAGGCTGTTATAGCCGTGGAGGATACGACCGGACGCCATGACGAGAGCAGAAACGCGGTGCTTGACCGTGAGAGGATGTATACCGCGCTCGTGAATCTCATACCGCTCGTCATATCCGTCAATCTGACGCGGAACAGCTATCATATGATAAGCTATAACGCTTATACAGAAAATGCCGCTCCGCAAGAGGGCATGTATGATGCGCTCATAGACTACGGCGTAAGCTCGGTACCCGCACTGGATAAGCGGAAATTTGAAGACGCCTTCTCGCGCGACAGCCTGCTTAAGGCATTTCATGAGGGAAAGCGCAAGGTGGAGCTCGAGCACCGCCAGACGGGCTTCGACGGACGCGAGCTATGGATGCTCACACAGGTGTTCAGGGTGGAGAATCCCTATGACAGCGACGTTAGAGGTGACGATATCCCGCGACATAACCGAGCAGAAGAGGGCAGAGGAGCGGCTTCAGAGGACATACGACCTGACCATAGAAAATATGCCCGACTTCGTCGCAAAGTGGATGTTCAAGGACGGCGACGTGCTGCTTTTAGACGCAAACAGCAAGTACCTCGACTTTATGCGCATACCTCCCGAGGAGGCCTTCGGAAGGTCCATAGTATACCATACCGCGCCGGAGGAGAAGCAAAAGCTCATAGCAAATCTGTACGAAAAGGAGAAAAACAGAGAACCCTTAAGCTATACCGGCCATGTGCATAAATACGACGGCAGCGAGTGCTGGTTAAGGGTACAGGCGTCCTTCTTTGAGGAAAAGGACGGCTGCCCGGTATATTACGGCACGCTTACGGAGGTCACGGAGCTCATAAGGACGCAGGAGGAGCTGCGCATAAGCCAGGAGGAGTATAAGCTCGCCGCCGCGCTGTCCGACAGGACCGTGCTGCGCTGCGATATCCGGACGAGAAGATTCAGCGTGCTCTCGCTCGGAGACGAGGAGAAGAGATTTTCGGTGCTCGACGGAAGAGAGCCGGAGGCATTGATGGAGCTGTTCGATCTTCTTCCTGAATCCGCTGCGGTATACCGGGAGCTGATCTCGGATATAGAGCGCGGCGTACCGGGCAAAAAGGTGCAGCTTGCCAGCGTGGACGCATCGGGGCAGACTCACTGGTCGGAGCTGGAGTACAATATCATACTCGACATGGACGGACGCCCCGCGACCGCCATAATATCCGTCGAGATAGTCACGGAGCAGATAAAGAAGGAGGCCGTATACAAGCGGTGGAAGCAGTCCATAGACGAGAAATCGCCGGAGGACTATACGCTATTCAGGTGGAATATAAGCTCGGATATGCCGGTGGACACGTCCGAGGGCAAGCTAATCGATATGGATTTCGACCGGGTAATGCTGAGAACGTTTGACGACAATACCCGGTTCTATGCCGATAATCATGTATATCCCGACGACAGAAGGGAATATACGGAGTTTTTAAACAGAAGCGTAATGCTCGCCGCCTATAAAGAGGGCATGCGTACAAAGACCTTTGAATACCGGGAGACAGTGGGCGAAAACGAAACGCGGTGGCTGCGCGTGACCGCGGAGCTCGTTGAATACCCCAACTCCA
>CAYVOZ010000154.1:6346-6703 GCA_964453325.1 uncultured Christensenellaceae bacterium | reverse complement strand
ATCCGGGAGGCTTGTCCTTTGGACTGCGTCCGAAGCGTACTCCTCTCGCCCGGGCTGAGGCGATGCCCTCGGACTGGCGCTGTCGGATGAACTCGCGCTCGGTCTGCGCCACATAGCTCAAAAGCTGCAGTACGATATCCGCAATGAGCGTACCCGTAAGGTCGCGGTCCCGCCTTGTGTCCAAAAGCGGCATATCCAGCACGACTATCGGGCATCTCTTCTGCTTTGATATAAACCGCCACTGCTCTAAGATCTCGTCGTAATTGCGGCCGAGCCGGTCTATGCTTTTTACCGCCAGCACGTCGTCCGGCCTGAGCTTTTTTAAAAGCCGCTTATACTCAGGACGCTCAAAGTCCT
>CAYVOZ010000154.1:0-6336 GCA_964453325.1 uncultured Christensenellaceae bacterium | reverse complement strand
CCGCTCTGCTTGTCTATGAATAGATTCCGCGTCGGCACTCCGAAATCCCGCATCGCGTCGAGCTGGCGGTCGATGTTCTGATCCCGTGAGGAAACGCGGATGTAGCCGTAAAGCATATGTCCACCTCCGAAAAGTATACAATATATATTTTAACCTTTACGGCATTTGGAAGCTTCTGCCAAATTATGGAAATAATTGCCATAAAGTATGCGCACGGATTGACCGCGTCCGGCGCAAAGTGGTAGAATAAACTGGAAATACAGTAATAAAACAGGAAAAAGAGGGAATGAATATGTATTTTGCGGCTACCATAGGCGACGATGCGTACAGATACAGGGACGGCTTCGGATTTTTGCTCTTTAACGATCCGGACTGCAAAAAGAACCTCGAGGCGGCAAAGCAGACGGGCTTTGAGGGAGTCGAGCTCTTTATGACGCGCCCGTTTGACTTCGACTACGACGGCTTTTTTGCATATGCCAGGAAGCTCGGCATAAGAGTCAGCAACTTCGGCACGATAGTGCTGTCGTGCAAATACGGAGTTTCGCTCGTGAACGACGATGCGGAAAAGAGCAAGGCCGCGTCGGGCATGCTACAGGAGCTCGTGAGGCAGGCGGGGGCGCACGGCGCGTCCGTAGCGGTCGGAGGCTATCGCGGCGCGAAGAAGGGCCGCGGCAAGGAGGAATATTTCGAGACTCTGTATAAGGCCATGGCGCCATCCATAAAAATAGCCGAGGACACAGGCTCGCATATCTCCATAGAGGCGATATCCCGTGAGATAATAGACTGGGGCTTTACGTGCACGGACATAACCGAGTTCATGGACTACTGCGCGAGCCCGGCGGTAAAGATACATTACGACACCATACACGCGCACTATAACGAGAGGAGCCAGCCTGAGGCTCTGCGCGCGGCGGGCGCGGAAAGGATAGGGCATATACACTTTACGGACAACGACCGCATGTATCCCGGCCACGCGCAGATAGATTTTTACGGCATATTGGAGGCGCTTTACGATATAGGCTATGAGGAGCAGATATCCTTTGAGTATTCTCCGCTGCCCGACCCGGTGACTGCGGCACAGCGCGGGCTTGAGTATTGCAGGGCGATATTAAAGCAGATAGAGATAAGGAAAGCTGTTTAACTGAGCAAGCAATAAGAGACACTTCGGAGCGGGCGAAATTCGTCCGCTTTCGTTTTGTTTCGCAAAAATACGCGGCACATGCGTTATTTTATCCTTTTTGGTCGGAGCAGAGCTAAAAGCCGTCTCAATACGCGCGATAAAAGCAAAAAAAAGAACAATGACAGACAATATATGTATTGACAAGCCATGCAAATATGCTAAACTGAAAACGTAAATAGTTTGCGTACAAACAATGTGCAAAGAAAGAACAACGACGCCGCGGAGCCTCTCCGGCGGCGAAAAACACCAAAAAGGAGAATAGTATGGATTTCAAGCTGACGAAATCGCAGCAGCTGCAATGCGAGCTATATAAAAAGTTCGCGGAGACGGAGATAAAGCCGCTTGCGAGGGAGATGGACGAGACGGAGCAGTATAACATGGAGCTGCTGCGCAAGATGCAGAGTCTGGGCTTTTTCGGCATACCCTACCCCAAGGAGTATGGCGGAGCGGGCGCAGACGTGCTGTCCTATACTCTGTGCATGGAGGAGATAAGCAAGATCGACGCGAGCTCGGGTATAACGATATCCGTGCACACATCCCTTTGCAGCTCCTGCATATTTGAGAACGGCACCGAGGAGCAGAAGCAGAAGTACCTGCGTCCGCTCGTGGACGGCAGCAAGATAGGCTGCTTTTCACTGACCGAGCCCGGAGCCGGCTCCGACGCATCGGGCCTGCAGACGAGCGCAGTGCGCGAGGGCGACGAGTATGTGCTGAACGGCGCAAAGGTCTTTTCCACCAACGCGGGCTTTGCGGATACGTTCGTGGTCTTTGCCGTCACGGATAAAACGCTCGGCAACGGAGGCATATCAGCTTTCATAGTAGAGAGAAACTTCCCCGGCTTCACGGTCGGCGACAACATACCGCGTATGGGCATACGCGCGGCGTCCAACTGCGAGGTGGCCTTAAAGAACGTGCGCGTTCCCGCGGAGAACCGCTTAAAGAACGAGGGCGACGGCTTTAAAATAGCCATGAGAGCTCTCGACGGCGGACGTATAGGCATCGGCGCGCAGGCGGTCGGCATAGCGCAGGGCGCTCTTAACGAGGCGCTCAAGTATACCGGCGAGCGCAAGCAGTTCGGCAAGCCCATAGCTTCCTTCCAGAACACCAAATTCAAGCTCGCGGAGATGCAGACAAAGATCGACGCGGCGAGACTGCTCGTATGGAGAGCGGCGACCTTGAAGGACGCTCACGAGGACTTCGGCCCGGCGGCGGCGATGTGCAAGCTCTTCGCATCGGACGTGGCGTGCGACGTGACGCGCGGCTGCGTGCAGATGTTCGGCGGCTACGGCTATTCGCGCGAATACCCGGTCGAGCGCATGATGCGCGACTCCAAGATAACAGAGATATACGAGGGTACGTCGGAGGTCATGAAGATGGTCATATCCGGCTCCATGAAGGCGAGATAAGGAGGAACAGGCATGAAAATAATCGCATGTATCAAGCAGGTCCCGGATACCACGGAGGTCAAGCTTGACCCCGTGACCAATACGCTCATAAGGACGGGCATACCCGTCATAATCAACCCGGACGACAAGGCGGGCGTGGAATTTGCGCTCAAGCTGCGCGACGAGATTGGCGACAGCACCGTTACGGTAGTCTCCATGGGACCGCCGCAGGCAGAGACTGCGCTGCGCGAGGCTCTGGCTATGGGCTGCGACGACGCGGTGCTCATAAGCGGCAGACAGTTCGGAGGCTCGGATACTTTGGCGACCTCAACGATAATAGCCGCCGCGCTGCAAAAGATAGGCTATGACCTCGTAATAACAGGACGTCAGGCCATAGACGGAGATACGGCGCAGGTCGGCCCGGAGATAGCCGAGCATCTGGGCATTCCGCAGGTCAGCTATGCGGAGGAGGTCTCGTATGAGGACGGAAAGTTCACGGTGATGCGCATGTTCGAGGACAGATATCACCGCATCCGCGTGGCGGCTCCCTGCCTTTTAACGGCGATAACCGGCACCGCGCAGCCGAGATATATGACTGTCTCGGGCATCGTGGAGGCGGAGGCAAAGCCTCTTAAGGTCATGGACTTTGACGCGCTTTCCGACGTGCTCGACGAGACGCGCATAGGTCTCAAGGGCTCTCCCACGAACGTAGTGAAGTCGTTCGCAAAGGAAGCAAAGGCGCAGGGCGCAATACTAAAGGGCATCACGGCGGACGAGGCGGTGGACGCTATAATGGCGGCGCTGCACGAAGGCCATGTGGTTTAATAGGGGGGCTTATTTATGAGCAAGGATATATTCGTATTTGCGGAGCAGCGCGACGGCGTTTTGGGTAATGTAGGCTATGAGCTCGTGGGCGAGGCGGAGTCGCTGGCGGCAGACCTCGGACAGAAGGTCGTGGCGGTCGTACTGGGCAGCGGCGTAAAGGACAAGGCTGCGGACCTCATATACTACGGTGCGGACGAGGTAGTCGTCATAGAGGACAAGCGCCTTGCCGAGTATATGACGGAGCCTTATACAAAGGCCGTCACAGCACTTATAAAGGAAAGAGACCCGGAGATATTCCTCTTCGGTGCGACGAGCATAGGCAGAGACCTTGCTCCGAGAGTGGCGGCGAGGGTGCGCACGGGACTCACGGCGGACTGCACGGGACTGTGCATAGACCCCGAGACAAAGCTTCTGCGCATGACGCGTCCTGCATTCGGCGGCAACCTCATGGCGGTCATACAGTGCAAGACCATGAGACCGCAGATGGCGACGGTGCGCCCGAGCGTTATGCAGCCCATAGAGCGCGACGAGAGCCGCAAGGGCAGCGTATCGACCTTTGATGCGGGACTCAACGACGCGGACTGCAACGTTGAGATAGTGGAAGTTATAAAGAAGAAAAAGGACGTTTCCGATATAACGCAGGCAAAGTACCTCGTCAGCGGCGGACGCGGAGTCGGCGGCAAGGACGGCTTTAAGGAGCTTTACGAGCTGGCGGATGCGCTCGGCGGTCAGGTATCCGGCTCGCGCGCTGCGGTGGACTCCGGATGGATAGACAAGGAGTGCCAGGTCGGTCAGACCGGAAAGACCGTCCGTCCCGAGCTGTATATCGCATGCGGCATCTCCGGCGCGATACAGCACGTCGCGGGCATGGAGAACTCCAAGCTCGTCATAGCGATAAACAAGAACGAGACCGCGCCCATATTCGGCGTATCCGATCTCGGAATAGTCGGCGATATAAACGTCATACTCCCCAAGCTGACCGAGGCCGTTAAAAAGGCCAAGGCTGCTGGCTTTAAATACGTCGCGCCCATCGTGCAGAAGGACGCGGGCATGGAGAACATACTCTATGACGTACAGGGCGGCATTGCGTATCTGACGGTCAACAGGCCCAAGTCCATGAACGCTCTCAACAGCAAGACGCTGCAGGAGATAGGCATGATAGCCGACAGGCTCAAGGATGACAGCTCCGTAAAGGTGCTCATAATCCGCGGAGCGGGCGGCAGAGCGTTCGTCGCGGGCGCGGACATCGCCGCGATGCAGAACATGACCGAGGACGAGGGCAGGGCGATATCCGACCTTGCGCAGACCGTAAATACCAAGATAAAGAACCTCCCGCAGATAGTCATAGCGGCGGTCAACGGCTATGCGCTGGGCGGCGGCAATGAGCTGGCGATGGCATGCGATATCCGCATAGCAAGCTCGCGCGCAAAGTTCGGTCAGCCCGAGGTCAATCTCGGACTGCTCCCCGGCTTTACCGGTACGGTGAGACTCTCGAGGCTCATAGGCACGAGCGACGCGAAGTATATGATATTC
Organism: uncultured Christensenellaceae bacterium; assembly: GCA_964453325.1. Taxonomy (GTDB): domain Bacteria; phylum Bacillota; class Clostridia; order Christensenellales; family Christensenellaceae; genus JAZRGP01. Next base: position 1,413 of record CAYVOZ010000154.1, on the reverse strand, counting down.
ACCACGGATATGATAAGCGCGGAGGAGGCCTACAGGCTCGGGCTCGTCAACAAGGTGGTCGCTCCCGAGGCGCTCATGCGCACGGTGCGCGATCTCGCCATGAAGATAATGAGCAAGAGCATATACGCCGTGAGAGAGGCAAAGCGCTCTATAAACGAGGGCATAAACGTGGATATAGACACGGCTCTGGCTATAGAGAACGACTGCTGGACGGACTGCTTTTCCGAAGAGGGAGAGGCAAAGGAGGGCATGAAGGCGTTCGTAAAGAAACGCAAGCCCAACTTTAAGAATCTGTAAGAAGCTATTGAAATCAAATGGGGTGAGGCGGCTTATGCCGCTTCGCCCCATAGCTTTTTAATACATGTTTATTCGGAAATTATTTTTTCCTTTTTAGTATAAATACTAGCATGACGATACCCGCTATGAAAAGCGCTATGCTTATTATTTGCGACGTGGACAGCCCGAAAAGGCTGCCGCGTGGGTCGGTGCGGAAGAACTCTATGATAAATCTCCATACGGAATATGCGATAAGATAGACGGACACGGTCATGCCCCTGCGGCGGGAGCGAAAGAGCACGGCAAACAGCGCCGCCGACAGCAGCACCAAGAAAGCTGCCTCAAAAAGCTGCACGGGCAGCAGCGGCACGCCGGAGGGCGCCGAGCCGCCGGGCGGGTAAATGACGCCGAGGCAGGAGTCCGTTTCGCACCCGTAGCAGCAGCCGGATAAAAAGCAGCCGACTCTGCCTATGGCATGTCCGAGAGCCGCGCCGGGCAGCAGCGTATCCGCAAGGATCATGAGCCTTATCCCGCGCTTTTTGGAATAAAGCATAAGCATCAGCAGCCCGCCTATGAGTCCGCCGTAAAAAACGAGACCGCCGTTCCACATTGCGAGCAGTATGTTATCCGATGCGAGAATGCTCTTTATATTGACGAGTATAAAAAGAAGCTTTGCGCCCAAAAGCCCGCCCAAGAGCGTATAAAGCACGGCGAGCAGCACGTCCGGGACGGAAAGTCCGTTTTTCCTCCGCGTAAAGAGCGAAACCGCCGCCGCAAATAAAACGCCCGCAAAGAGCATAGCAGTATAGGACTGGACCGAAAGCCCGAAAATATCAAAGACAGGGCACATAGATAAAACTCCTCTCGTATAGATTCTATCATGTATCCGCCGCAAAATAAACGTCGGCAATAAGGCGCGCAGAAAACGCAGCCGCAATAAGATAAAATTCGCAGTAAAAAACCTGTTGTCAAGATAAAAGCGTTGTGATAGAATAGCAAAGTAAGAAACGGAGGCTTAGCTCAGCTGGGAGAGCACTTGCTTCACACGCAAGGGGTCGCTGGTTCGAGTCCAGTAGTCTCCACCACATAAGAACGCTAATATTGATACGATGAGTGTCAACATTAGCGTTCTTGTTT
>CAYVOZ010000153.1:5891-6705 GCA_964453325.1 uncultured Christensenellaceae bacterium | reverse complement strand
ATGCGGTCTCCACAAAGGGAGAGGCTGCTTATGCGCTCACGGATTACGGCCTTGAGAATATACGCGACAATTTTGTGACGTATCTGAAGGACGACGATTTCTTCGGAGCATATAAGTCGTTTACCGGCGACGCAGACATTTTCTTTGAGCAGGCGGCCGAGGGAACGCCCTATGACATCAACAACACCGTAGACGTCATAGACGAAGACGAAAAGGACGTTGCTTTTTATGTGACGGCAGAGATAATGTGTCTCGTCCCCGCGTTTCTTATAGGACTCATAGTAGCGTCCGCAAAGAAAAGAAAAATGCGCACTGTATTCAAAGGGACCGAGGCGAATGACTATATAAAGCAGGGCTCGTTTGCGCTCTCGAACAGGAGCGACGTATTCCTGTACAGCACGGTAGTGGCGACGCCCATACCGAAGGACAACGGCAGCTCCGGCGGCGGAGGCAGCTCTATGCATATGAGCAGCAGCGGCAGCTCGCACGGCGGTATTTCCGGCGGCTATTGATCAATTATCTGTAAACATATGCGGCGCATGACAGCGCCGCATATTGCTATTTCCGGGTTTTTGTTATACAATGTTGATTCGGTGGTGCAGTATCCTAGTCGGTACTGCCGGCTTCGAAGGCGGGCCTAAAAATCCGCAAAGGGCATATCGATGAAGTTTCTGGTGTTGGCTTTGAACGCCCAGTTTGGGGCTGATACTGGGAGTTAAGAGGGCTGGAGGCGCCGTAATGGCATACGGTAGCCGGTCCACCCCTCGTGGAGACCTTGTAGGTAGTGTTCCGGTCTAATACGGTTCGCTATCGA
>CAYVOZ010000153.1:0-5881 GCA_964453325.1 uncultured Christensenellaceae bacterium | reverse complement strand
TTTGGACGCCCAGTCCGGGGCTGATGCTGGGAGTTAAGAGAGTCGGGGACACCGTAACGGCATATGGAAAGTTTTGCCGGCTCTCGTGGAGACCCTGTAGGTGGAGAGGGATAATGGCCTCTTTACCGAATGGGATGTAAACCTGCTATGCGGTCAGAAGCTGTGTGCAGTGTAGCCTGCCTTGAGTTGGTATGGGGGGATCCGGAGAGTTTCGGACCTGTCTCGGCAGAGACGGTCCGGGGCGTTTTTACCCGGTGAAACCCGGCTGGCAAAAGAGGATAGAAGCCGGAATTGTGCTGTCGGGGAAAGCCCCTAGGCTGTATTTCAGGCATAACAGAGATTATAGTGTGGTCTAAACGGCAATCCGGTCACGCGTGGGGCAACCTAGCGTTGAGGGCTTTAAAGGGTAACCGCTTCTTCCGGCGACGGAGAGCAGTCCTCAGGGAAATCCTACCGGACCTAAGCTGCAAGGTTTATCTGTTGTGTCACCACCGTCCAAAAGAGAATTACGGGCTTTGACCCGTCAGATCATCCTTTAGGGAAGCTATGGAAAAGAAAACCGCCAGACTTGAGGTTCTGAAGATATTTCTCATAACATTTGTACTGTCCGTCGGCGTGAGCGTGATAGCGGAGCTGTTTTTATCGGACATGGGACTTATACCGGCAGTGATCGTCGTGCTGATACTTATCTGTCTGGGCGTTTTTTTTGATATCGTGGGCGTGGCGTTCACGTCCTGCGATCAGATGCCGTTTGTATCCATGTCCGCAAAGAAGATAAAGAGCGCCAAGCACGCGCTTAAGCTCTTAAAAAAGGCAGACGTAGTCGCCAATATATGCAACGACGTCATAGGAGATATATGCGGCATCGTCAGCGGCGCGGCGGGTGCGGCGATAGTGGTAAAGATAGCCATGAGCACAGACAGCCCGCTCGAATTTTGGCTGAGTATAGGCATATCAGGCATGATAGCCGCCCTTACGGTAACCGGCAAAAAGCTCGGGAAATCCTATGCTATAAAGAACAGCGTCAGCATAGTCAACGCGGCGGGAGGCATCGCCGCATTTTTCTCGGGAGATAAGGAAAAAAAGAAGGATGGATAAGGAACGCGCGGATACCCTGCTTTTTAAAAGAGGGCTTGCGGGCTCGCGTGAGCGCGCAAAGGCCATGATAATGGCGGGTGAGGTCTATTCCGGCACTCGCAGGATAGACAAGCCCGGCGAGACTCTTCCCGCCGACGCTCCGCTCGACGTAAAGGGAGATCCTTGTCCTTATGTTTCGCGCGGCGGCTTAAAGCTGCAAAAGGCGATGGACGTTTTTGCGATATCGCTCGACGGCAGAGTATGCGCGGATATAGGAGCCTCCACGGGCGGCTTTTCGGACTGCATGCTCAAGAGCGGAGCGGCAAAAGTATACGCAGTGGACGTGGGCTACGGCCAGCTTGACTGGAGCCTTAGAGAGGATAAACGCGTATGCGTCATGGAGCGCACCAATGCGAGATACCTTACCGCGGACAGCTTTGCCGAGCCGCTTTCCTTTGCGTCGGTCGACGTATCGTTTATATCGTTAAAGCATATATTTCCCGCGCTGGCTGCGTCGGGCGTGCCGGAGGCGGTGACGCTTATAAAGCCGCAGTTTGAGGCGGGCAGAGAAAACGTAGGCAAAAACGGAGTCGTGAGAGAGCCTTCCGTTCAGGAGCAGGTCATTCTGTCGGTAACGGCCTTTGCGCAGCAGAGCGGATATGTGCTCACCGGCCTCGATCATTCACCGATAAAGGGGCCGAGCGGGAATATCGAGTTTATTGCGCATTTTGTGAGCGGCGGCGAGCCCATGGCAATGAATGCCGCAGATGCTGTCCGACTTGCGCATGAGGAGTTGGACTGACGCCCGAAAATTTCTTTTTTATTTATTTTTCATATTGTATATTCTTGTATAAAAATGTATAATGCTATAAAAAGCTCTTTGTGTTTTGTCTTCTGTGAAACGGCAGAAAATAAAAGACGTCTCGCTTGATACGGTTATGCATTGTTTTTGACCGAAAGGGAATCTCGTAATGCGCGTTATAGGTATTTATGCAAATGAGCAGAAGGATACCGACCTCAAAATAACAAAAAAAGTGATAGCCCTGCTCGTGAGCAGAGGCATCGAATATTGCCTTGATGAAAAGTTAGCGTCTGTTACGGGAGATCCGCACGAGATAGACGATATGCACCCCGAGGCCATAATCGTGCTCGGAGGCGACGGAACGATGCTCGGCGCCGCACGCAGGTACGCCGCGACGGGAGCCAAGCTTTTCGGAGTCAATCTGGGGCGCATGGGCTTTCTTTTGGATACGGAGCTTGACTCGCTCGAGGATGCGATAGACGCGTATATAGCCGGAAAATGCTGCACGGAGGAAAGACTGATGCTGAGTGCGTCGGTATTTTCGGGAGAGACTGGAAAGCTCAAGTTCAGGGCATATGCGCTCAACGAGGCGGTGGTCTCGCAGAAGAATATACAGCGCATAGTGAACTTAGAGCTCTACATAAACGGCGTCATGGCGGATTCCATGGCCTGTGACGGGGTCATAATCAGCACTCCGACGGGCTCGACGGGGTATTCGCTTTCTGCGGGAGGGCCGGTCGTCACACCCTCGCTCGATGTGATGCTCGTCACGCCGGTTTGTCCGCATTCGCTCGATTCGGTCAATTTGGTTATATCCGACAGAGACACGGTGGAGCTTTCGACGAGCGGCAACACACACATGGCAGCTATAACGCTCGATGGGCAGAAGAGCTTCGATATAGACGAGGGAGACCGCGTTGTGATATGCGCGGCTGATTTTAAGGCAAGATTCGTAAAATACTCCAACAGGGATTTCTTCACGGTTTTAAAGGGGAAATTCGCGGATTGGAGCGAACGCTGAGGGGGAAGTATGAAGGCTAACAGACAAAACGCTATTTTAGAGATCGTCGAGAAATTCGACGTAGAGACACAGGAGGACCTTGCGAAGCATCTTTTAGACAGAGGCTTTAAGGTAACGCAGGCTACGATATCGCGGGATATAAAGGAGCTGCGTCTTAATAAGATGCAGACCGACAAAAACACCTACCGTTATTCCGTGAACGAGACGTCCAAGGTCTTAAATACCGAGCGTCTATTGAGAGTGTTCAGAGAGACTGTGCTGGATATACAGCGTACGGGGAATCTTGTCGTCATAACCACGCTCTCCGGCAGCGCAAACGCTGCGGCAGAGGTCGTGGACAACATGGAGATAAGCAATATTATTGCGAGCATAGCTGGCGACAACACTATATTCATCGCTGTAAAAGAGGGAGAAGCGGAGGGAGTAGCCGACATCCTAAAGCACGTGGCGGCGAAATAAAAGATGCTTCAGGAGCTGCATATCAGAAATATTGCGTTAATACGCGAGCTCTCGGTCTCGTTTGAGGAAGGCCTCAATATACTGACCGGCGAGACGGGTGCGGGCAAGACCATCATAGTCGATGCGGTCAGCCTTGCGCTGGGCGAGCGCGGCTTTAAGGAACTGATCCGTCACGGAGAGGAAAAGGCATATGTCGAGGCTCTCGTGACGGGCGATTTTTCTGCGGAAACGACCGCCCTTATAGAGGACAGCGGTATCGAGCCCGGGGAGCTCATAATATCGCGCGAGCTTACGGAATCAGGTAAAAACACCTGCCGCATAAACGGAAGGATGGTACCGCTCAGTCTTTTAAGAGACATAATGAGCGGCATAGTCGACCTGCATACGCAGGGTAAGCATCAGGAGATATTCAATAAAAAGCGGCAGCTGAAAATGCTGGACAGATATGCGGCCTGCGAGAATGAGCTTGCGCGAACGGCAAGCGCCTACGAGGAGTATTCCTCCGTCAAGAAACAGCTCGATTCGCTCGAGACCGACGAGCAGGAGCGCGAGAGACTGATAGACATACTGAGCTTTCAGTATAAGGAAATAGAAGCGGCGAAGCTAAAGGACGGCGAGGAGGAGGCTCTCGAGCAGGAAAAGAACCTCATCCGCAACGCGGAGCGCATAACGTCCGCGCTGTCCGGCGCGCACGAGCTCTTGAGCTCCGAGGGGGGAGCGCTCGAAAGGCTTTCCAAGGCAGCGAAGCTTTTGGCGGATATCGCGGAGCTCGACCCTCGCTACGAGGCGCTTTACACGGCAGTGAACGACGCATATTATGCCCTCGAGGATCCGGGCTATGAGCTCGCCGCGCTCACCGAGGAGGAGGACTACGATCCGGACAGGCTCGACGCCATCGAGACGCGGCTGGAGAAGATAAGCTCTCTTAAAAGGAAGTACGGCGGCACGATAGCGGAAATAAAGGAGTTCGGCAGGCGCGCATCCGAAAGACTCGCCGACATGGACGACTCCGAAGCAAGGAAGACAGAGCTAAAAAAGCGCATAAAGACCACGAGGGCGGAGCTTGAGGCGGCGTGCGCAGCGCTGACCGCAGCACGCCGGTCCGCAGCGGAGAAAATGAAAGACGAGCTCGTTATGCACTTACAAGACCTCGGAATGAAGGATGCGGGTTTTTCGGTACGCTTTACCGAAAAGACGGCTGACAGGAACGGTGCGGACGACGCGGAATTCTATATCTCCTTGAACAGAGGAGAGCCGGAGAAGCCCCTTGCAAAGGTGGCGTCGGGCGGCGAGGCGTCGCGTATAATGCTCGCGGTAAAGAATATTTTTGCCCGCAAGGACGACGTCAGCACTATGATATTTGACGAGATAGACACGGGGATAAGCGGGAATATGGCGCGCGTCGTGGCGCAAAAGCTCGCGAATATTTCCCTCGAGCGTCAGGTCATATGCGTATCGCATCTGCCTCAGCTCGCCGCAATGGGCGACGCAAACTTTGAGATCGTCAAGACCGATGACGATACGGGCGTAATGACTACGGTAAAAAAACTTGGCGAAGAAGAAAAGCTCGGTGAGATAGCGCGCCTTTCCGGCGGCATCCGCACCGAGGCGGCGCTTATCCATGCGAGGGAGCTCTTAAACGAGTGCGAGATGTTCAAGAATACGCGCGTGTGAACGGCATAATAAAAACTACATAATACGAGAAAGTGTAAAGGTTTTTCTTGACGATTTGTACAGAAAAAAGCATAATATAAACAGCTGTGAACAAACATTGCGTATACTTGAAATATTAACCGACAGCGGGGGTTTGCCGTATGAAGCAGAATCTGAGATTGGCACTATTGAGATGTGAGACGGATCTTGACGGAGCATTGCACCGTTTTGCGGAAAACGAGGAGCTTTACGAATCATGTCTTTCTGCATTTTTAGAGGATCAGACTATAGCGGAGATAGACGATAAGATCGACACAGAGTCATGGGACGAGGTATTCACCGCCGTGCATGCCATAAAGGGCCTGGCCGGAAACATGGGCTTTGTGCCGCTTTTTCATTCCTCGGCCGAGATGGTAGTGCTCATAAGGGCAGGCAGGACCGACGAGATAAACGCATCCTATGTGGAAATGAAAAGATGCTATGCACAGATAACAAAAGCAATTCAGGACAATATCTAAATTACACGAGGGAATATAATGAGTATAAATTCTACCGGTGAGATCGGAAACGCGGGTTCTGCGAACAACTATATTGTGGGCATCGGCGCGTCTGCCGGCGGGCTGGAGGCGCTGCAAAAATTCCTTACTGCACTTCCGGCTAATACGGGCTTTCCGTATATCATCGTACAGCATCTCTCCCCGGATTATAAAAGCCTTTTAGGGGAGATACTCGGGAAGTATACCGAGATGCCGGTCATACAGGTCGAGGACGGCATAGAAGTAAAGCCCAACTGCGTGTATGTCATACAGCCCGGCAAAAATATGCGTATTTCCGGCGGAAAGCTGCTCTTGAGCGCACAGAAGGAAAAG
>CAYVOZ010000152.1:3601-6735 GCA_964453325.1 uncultured Christensenellaceae bacterium | reverse complement strand
AGGGCTATAACGTGTTTCACCCGATGGGCTTTGACAGCTTCGGGCTGCCCGCCGAGAACTATGCAATAAAAACGGGCGTACACCCGAGCGATTCCACATATAAAAACATAGAGACCATGGAGCGTCAGCTAAAAGAGATGGGCGCGTCCTTCGAGTGGGAATACGAGGTCAAGACATGCATGCCGGAGTATTACCGCTGGACTCAGTGGTGCTTTTTACAGCTGTATAAGCGCGGCCTTGCCTACAGAAAGGCGGCGCCGGTGAACTGGTGCCCGAAGTGCAACACCGTGCTCGCGAACGAGCAGGTCGTGGAGGGCGAGTGCGAGCGCTGCCATACTCCCGTCGTGAAAAAGCATCTGACACAGTGGTTCTTTAAGATAACGGATTATGCCGAGCGCCTGCTCGAGGGGCTCGACCGCATAGACTGGCCCGAGAAGACAAAGCTCATGCAGCGCAACTGGATAGGCCGCTCCGAGGGCGGAGAGGTCGTCTTTGACCTCGTGGACGGCGGGAGCCTCAAGGTCTTCACGACGCGCGCGGATACGCTGCACGGCTGCACCTATATAGTCATTGCGCCCGAGCACGAGCTGCTCGACTCTCTCATAAAGCCGGAGTGCGAAAAGGCCGTCCGCGAGTATCAGGACTATGCCGCGCATTCCTCGGAGATAGACAGGCTTTCCACGACGCGCGACAAGACCGGCGTTTTCACGGGCAGCTATGCCATAAACCCCATTAACGGCAGAAAGATACCGGTATGGGCGGCGGACTATGTGCTCGCGTCCTACGGCACGGGCGTGGTCATGGCTGTGCCTGCGCACGACGAGAGGGACTTTGAATTTGCCAAGAAATACGGCATGCCCATAGAGCGCGTCATAAAGGCAAAGGACGGCGGAGAAGACGAGCTTCCCTTCACGAGCTATGAGGGCGTGCTCGTTAACAGCGCGGAATTTGACGGACTCTCGGTGACGGACGGCAAGCACGCCGTTTTGGAAAAGCTCAAAAAGAGCGGTCACGGAGACTTTAAGATAAACTACCGCCTGCGCGACTGGCTCATAAGCCGTCAGCGCTATTGGGGCGCGCCCATACCCGTAATACACTGCGAGCACTGCGGCGACGTGCCTGTGCCGGAGGATCAGCTTCCCGTGCTGCTGCCCTATGACGTGGACTTTACGCCGGACGGGACCTCGCCGCTCGCAAAGCACGCGGAGTTTGTGAATACCGTCTGCCCCGTTTGCGGAGCTCCCGCAAAGCGCGACGTCGACACGATGGATACGTTCGTGTGCTCGAGCTGGTATTTCCTGCGCTATCCCGACAACAAGGACGACAAAATGGCATGGGACCCCGAGATAATAAACAAGGTCCTGCCCGTGGATAAATACGTCGGAGGCGCGGAGCATGCCTGCATGCATCTGCTTTATGCGCGCTTCTTTACGAAGGCGTTTTACGATATGGGGCTCTTGAACTTTGACGAGCCTTTCTCGTCGCTCGTGCATCAGGGCGTCATATTGGGGCCGGACGGAGAGCGCATGAGCAAATCGCGCGGCAACGTCATATCCCCCGATTCCTATGTCAGCAAGTACGGCTCGGACGCGTTCCGCATGTATTTAGGCTTCGGCTTCTCGTATGTGGAGGGCGGCCCGTGGAACGACGACGGCATAAAGTCAGTGAGCCGCTATCTCGACAGAGTCGAGAGGCTGTATGACAAGCTTAAGGACAGACCCGGCAAGGGCGAGGCCGATAAAGAGGTGGATTTCGTACTGCACAACACCATAAAGTCGGTCACGGAGGATATCGATAAATTCTCGTTCAATACGGCTATAGCCAGGATGATGGAGCTGACGAACGCCCTTTATAAATACGTCGACGGAAGCTTTGACGGAAAATACGCGCTCGGGACGTATAAAAAGCTCATACAGCTCATGGCGCCGCTCGCGCCGCACTTCTGCGAGGAGATGTGGAGCCGCATGGGCGGCAGCTACAGCATATTCAATACGGAATACCCCGTATATGACGAGAATGCGCTCAAGAAGGACGAGATAGAATATCCTCTCCAGATAAACGGCAAGCTAAAGCTGAGATTCAGCGTGTCCGCGGATATGGGCAAGGAGGAGTTAGAGGCATACGTAAAGGAGCACTATGCGGAGCTCTTTGAGGGCAAGCAGCTCATAAAGCTCATAGCGGTGCCCGGAAGGATCGTGAATGCCGTCGTTAAGTAGGCATTTATGTGAAGGGAGCTTTTAATGGATAATACAAAGCTTATTGAAATGGCGTCGGAGGCACGGAAAAACGCATATGTTCCTTATTCCGGCTTTTCGGTGGGCGCGGCGCTGCTCGCGCGGGACGGTCGCGTGTTCACGGGCTGCAATATAGAGAACGTGGCGTTTTCGCCCACGGTCTGCGCGGAGCGCACGGCCTTTTTCAAGGCGGTCAGCGAGGGCGCGACGGAGTTTACTAAAATAGCGATAATAAGCGGAAGAAAGGGCGAGCCCGCGACGGCCTTTGCCTCTCCTTGCGGCGTCTGCCGTCAGGTAATGCTGGAGTTCTGCGATGCGGACAGCTTTGAGCTGCTGCTTGCGCGCTCGGGCAACGATTATCGCAGCTATAAGCTCTCCGAGATAATCCCCATGGGCTTCACACCCATGGATCTGGCGTAGAAGAGATGCCCGTATGAAGGTTCTTTGGCAGCTTTTCTATACGTTTTTTAAGATCGGGCTTTTTACGTTCGGCGGGGGCTATGCCATGCTGCCGATGATGACGCGCGAGCTGGACGAGAACAAGGGCTGGGTGACCGAGGACGAGCTCTTGTATTATTATGCCGTGGCTCAGTGCACGCCGGGAGTTATCGCGGTCAATACCGCGACCTTCACGGGCTCAAAGATAAAGGGTCTTGCGGGCGCGGCGGCGGCCACGCTCGGAGTAGTGACGCCGAGCATAATAATCATACTGGCGATAGCCTCCCTGCTCACGAACTTTGCCGACAACGAATACGTCAGACATGCCTTTAACGGCATACGCGCGGCGGTCGCGGCGCTCATAATATCGTCCGTGATAAAGCTTGCAAAAACCAATGTCAAGAATGTTTTCCAGATACTCTTAGGCGTCGCGGCGTTTGCCATCGTGGCCTTTCTCGGTTG
>CAYVOZ010000152.1:0-3591 GCA_964453325.1 uncultured Christensenellaceae bacterium | reverse complement strand
TGGTCGCCCATATACGTAGTAGTGGGCGCGGCGGTCGCGGGGCTCATATACGGAGGGGCGGTGAAGATGGTATGATACTGCTTCAGCTCTTCTGGGAGTTCTTTAAGACCGGGCTGTTCTCTGTCGGAGGGGGACTCGCAACGCTGCCGTTTTTGACAAAGATGGCGGAGAACCATCCGGAGTGGTTCGACCTCAGCATGCTTTCGGATATGATAGCAGTGGCGGAGTCCACGCCCGGGCCGATAGGCATAAACATGGCGACCTATGCGGGCTTTGCGACCGGCGGCGTATGGGGCGCGCTCATAGCGACGCTTGCAATAATAACACCGTCCTTTATTATCATATTTCTGATATCGAAGGGCATCAAAAAGTACAAAGAGAATAAATACGTCGTTCGCGTGTTTTATGCGCTGCGCGCGGCGGTGACGGGGCTCATAGCGGCGGCAGGCTATTCCGTGTTAAAGCTGGCGTTCTATAAGGACGGCATAAGCTCCTTTTCACAGATATTCACCGCGCTCGACTGGAGAGCGCTCATAGTTTTCGCCGTCGTGTTGGCGGCGACGCAGATAAAGCAGCTTAAAAAGATACACCCCATACTGTATATCGTTGCGGGCGCTGCGGCGGGCATAGTCTTTATGCTATGACGGAAGGGAGACGCCCTATGGACACACCTGAGAATAATAACAATACCGTGAACGATACGGCCTCCGAAAGAAAGCCCGTGGGCAACGGCGTGACCGGCGACGCGGACATGGCGAGGCGGATGGCAGAGAGAGCAGCGCGCAGAAGCGCACTGCGCGCCGACGCGGAAAATACCGCCCCCGATGAACCCGAAAGACCTGCGCGCAAAGGCGTACGCAGGGAACCCGACGGCGATACGACGGTGAGATTCGAGCCTGTGCACCGCGAGGACGCCGGGGAGAGCGCCAAAGCAAGACCCGTAAAGGAGCGCAGACCCGAAAAAAAGGACAAAGAATATAAGCCCGCGGCAAGGGAGGAAACTCCGGAGAACAAGAAGGGCTTTTTCAGAAGGCACGCAAAGGCGCTGCTCATAGCCGTTATCTGCTTTAGCGGCGCGGTGATAATTTTCTCGTCGTATATGCTTATCACGCAGCTTATAGAGTATAAGAAGAACAGCGAAGCATACGAGAAGATGGATACTAAGTATGTTGAAGAGGTGGAAGAGACGGACGACGCCGGCAAGGCGATAAAGACCTATAAGGTCGATCTCGATGCGCTAAGGGAGGACTACGGCGGCGAGATAGCGAGATGGATACTTTTTAACGACAGCGTTATAAACTATCCCATAGCCTACGGCACGGACAACGACTTTTACACAGACCATCTTGCCGACGGCTCGGAGGGGAAGAGCGGCGCGATATTCATAGATTACCGCAACGACCCGGATTTTAAGAACAAGAATACGCTCGTATACGGTCACCATATGAAGGACGGCTCGATGTTTGCCGGGCTCGTTAACTACGCAAAGCAGGACTATTACGAGGCGAATCCGGGCTTCTATATACTGACGCCGGAGGGGAACTACGAGGCGCAGATATTCTCCGCGTATATAACGCCGTCGGACAGCGACGCCTTTGACATATCGTTTGAGAGCGACGCGGAATACGACAGCTATCTGCAATATATATGCGGCCTGTCAAAGATAACCACAGGCGTCGAGCCGGATACGGAGGACAATATTGTGACGCTCGTTACCTGCACCTACGAGTACTCCGAGGCGCGCTTTTTAGTACATGCCATCCTAAAGCCGCTGTCCGGCGGAGAGGACTCTCAGTGAGCGGCGGCTTCATGCCCGTCACAGCGGCGGAAATGCGCGGGCGCGGATGGGAAAGCCCGGACTTTGTGCTCGTGACGGGCGACGCGTACGTCGATCATCCGTCGTTCGGCCCAGCTATAATATCCCGCGTGCTCGAAAGCCGCGGCTATAAGGTATGCATCATCGCTCAGCCCGACTGGAGGGACAGCGCGTCCGTGCGCGTGTTCGGCAGGCCGAGGCTGGGCTTTCTCGTATCGTCCGGGAATATGGACTCCATGGTCAATCACTATACCGTGAGCAGGCGCAGGCGCGGAGCGGACGCGTATACGCCGGGAGGCGTGACCGGCAAGCGCCCTGACCGCGCGGCGACGGTGTATTCAAACCTCATAAGGCAGTCGTATAAGGACGCGCCTGTGATATTAGGCGGCATAGAGGCGAGCCTGAGAAGACTCGCGCACTATGACTACTGGTCTGACTCGCTTAAGCGCTCCGTGCTGCTCGACTCTCAGGCGGATATGCTCGTTTACGGCATGGGAGAGCGCGCCATACTCGAGCTTGCAGAGGCGCTCGACGGCGGGCTCGACATAAAGGACATAACCTATATAGCAGGGACGGCCTTTAAAACGGCTACGCTTGAGAACATATACGAATGCACCGCGCTGCCGGACTATGACGAGCTAAAGCAGAGCAAGCGCGCGTATGCGGAGAGCTTTTATACGCAGTATATGAACACCGACCATATAAACGGAGCGAGGCTCTCGGAGAAATACGACGAGCGCACATATGTCGTCGTAAACCCGCCGCAGCCGCCGCTTTCGGTCAAGGAGATGGACGGGGTATACGCCCTGCCGTATATGCGGGAGAGCCATCCGTCCTATGAAAAGCCCGTACCCGCGCTCGACGAGGTGCGCTTCAGCATTACGTCGTCAAGGGGCTGCTTCGGCGCGTGCAGCTTTTGCGCGCTGACCTTCCATCAGGGACGCATAATACAGAAAAAGAGCCGTGAGGCAATCCTGAAAGAAGCGGAGGCTTTGACGCACGATAAGCAGTTCAAGGGCTATATACACGACGTCGGCGGTCCGACCGCGAACTTCCGCCATCCGGCATGCAAAAAGCAGCTTGAGCACGGAGTATGCAAAAACAGGCAGTGCCTTTTCCCGTCCCCCTGCAAAAACATCGACGCCGACCATACGGAATATGCGGAGCTTCTGCGCGGCGTGGAGGCCATACCCGGCGTAAAAAAGGTCTTTGTGCGCTCGGGGCTGCGCTATGATTATATGCTGCTCGATAAGAGCGGCGCTTTCTTTAAGCAGCTCGTCGAAAGGCATATAAGCGGGCAGCTGAAGGTCGCGCCCGAGCATATAAGCGACCGCGTGCTGACGTATATGGGCAAGCCCCCGGCGCAAGTCTATTACAGATTTTTGCGCGAGTACGAAAAGTTGAATACAAAGCTCGGCAGAAAGCAGTTTCTGGTGCCGTATCTCATGTCGTCGCATCCCGGCAGCCGCATGGAGGACGCCATACTTTTGGCGGAGTACATAAAGAAAACGGGACACCGTCCCGAGCAGGTGCAGGATTTTTATCCCACGCCCTCCACGCTTTCGACCTGCATGTATTATACCGGGCTCGACCCGCGCGATATGAGCGAGGTATATATACCTCGGGACCCGCACGAAAAGGCCATGCAGCGCGCGCTAATACAGTTCTATGATTCCAAAAACTACGGCCTTGTGCGCGAGGCGCTTTTAAAGGCGGGCCGGCGCGACCTCATAGGCTACGGCGGAGACTGCCTTATACCGCCGGCACAGGGCGAC
>CAYVOZ010000151.1:0-6836 GCA_964453325.1 uncultured Christensenellaceae bacterium | reverse complement strand
GACCCGCACTATAATCGACGAGAAGAACCCGGATATGGAGGACAAGGAGCAGGCCGTACGCGATATAGGCGTGGGCGCGCTCGTTTTCTCGACGCTGTCCTCCGCGCGCATAAAGGACATAACCTTCGATCTCGACCGCGTGCTCAACTTTGAGGGCGAGACCGGCCCGTACATACAGTATACTCATACGCGGGCGCGCAGCCTTCTGCGCAAGGCGGGCAGCGACTATGCGGGAATTGAGCCGGATTACTCTGTGCTCACCGGGGACCAGGCATACAGCGTGCTGCGGTATTTGGCGGATTTCCCGTCCGTGGTCATACGTGCCATGGAGAAAAACGAGCCCTCCGTAATCGCGCGTCAGACGATACTGCTCGCGCAGGCGTTCAACCGCTTCTATTACGATAACCGCGTCATAAGCGAGGACAAGGGTGCGACCGCCGCCGGGCTCATGCTCGCCGACGCCGCCGCAACAGTTTTAAAGACAAGTCTTTATCTCTTAGGGATAAAGGCCCCCGCAAGAATGTAAACCGAAAGGGAGATATAACAATGCTGGACATTAAGAGAATAAGACAGAACCCCGCAGAGATAAAGGAAATGGTCGACCGCAGAGGCAAAAAGACCAACATCGACAGCCTGCTTGCGCTCGACGAGAAGCGCCGCGCACTCATAGCCGACACCGAGACAAAGAAGGCAAAGAAGAACGAGGTCTCAAAGCAGATACCCGCGCTTAAAAAGAAGGGCGAGCCCACCGACGAGATATTCGCGGAGATGAAGCTTTTAGGCGACGAGATAAAGACCGCCGACGACGAGCTCAAGAGCATAGACGACGAGCTCAAGACCCTGCTTTTATCCATACCCAATACTCCGCATCCCTCCGTACCCACGGGCGCGGACGACGCGGATAACATCGAGCAGCGCCGCTTTATGGAGCCCACGAGCTTTGGCTTTGAGCCCAAGCCGCACTGGGATCTCGGCGAGGAGCTCGACATACTCGACTTTGAAAAGGGCGCAAGCGTCACCGGCACAAGATTTCTCTTTTACAAGGGGCTCGGCTCAAGGCTGGAGCGCAGCGTATATAACTTTATGCTCGACGTACACACCGGCGAGAGCGGCTATACGGAGGTATTTCCGCCTTATATCGTCCACGAGCGCTCTATGTACGGCACGGGTCAGCTGCCCAAATTTGCAGAGGATATGTTCAAGTTAGAGGGTACGAGCTATTACCTCATACCCACGGCGGAGGTGCCTGTTACCAACATGTACCGCGAGAGCATTTTGGATGGAGCGAAGCTGCCCATAAAGCACTGCGCATACAGCGCATGCTTCCGTGCGGAGGCCGGCAGCGCGGGCAGAGACACGCGCGGGCTCATACGCGTGCATCAGTTCAATAAGGTCGAGCTCGTGAAATTCGTCGAGCCGGAGACGTCGTATGACGAGCTTGAAAAGCTCACGCACGACGCCGAAAAGATACTCCAAAAGTTAGAGCTGCCCTATCGCGTAGTAACGCTTTCCACGGGAGACCTCGGCTTCTCGTCCGCAAAGACATACGACATAGAAGTATGGATGCCCAGCTATAATCGCTATGTGGAGATATCCTCCTGCTCCAACTTTGAGGACTTTCAGGCGCGCCGCGCGGGCATACGCTATAAGGACGCTAACGGCAAGACCTGCCTTGTCCATACGCTTAACGGCAGCGGACTCGCGGTAGGGCGCACCGTTGCAGCTATAATGGAAAACTATCAGCAGGCCGACGGTAGCATAAAAGTCCCAGATGCCTTAAAGCCCTATATGGGAACGGACTTCATAAAGAAGCCCTGAACTCAGGATATGTGCGGCAAGGCGGACGTTCACTCCCGGGAGTACGTCCGCCTTGTTTTCTAAATGCGTTCAGTCTCCGCTGTGATGGCCGATCTTTGAATAGAAGGAGATCGCCCAAAGACCCGCTACGCCGACTATAGCATAGATAATACGGCTCAGCACGGCGGTCTGCCCCCCGAAGATCGCCGCAACGAGGTCAAACGCGAAAAGACCTATGAGCAGCCAGTTGATAGCGCCTATTATAACGAGAGTCAAAGCAATATAGTTCAGTACCTTCATTTTATTCTCCTTTTAATGCCGATGCGCAGCTCTTGCGCATTGTTTTATGAACAGCATTTCCCTCTGCAGTAGAAAATATGTATGTCCTGCGCGGTATATTACGGAAATGATGTTTTTACGCTTATACTCTGATTGATAAATAGTATTTTCCGGTTGTCAAAACAGTAGAAAACACCGCGAACAGATATTTTCTATCGGTTTCCGGTGTTTTTATGTCTTTTTTCTTGCCATAAAACACGTCATGATATATAATCTTTTTGTTGTGAGCCGTTGTGGCGGAATTGGCAGACGCCCGGGACTTAAAATCCCGTGAGAGCGATCTCGTACCGGTTCGACCCCGGTCAGCGGCACCACGTCGCACCAAGCGACACTGACATGCCCTCATCGCATAAAGCGATGGGGGCATTGTCTTGTGACGCTGGTGCTCCTTTTCCGCGAAAAAGCACGGCTGCGCTCTCGGCCAAAAAACATTCGCGCCCTATTGGCGCTTCGGTTTTTTGCCCTTCGCTTGCCTACCACTTTTTTGCGGCGAAGGGCAAAAGCTAATATCTGTGTCGTCAGTGGTAAATACATCCCACCAAGCAACACTGACATGCCCTCATCGCATAAAGCGATGGGGGCATTGTCTTGTGACGCTGGTGCTCCTTTTCACTTCACAATAGTCGTTTTCGTTGCCCTCGCGGGCTTCCGAAAACTCCTTTGTTCAGTGGACTTCCGGCTCGCTTCTTCGCCCACAGGGCGCGCTCGTCTCCGTCTGAGAAAAAGCACAGCTGCGCTCTCGGTCAAAAAACATTCGCGCCCTATTGGCGCTTCGGTTTTTTGCCCTTCGCTTGCCTACCACTTTTTTGCGGTGAAGGTCAAAGTGCCTGTATTGTCATTGACCCCAATTCGGAGCATGTTCCGATGCAAAAGGGTCGGCACGATTTACCTGCCAGCCCTTACTGCATCTGAGCTGCTCCTCACTTGAGGTGTAATAGCCGCAGGGTTTTACTGTCGCGTTCGCCATGATAGAGCCTGTCGAGCACCTGTGAGAAAACCGTATCTTCTGCGCTTACAAGCTCGAAAAGCGTCATGCAGCTTTGAAGCTTCATCTTATCTATCCCACTTCCCATAATATGACGCGCATTGTCCGAGCCCGCGGAAAGCACGGCTTCTGATATCTCCCGAAGCCTTGCTCCGAGAACAGGATGCGCAAGATATGCTCCAGCCTCTGCGAGTCCGCTTATAGCATAATACGCGGAGTTTTTACTCGGATTGTCCGAAAGACCGCCTATTTGAGGGAAAACATACCATATCCAATGACTTGTCTTTTGTCCGTTTCTTATCTCTGCGAGCGCCTCTGCATACCCGGGCATCCAACCCCGTCCATCCTGCGCGGTTAAGTATCTCCGAAGATCCGATTCTTCGCTCATATCGACTGTCCCCTTTTCAGTTGAGTTATACTGACTATGTTTAAATCTGCTATATTTTCATTATAACAAGAAAACGACGGCATTTTATGCAAAATATCTTACTTTAATAGTTTTTATTTCTTTATTTACCAACAGCCCGAAGCTCTGTCGCCGAAATGCATAAGTATGATTTTTAACATCCTGCTGGTAATCATGGTTTATATTATGTATAATCATATTGTTATTTAAAAGATCATTCATCGAGAAACGCCGTATTTCTTTCATAGAGCTGTATTTTGTTTGTTATTCTGAGCACTATATAAACCGTGCACCGATGTCTATAAACATATATGGTCCGAACTCAATATTATCAAACATTTTCTGAGATCATAATTACGGAGGTATGCTATGAGCCGTCGATCCATCCTTGAAACACAGATCGAAATGCTTAGAGGGAGTATAAAGACTTTTGACCGGCTTCGGAATGAGGCAGAAAGCTATAGTTCCGAAAATATTAATCCAAGTAAGCGTGCAGGCAGATTCCTGCTTTGGGAGATTTTGGCCCTCGTTTTGATAGCGCTGCTCTATCTGATCTTAAATATGCTTAGACGCTTTCAGCTTCCTGATCCGACCAAGTTCTTTCTCATACTCTGTAATTTCGCCCTGATAGCATACGCTTGTTCTCTTATAGTATGGAAGGCCCGAAAGTCAAGAGCTCCTGTGAAAGTTCCTCAGTTTACCGATACTCGGGATGCTTTATACATAAGGCAGCTGGAGATAGACCCGGAGGGTGCCATGGCGGAGACAAAGAAAAGAGAAGATAATGAAGCGAAAACAGCTGCTTCCTCTTATCGCCGTTCGTTCAGTCATGAGACCTCTTTTTACAAGCAGGCGGTAGAGGATCGTTTTAATGAGCTCGTGGGGATAACGCAGCCTCTTTCATCCTCTGCTACGCCATCTGCGTGGCGTGACTTCAGAACCGGGGAGCAGCTATACAATGACAGAGGAAAAGTAGTAAATGAAAAAGGCGAGGAAGTACCGCCATCCATGTGGGATTGAGCCTTGCCTTTATTAACGTCAGAGCAGGTATATCATTGCAAGGTAAATTTACGGGGGATATTTAAATGCATCATTGTCCAATATGCGGTTCCCATATGGAAAAGGACCGGTCCTTATGCAAAACATGCGAAATCAAGCTGAACAGACTTCCTAAAGAGGATCAGACACTCTTAAAAGCGTCGGCGAAGGATATCCGTGAGCTCGAAGTATTTACAAACAAATATCGGAGGTCAGCCATCACATCGGGCGTCATCGCCTTTTTCATTCTTATAATTACCCTTATATCCGTATTATTGTTGACGTTTTACATACCCTCACTGCTAAGAGAAGCTTTGGCGGACGGTGTGAACGTGAATCTCGTTACGCCTTTAGCCGCTGGCTGTATTTTCTTTTTATGCTTTTTTTCGGTATTGCTCGCAAGAGATAAACGACTGCGTATCCCGATAGTTCTGATCTCGATACTTATGCTCAGCGGAGGCATGTATTCTCTTTTGACATTGCCGGACCGTGTAGGTGTGATAGAGATAAATACCGCCGAGGACTTCTCTGAAATAGACAATTACGAAAGCGGACACTATATTCTCGGCTCCGATCTGCATATTATCTCACAAACGGAAAACGTGTTCAGGGGCATATTGGATGGAAACGGGCATTCGATCTCCTTTGGCAGCGTTAAAGACTCTTCCGTTTGTGACGGTCTTTTCTCGGAAAACTTCGGCACGATCAAGGATCTGACGATATGCAGCAGCGATATCGATGTCAAAGGGAAGTACGCCGCTGCGCTTTGTCACACGAACAACGGAAGGATAGAACACTGCCTGATCGATTCAAGCGTAAGTCTGAAGATCTCGAACTCCAGCAGCAACATCGCATCTTTTTGCATAAACAACAAAGGAGTTTTATACGGGTGCGGAAGTCGTGCCGCGCTTTCTGCCAGTACAAATAACTATTACTCTGTCAGAGGCTTTGTCGGCGGATTAGCTGTTGTGAATCAAGGACGTATTGAGTGTTGCTATGTAAACAGTACAATACAAGCCGTAGACGGAGCAATGTACATAGGCGGAATTGCAGCTACCTTGGAGAATGCTGCAATATTCTCGCAATATCGAATACGCGATTGTTATGTCTCAATTGATTTATCTGCATCAGGTACCGGCAATAGGCACATAGGTGTGATAGCAGAGAGATCGCATAGTCCTATCAGAGACAAGATCAGAAACTGTTGGGTAAGCGCCAATATTGACTACAATGAAACGGATTTTTCTTACTGCATTTTTGACGGCTCCGACAGAAAGCGTGGATGCGGCATATATGCCGTCGGAGAAGATGATTATGAGAGTGATATTGTTTATCTGAGCACAGAGGACGCGTCTCGCGAAGGATCCTACCCGACTTTTGACTTTTCCTCGGTTTGGTTTATGAGGGATGGACGTCCCGCTCTAAGAAATGCGAAGTATGAGTAATATGTCTTTGCATCACTGCAATGGTAAAAGCCGGTCAACGGCTAAACATTAATATTCTTATGAAAACCTCTTAACAACACAGCAGATATCCACAATAAGTTGAGTGATTGACGGAATTGTGCAAGCAGAACGCTGCCGGTTTTACTGCTATGTTTTACGACAGCGGTATTTTCAGTATTTTTGGCAAATCTTTTTAGTTCCTTCTTGGGCTTGTCTTCCTATGGGCAGCCATACCTTTGCGCACTCATGTGCGCTGCGCCGAACCTCGGCTTCGCCCGGTTGCTCCCCCTGTTGGGACTTGTCCGCCTTCGGCGGCCAAAGCTTCGAGCACTTCGTGCGCTGCGCCGAACCTTGCTTCGCCCGGTGAGCTCCCCCTGTTGGGGCTTGCCCGCCGTCGGGGGCCAAAGCTTCGAGCACTTCGTGCGCTGCGCCGAACCTAGGCTTCGCACGGTGGGCTCCCCCTGTTGGGGCTTGTCCGCCTTCGGCGGCCAAAGCTTGCGCACTCACGTGCGCTGCGCCGAACCTCGGCTTCGCCCGGTGGGCTCCCACTGTTGGGGCTTGTCCGCCTTTGGCGGCCAAAGCTTGCGCACTCTCGTGCGCTGCGCCGAACCTCGGCTTCACCCGGTTGCTCGCCGATAAGCGGGGAACGAAAAAACCCATCTTACGATGGGCTTTTTGTCTAACTTTGACCTTTTAGATACGAACCCCTTTAATAAAAACAGCCGCATCTTCAAAGGAAATATTCAATACTATATACAAATTATACAGCGAGGCATTACGCGTGTCAACCAATATATAAAAAAATAACAGAGATAGCAATACACCA
>CAYVOZ010000150.1:0-6877 GCA_964453325.1 uncultured Christensenellaceae bacterium | reverse complement strand
AATAACGGGTTGGCGTCGTAACTACCGCGTCAAAGGACATCCCGATTTCGTATTCCTTGACAAACGCATTGCCGTGTTCGTGGACGGATGCTTCTGGCATGGACACGACTGCAGGAACACTAAGCCTGAAAACAACAAAGCGTATTGGCAGAAAAAACGCGCTGCCAATATGAAACACGATCACGAAGTTACCGCGCTTTTTGAAGCGCGAGGATGGAGGGTCTTACGGATATGGGAATGTGAGTTAAAACACTCCGTTAGGCATAGACTGATAGAAAGGCTGTGCTCGGTTGGTGTCTTGACAAAGGGACAGCCAACAAATCATGATGCAAGGAAGGGAACGTTAGAATGATTAAGCAAATACCAATCACCATGCACCCGAATGCATTTGCGGCTTTCGGACCCGACCTTGTAACCAATGATGTTGTTGCGCTTATGGAGCTAATTAAGAATAGCTACGATGCATATGCGTATCATGTTAATATAGTGTTTGGAAACAACAACGGTGATACGTTTATCGAAGTATCTGACGATGGCGTCGGCATGACTCGCGATACCATAGAAAAAGTTTGGGCAGTCGTAGCTACTCCATATAAAAGGAAACATCCTACAATCTCTCGCGGAGGTTCTTTAAGGCGTGTTTCAGGGAATAAGGGAATGGGACGGTTTTCTTCTGCTCGATTAGGAGATAAGCTAGATATCTATACAAAACATCAGGATGATACTTACCTTCATGTCAGCATCGATTGGAAATCTTTCCTTGATCCAGACGGGACTTTTCCTTGTAGTATTCAAGTCGAAGAACTTGAGCACTATAGCTTAATTACAGATACAGGAACAAGAATAATTATAAGTAACCTGAAGAGTATGTGGGCAGAATCTGATTTTAAAGAATTGCAAGATAACTTAAGTAGAATTATGTCGCCATTCGAAGAAGTATCTGATTTTTCCATGACGCTCACCATTGCATCGAATATCTTGGCTAACTACAAAAGTAGTAGCATGAAGATACTACCGCCAGCTTTTATACGAACGCCAATTTATCGTATTATTGCTTCAGTAGATGAAACCGGCAGCACAACGTGGGAATATGACTATAAGAACCCTCGCTCGCTTAAAACGCGCGAGGATAAAGGAAATTTATCTTGGGACGATGTTTTTGCTGCACAGATTGCAACTGATGTGGTTTCCCTAAAGAAAACGCGAATTGACGTGCATCAAGCTTCTTGCGGGCCTTTTTCACTTGAAATCAGGGCTTGGGATTTGGATGTTGACTCAATTCGGGATATTGCGGATGCTTTTGACATGAATAAAGGGGCTGTTCGCAGTACATTACGAGCTTATAAAGGGATCTCGATATATCGCGATGGCGTTCTGGTATTACCAAAATCAGAGGCTTCCCGCGATTGGATTGGTTTAGATACACGGAGAATAAGCGATATTGGTAAGCGAATGAGCACAAGCCAGATGTTAGGCATTGTGCGTATTGGCGCGGATACCAATCCGGAGATTCGTGACACGACAGATAGAGAGAAACTGGTTGACACGAAAGAGAACATCGAATTCTGTGCAATCATAAAATCGATAATTGGTCAATTGGAAAACATGAGAGATATGGATCGAGAACGGAAACGAAAAGAGCCATCTCTCGTTGATGTTTTTTCAGCTCTATCGCCCGAAAAACTTGTTGCTGATGCCGTGCAAGCCGTTAAGAAAGGGCAGGCGGCAAGCGAAGTCTTACAGCTTGTTCGCGACTACGAAAATGAGTCGAGATCAAAAATTGACGATGTACGGAGTCGTTTGTACTATTATGGTCAAGTAGCAACGGCTGGATCTATGGCTTCTTTCATTTTGCATGAAATTCGCGGTGGTCTTACTTCAATAAAGAGATTCTTAGGATCTGTGGAAAAGTATCTCAAAAGCTTTGACAGTACTACGCTTGATTACTATAAAATTTCACAAGAGAGTCATGCGAGGATGATGCTTGTAGCAAATAGCTTTGCTCCGCTATACTCCACAGGTTTTAAAAAGAAAAGCTATACTTGTAATCTCAAAAAGGAAATTGAAATGAGTCTTAGCTTTTTAAATGATAGAATTGAAAAATCAAAGATAATCGTGAACTATGAGATTCCAGGAAACATATCAATTGGTTTACATCCAGGTGAATTGCAGACCGTTATAGTCAATCTTATTGATAATGCTATTTACTGGATAGATCAAGCTAATTCTGGTGAGAGACGAGTTAATATTTCAATTTGTCATGATAGTAATACAAGTGCATTTAAAAGGCTAACGCTAAAGATTAACGATACCGGAACTGGAGTGTTACGAGAGAATGCGGAGAAAATCTTTGAACCGGGTGTCACTAGTAAAGCTCATGGAATCGGTATGGGATTAGTTATTGTAGCTGAAGTTTTAGCTAGACACCAAGGAAAAATTGCCGTACAGATACCTGGGGAGTTATCAGGTGCGACATTTGTTTTTGATGTACCGACTGTTTGAGATTGACTGGAGGCCTACATATGAAATTAATGGTTATTGAAGATAAAGCTAATGATGTCAAAGGGATCATGGATTATGCCACGTCCAAGAACTGGGAAGCAAAGTTATTTGGTTTCCAAGAAGGTATAAGCGAGCTCGATGAATACAATCCTGATATTGTTGTTTTGGACATGAAAGATGACGTAACAGAAGATGATAGGAGAGGAGATTCCATTTTTAACTTGATATGGAAAAACAAGTTCCGCCCGACAATATTGTTTTCTGGCTATGCTGATGTCTATAATATCGAAGACGCTGAAATAGAGGCAATGGCACAAGAGCCTTTGTTCAAACGAATACTCAAAGGAGATGAGCAACCTGTTATAGAACAATTGGATTATCTTGCAGATATTGTACCATCTATTACTCGTATACGTAAAAGGCTCAATGCGGCTTTAATTAGTTCTGCAAGTGCAATCCCAACGATAAAGGCTTCATCTGCACAAGCGTCAGATGAAGTCCTAGATTATCTTTTTAGTAGCCGGATAACGCAGTTCTTTCAAAAAACTGTGATGAGCGAGAAACTCCCAGCTTGGGTACAGTACATATTACCTCCAATAGGAGAACAATTGTTTACTGGAGATATATTACAGTGTTTAGAGACAGAAGAATCGGAAGATGATAAATTCGCAATTGTCCTTACGCCTTCTTGCGATTTATCGTTCGCAAATGATGACGCTTATGTACTTATTGCGCTAAATACAGGTTTTTCATCAATTGATAACGCATTTAATCTCGCAAGAGCAAAAGGTACTCCCAAGTACAACGATAGAAGGACCCGGATGGGTAGTACAATGAACACAGGCTATAAAGATTCAAAAATCTATCTTCCTCATGTCAGAGGAATATTGCCCGACCTTTGTTTTGATCTTAAACACATTGCATTAATCAGAATAACTTCAATAATGTATAACAGCGATCCAAGAACAAGGGGCGCTGAGTGGATACGAGTTGCATCACTATGCAGTCCATATCGCGAGCGAGCTTCATGGGCATACCTGCACACTGCATGTCGACCTGGAGTACCTACGCTTGATACTGATAATTGGGTGGATGAGATATTCGAATGAGAGCGATTGATTTTTTCTGCGGTGGCGGTGGGATTAGCCGAGGGTTACTTAATGCTGGTATTGAAGTCCTTGCAGGGGTTGATATTTGCAAGGACTATAGGCGCACATATGAAGAAAACAATCACGGGATATATATCGAAAAAGGAGTAACAGAAATAGAACGTGACGATATCACTAATCTCATACCAGATATCGACGAAGCCAATGATACCTTATTCGCCGGTTGTGCGCCGTGCCAGCCATTCAGTCAACAAAGGCGCTCTCGCGAAGAACATCGAGATCGTAATTTGCTTATTGCATTTGGCGATTTGATTCTTGAATATCATCCTGCCTATGTCCTTGTGGAAAACGTCCCTGGAATAAGGGGAAAAGGGCGGGATGTATTTGAGACATTTCTGGCTATGCTACGTGACAACGGATATCACTACCGCTATTCCGTATTCAATGCTAAAGATTTTGGAGTGCCGCAAAATAGAAAAAGGCTCTTGCTTATTGCATCGCGAGTTACGGAGGTGTTATTACCACAACCCACTTATGGTACAGAGGAACACCCATATAGAACAGTTGCGGATGTGATGGCTCACTTTCCTCCTATTGCTGCTGGAGATTCAGATGAGCATTTTGCTAATCATCGAGCCGCCAGCTTGACGGACCTAAACCTCCGTCGTATTCGTGCAACTGCACATGACGGTGGTTCGCGAACTGCATGGCCGCCAGAATTAGTATTACACTGCCATAAAAAAAAGAGTTCTGGTCATACCGACGTGTATGGTAGAATGTCATGGAATGCGCCAGCTCCAACACTAACGTCAAAATGCTTTAGCCTATCTAATGGGCGATTTGGGCATCCCGAACAGGACAGGGCAATTTCTTTAAGAGAAGCTGCGGCTATTCAGACATTTCCAGATGATTACGTTTTCTATGGCGAATCCGAATCAATAATTGGACGTCAAATTGGTAATGCAGTACCAGTAATGTTTGCTGAAGCAATAGGATATACCCTATTGGAGATGGAAACAAGCTTTCTAAATAGCCTCCGTGATCTGTAGACATTCTAATAATTTGAAGGGGTGATAAGCATGATTCGACCGATCTGTAAAGATGCTATGCTGCTTAGCAGGAAGAACGTCGCAACAACGCTAGAGGATGCAGCTGTTATACGCGATCTCAAGGATACGCTATCCGCCCATCTTGACTCCTGCGTCGGCATGGCAGCTAACATGATCGGTGTGAACAAGCGTATCATCGTAGTCGTAGTCGGCCCGATGATACTTGTGATGGCTAATCCCGAGATTGTAAGTAAAACATCTCCCTACGACACAGAGGAAGGGTGTCTCTCGCTATCGGGTACTAGGAAGACCACGCGCTACCAGTCTATTGAAGTCAAGTGGCTGGACGAAGCCTTCAAACCGCGTAAGCAAACGTTTACTGGCTGGACAGCGCAGATTATACAGCATGAGGTTGACCACTGCGAAGGAATCCTTATTTAGATAGTATTGTGCGTTGTTCGTCTGCATGGCGATCACCTGACTTGCGTTTTAGTTAGCTGATAAACTTGCAGAAAGTTGGCAAGGAGCTGTATCAAACGCCGTCATGAATTCACAGGCGTACATGGTATTATTAAGTAACAACTGCTCGTGAGGTGGCATGGATGGACAACAATGATAAGACGCCCCGCAGGGAAATTACTAAAACCGGGCTAGCAGATGACAGAAACCTACCTGCCACAGACCGTGATAGAATTGCAAAGGGGCTTTCCAACATAAGCAGTGCCAATATTTCAAAAGCACTGACAACGGTTTTTAAACAAACTGAAATTGGAGCTGATGTAGTCAAGTTCATTCAGCGTGGCACAGTCTACTTGGCTGAAGTACCCAAAAAGCTTCAGAAGGACTTTACGGAAGGAAATCTGAAGTTTATGGAGAAGTCAACCGGTGAGTTGGTTGGAGAAATCGTTGGCCTGAATAACTTCGGGAATAGAGGTCACGTCATCATCAAGGATGCTGGGGTGCTCCATAGTAATATCCCGCATGACCTGACCACTATTGCCATACAACAGCAGTTGGCGCAAATGGCGGCAGTGCTAGACGAGGTGCGTTCGCGGGTTATTGAAGTTCAGAAGACTTACGACGAAAGCCTCCTCGGTGAGCTTCGCGGTATGAGAGATCAGTTGGCGCAGGTTCAAAGTGTCGACGATCTCGAAAACCAACGTGATTTGATTAAGGGCGCAATCACTCATCTAAATCTAACCAGAGGGAAGATCACACAGAGGCTGATTGCAGAAATGCAAAAGATGCCTGAGATACCTCAATCCGAGTGGGCTGTTATTTGGGCAACACTTTTCAAAAAAGGTTATAGAGAGAGAATCGTTACTGGATATGAAAAAGTCCAGGAATTGTTCGGCTACTATCTGACATCATCGCAACTTTTGGCATATGCCTATGCGCTGTTGGGGGAGCGGCAAACTTACAAGGATATCTTCACCCCAGATGATGAGCTTCTAAAGAGAAGCTCGCTTGGAAACCTGAAAAGGAGTGAGGATTTCATCGGCATCTGTGATGAACGATGGTACAATGCGCCAGACGCATACCTGGGACGAATAAAACGTGAAGCTCAGCAAGTGTTCCTTACCAATCCAGATACCATCATAATAGAAGTGACCGGAGAACAGATTTTGGAGGCGATTGATAATGTCGGATCAGCAGAAGAAAGAGAAGAAGGCTAAACGGAAAGCGTTCGCCCTTAAAACTGTCGATAAAGTTGGGAACTTTATCCGGGGAGTAGGGCCTTATCTATTATGTGTTGTTGGTGGTGTTATTCTCGCGGTGCGTACTGGCAACAAAGGAAAATCCAACAAAACATAATACATAGGTACTTATTATAATGCAAAGGTTTGCAAGCAGGAAATGTAGCTAACAAACCCATCAGCTTGCGCTTTCACAAACAGATAGGCTTGCAGCCTTATGAAAGCGCATCCTGCAATCCTGCAAAACCAATAAGGAATACGTTTTCTATCTTAGAACCCGTGTCGGATTACGTTTTCCCAATTAGAACTGTCGCTTTCTATCAACCCCGATGTCCAGACGCACAATCGGACATCCAGTCTGATAGAAAAGAATCCGTATGGGAAACCGTATGGATTCTTTTTCTATGTACGGGCAGAAATCCCTTGCTGCGCGGGCTTTCTTGGCGCATCGGGCGTTTGGACGGTTGCAAACCGTGCGACCATGCCGCTCTCCCGCAAGCCGTTTTCCGGCGTTTTCGAG
>CAYVOZ010000149.1:0-7038 GCA_964453325.1 uncultured Christensenellaceae bacterium | reverse complement strand
GGGGTTATCTACTTCTATACACGGGGATGAGATTATCAGAGGTCCGGCAGTTGGTAGATAACCCCCTGCTATTCGATGAAGAGAGAAAGACCATTCTGATAGTATCAGGGAAGGCGAAGGCAACACAGAGAGACCGAAACATCCTTTTGAATGAGAAGGGACTTCAGGCGGTTCGTGAGTTCTTGAAGAATCCAGTATATCCACAGTCACCCTATTCATGGCAACGGAACTTAATCCGGTGGTGCCGTGCTGCACACCTATCTGAACTACCTAAACCGGAGAATCCATCTAACCCATACGGTATTACTGTCAGGAGCACACGAAAGACCTGGGAGTCATGGCTCATGACCTGTCATGAAGATAAGGCTGTTCGGATTGCACTTTCACAGGGGCATAAGGAAAGCACACAGATAGGGCACTATTTGAACCTCACGTTCACTGATTCGGAATATCATGATATCTGTGGAGAGGTCGAAGGCTGGGGAATGAGGAACGGCCGGGTATGAATCAATACCTTTTTATCAGTATGAATCAATATGAATTGATAAGGACTGATTAAGATGGTTGCCAAAAAAGAGATCAAGGATAGCCGATTAACATTCACAATTAACCCAAAAATAGAAAAGAAGGTAAGGGAGAAGGTAAACGCAAAAAAAAGAACCCTATCCGGCGTGATTGTTGAATTACTAGAAAAGTGGTTATCAGATGAACAGATTCATACTGATGTTACTGATATGAATCAATCCAATCCTCTTCCTCCTATTGTGGATATTGAATCACTGAAGAGGGACATTCTCGAAGAACTGAAAAAAGAGATATCCACAGAAGGAAAGGGGATTAAAACACTTGAACCGGTTCAATCAACATTAGTTCATACTGATATTACCGGTATGAATCAATCCATAGAGGCACCTATACCGGCCGAACGGAATGAGAGCCATACAAACATACCAGTGAAAAAAGAACCAATACCGGAGGGATATGAAGCCGTGAATACTGGAAAGCCTGACCAGACAGAGAGGGAAAAATTGTCTTCTGATATCCGGCAGTTCATGAAAGAATTTTCACCGATTATCAAGGCAAGACAGACTGAAACAGGAGAAAAGAACAAACGAAAAATTCAGAAGGATCTTTTTGGATTCACCGACTCTGAAGTTTCCCAGATAGTTAAACTTGATTATTCCTTATCCCGGAACAAATACACAGAATATTATGAACTCATGACCGAAGCGCGGAAGAAATACGAATCAGTTCATACTGATATGAATACAACATAACATATTACAGAAACTCTTTTTAAACATTCCCGTTCTTAGATTGAAGTCTGTTTTATTGATATCGCAAGTGCCATTTTAAATAGGATGAGATACAAATAGTATATACTGATAAATAGTTTTCGGAAAAGCGTTTGTGTGCTCCACTACTCGCCAAAGTTTTTGAGCACACAAAAAGATTGCAAAATCAAATATTATATTCGATTTTGTGAGATTTAATAACTACCCCGCGCGGGTGTTACACTTTTTCATTTCTGTTTTTCAGGAGATTTTGTAAAATGAACGAAATTTATACAAAAATACTTGAAACAGTAGAAAAATCGGGGGATTTTACCCCTAAAGATGTCCATCGACTTTCTGAAGAAACTGGATTAAAACCACAAACAGTCAGACAACGGAAGCGTGACCTCATTCACGATGGTTTATTAAAACAGTCGTTTTTTCTGACAGAAACAGGAAAAAAGGCACTTGAGGAGAATCCCCGGAATGAGTGAATTCATTTCAGAAATTGATGGATCAGGGTATCCTGTCCGATTCGTTCATTCGGATGAAATCCGTTCAATTGAACACGGATTGCAACCGGGTATTTATTCTGTCATCCTGAAAGATGGTTCTAAAATCCTTGTAAATTCATGTGTGTACGATTTAAGAACCGTTCTGAAGACAAATCTTGAACACATACCGGAGCGTGGGCAATCGTGAGCGGGGTAAATTTCGATTCAATACCCGATGAACTCAAGGCGATCCCCTCCTGGGTTCTGTGGAGACTTGAACCCGGGAAAAAAGGGAAACTAGAAAAACACCCGTATAGTATCGCCGGGAAAATGGCTTCTTGTTCTAACCCTAAAACGTGGTCAGATTTTAATTTAGTGGTCAAAGAATTTAACAATGGCGGATATACTGGAATCGGGTTTGAACTATCATCTGATAATGAGATCGTTTGTATCGACTTGGATGATAAAGAGAATACCGGCAAAATGGGAGAATTTTTAGAGATAGCACGAGAATTTAATTCTTTCACTGAAATATCCCATTCTGGGCTTGGTTTACACATCTGGTGCCTGGGTAAGAAACCTGGTTCTAAATGCAGACGGGGAGATTTTGAGATTTATGATAAAGATCGGTTTATTGCTGTCACCGGGAATCAGGTAGAAGGCAGTCCAAACACTCTAAACGGTGCACAGGAAGCGATAAACAAATTTTATGAAGTGGTATCTAATGACAAGCCGGATAATATAAAAGAAACATCTCCACAGATACCCACAGAAGGGGAGGAGGTTGTTTCACTCACCGAAGTGAAGAGACGGTGCAGGACTAACCCGAAATTTGAACTCTTATACAATGGTGATACATCCGGGTATGATTCACCATCAGAAGCAGTCCTGGCATTATCAGATATCGTATCATGGGCTTCGATTCGTGACCCTCAAATGATTGATCTGATAGTCAGGCAGTCAAAACTCTATGATGAAGATTGGGACCGGACACGGCAATATACCATACCGAAGGCTCTTGAGATTAAGGACGTTTATGATCCTGCTGGGAAGAAGAAAAAACAACAAATTGATGAGGACACCGGGCTTCAGGTTCGTGATGATACACCCCTTTCAATCACTCAACTAAATCTCACAGATATAGGAAACGGTTTAAGATTTCAAGCACTATACGGTGATAAATTCAGGTTTGATTTCTCAAAAAATGCCTGGTATTTATGGAATGGTGAAATCTGGTTACTAGATAATAACGGGTGTGCAAAGAAGGCCGCACAATACACCATTGCAAAAATGGCCGATGAAATAAAGGTATTGTATCAACAGGGGGATGAAAAGCAAGCTGAAACGGTTTACAAGCATATGAAGAAATCATCTTCAGAACGTGCCCGTAGTGATATGCTCAAAACCGCTGCTCCTCATATGTCCGTAACGCCGGGTATGTGGAACAGCAAAACTGAATTATTAAATCTACAAAATGGAACGCTAAATATCGAAACTCTTCAATTTAGGGGATTTAATCAGGAAGATTATCTTACCTTCAAAGCAGGTGTGAGATATGATCCGGGTGCAAAGTGCACGGAATGGTTAGAACACCTTAACCTAGTTTTTGGGAATGATAAGGAACTCATATCAGCCTTTCAACTCATGGCCGGGTATTCTCTTCTCTCCGGCAATCCATCACAGGTATTCTTTATTCCTTTTGGGGCTGGTAAGAACGGTAAAAGTGTAACCATAAACACGTTAAGGATGATAATGGGGGATTATGGGATACATATTGCTCCTCAATCATTGATGATACAAAAGAACCCGGATAAGGCACGGTCTGACCTGGTGAGAATACAATATAAACGGCTTGTTACATCATCTGAAGGTGAACAAGGCGCAAAATTAGATATCGGATGGATTAAGCAGATATCAGGAGGTGAACCAATCGTTGCCCGTGCCCTATATCAGAATGAAATAGAATTTAGGGTTGAGGCTGTAATCTGGTTTGCAACCAATCACAAACCTATCATAAATGAGTATAATCAGGCAATATGGCGCAGAATATGGCTTATCCCATTCAATCAGATTATACCAGAAGATAAAAGAATAGTGGATTATGAAAGGAAATTAATTGAATCTGAAGGTTCTGGTATCCTTAATTGGATGATTGAAGGATTAAAGCGGTATTATTCAGAAGGTCATTTACTCAAACCAAAGGCAATCACAGACGCGACTGAAGAATATAAGGAAGATGAAGACCCTTTAGGGGATTATCTCAAAGAAAATACAGTGATTGAACATGGTGCAAAAGTGATAGACCGTGATTTATACACGGATTATAGTTATTGGTGTGCTAATAACGGAATTAAATACTGTATGAGTAAAAACACCTTCACCCGGAATTTACTAGATCATCCAGGCATTACAAAAGGACGAACAAAATCAAGCAGGTTGTATTTAGGAATAAGACTGAAAACAGATGAAGATAGGAAGCGAGAAAGTGAAGAAGTTACAAAGGATACTTTAGAAGGCTTCGTTTAAAATTTCACCATCTATCTACTCTTTTTTATCGGGTGACACTTTTAATAAAAAAAAGTGTCACCCTAAAAGCCGAATAAAAATAGCGTGTTTTCACATTCCATCCATTTTTTACAGTTTTCAAAAATTGAGGGTGACACTTTTTTGAATTTTTTACTATGTTGGCTCGTACACTCTATTTTCATAAGGGACTTTATAGTAAAACTCGAAAAAGTGTCACCCTCAAAAATGATAAGCAAAAATAACCGTTTTAATCTTATATTTTCAGTATATGGGTGTTTTAATCTGATATTTCTTGGTGACACTTTTTTGAAATCCATTTTTTAGAAGTGTCACCATCCCCCCCTGTGGAGATAAAAACCGGGAGAGTATGCATCGGTATGAATCAATATTATCGGTATGAACTGGTGAGAATCAGATAAAAAAGATGGTGGATGGAGATAGATAAATATGGTAGAATTGAGCCTCAAATCAAGAATCAGCGTAAATCTTGGTTATCATTGACTTCTTTCAGAAGTGAACGGACATCGAAGAGACAGACCGCATAAAGAACCTTTTGCTGTTCTGGGTCTGTAATATTGTTCTTTTGACATATTGCTGCGAATTCATTAAACTTTGCTTTACGATTTGCTGAAAACCACTGTATACAACTCTGATACTGAAGCAGGCGTTTGTATGCTGTCCTTTTCTGTTCTATGAGTCTTGGCATTGCATCACTAGGCGGCTGTCCGGCCGGAAGTGACCAGCCTGCCCGATATGAATCACAGGCTTTTACGAAGGCCTCATGACATTCCCGGCGCGTTTCTACCTTGGTTTCATTTCGTACAAGTTCGGCTGATTCTATAAACGTTTTAGATGCAGCATCAGCGGCTTTAACGATTTCGCCGTATATCTGTTGAGATTTTAAGTTAAGTTCAGACATAGAATTCCTCATGAAGAAAGCGCGCAGGCGCACCGGTGCTATGGATGTAATCACCGGCACGGTCTCCACGCGCTACATTAATATTAGATGCGCGCGTATTTATAAACAGCGGTTAACGCGCATGTATCGCGCGCTTAAAATAACATAAACTTAAAGAGGCGTTTATATGACAGAAAAAGTCGTCTACAACTTCCAAAAAACTGATGTGATCCCCCCATGTCACACATTGACACGGTCAGAAATCCTGAAGGTTTTGAGTGAAATCATCCGGCTGTGCTGCAAGAAAACTTCAGGAGAAGGCCGGATTCGTGATTCTGAAGCAGATAAAATCAGGATTCAATATTTACGTACTGCAATTATGGCTGCATCAACAGCGCTCTCTGGATTGAAGGATTTAGAATTAGATGCCATAGATGAACGCTTATCAAAATTGGAGGAAAATAATCATGACAAATTATAAAAATTATTGTGGATTTAAAGTTCCACTTTTGGATCGAAGTTTCTGTCAAGCATCGGGCACGAATATCTGTTTAAAGACCTGTATGGCCTGTTATAGTGCTCTGATGACCAGAAGTGCGATAGCGATTCAGAACAGTCAACCGGCTGAAACAATGGTTATAGGTTCATATAATGCAAAATTAGGACGGTTTGAGAGCGTATGAATCCAAATACACTCAAACGACTTGCAGCACTTGAACGAATCAGAAAAACCGTCTCACCCTGCCGGGGCCGTTCACCTGAAGAAGTGGCACATTTGTTATGTGATTATGATCACTTGTGGAATGATGGGGCAGTCATTCAAAGCAGGAGTGAACGGTATCTTCACAACCTTGAACTGATCGATGCCTGGAGCCATACCAGTCTTCAGGAAAAATTACAAAAACATTCGGGGCTGTTCAATGAGGAATGAAAGCATTCTGAAGAGACTTTCCACACTTGAGGAGGCATATAGTGAGTCTGCCTTTAGTGTGATCCTTCAAAGAGCGATTTTTAAGAAAGGATCGGGCCGCGTTGTAGGAACGATAATTGTAAAGGCTGGTTCTGGTGGTTATGTTGCAATCTGAACACACACGAGAATGGTATACCAGACATCAATTTTTCCGGTCAGAAACCCCCCGGGTAGAAACCCTTTACCGGCGTGGCGATCCCGTTCCTGGTGAAACCGGGGAGCATGAACTATAAACTTCCTTTTTTTAACTGATCGATCAAGATTTAAATAAGGGCAATTTTAGAATAGTTTGTGTGGTGTGTGCTCTGCCGTGGAAAGTATAGCACGCCCACAGGTAGGTAATAACATAGAAAAATGGTCCTATTACATCAAAAAGGTATGGGTAATTGTTGGACCGATCATTAATTTGATCGGTTTCATTGTTGCTCTATTACCTTACATTCGCGTCTAAAGCGGATATAACTGATGTAGAAAGCACTGCGGGTAATACCACAAATAAATTTCTTATTTTTTACATTGAATATCATCAATTCATACTGATATTACCGATATGAATCAATATATCTTTCATGAAAACTATTTCCATGAATCGGGAATTCGTGTTACTGAATGCAATATTCACACTGTGAATAAGAAATACAGATAGAATGAACTCTGATATGTTGTAGTTCTATACAAAACTACAACCTTTTAAATATACTTCTGGCTGATGTATAATCATGACATCAGCACTTGTATCAAATGGGTCACGGGTTTTCACCCTGGATGAAGTTAAGGCGATCCGGTCAGTCATCAGTAAGCCTTCCCTCCTGGCATTGTTCAATCTACTTCTATACACGGGGATGAGATTATCAGAGGTCCGGCAGTTGGTAGATA
>CAYVOZ010000148.1:0-7150 GCA_964453325.1 uncultured Christensenellaceae bacterium | reverse complement strand
GTTATATTCGTATTCCTCTCCGTCGCGCTTGTATATCATGCGCACGGCCTGAGATTTTATCGTGATGCCGCGCTCGCGCTCAAGGTCCATGGTATCGAGAAGCTGATCCTCCATGTCGCGCTGCGCGACCGTGCCGGTGCTCTCAATGAGCCTGTCGGCGAGCGTGGACTTGCCGTGGTCTATGTGCGCTATTATGCAAAAATTGCGTATATTTTCTTTTTTTGACATTACAAAGCTCCAATTTTTTCTCATGTACAATATAAAGTACGCAGGGCAAAAAAGCAAGATAATTCAGATGCGCGGAGAAGCGTGTAAAAACAGGTTATTGACATATGCCAAAAACGTGATATCCTGATAATATAAACGGCATATGCCGGAAATAAAAGGAGGCAGTCTATGCCCAGACCCTGCAAGAGACGGCGCATATGCGCAATGCCGGGATGCAGACGCTTCGGTCCGACTGACGGCGCGGACGGACGCGAGACGGTCATGACGATAGACGAGTACGAAACGGTGCGGCTCATAGACCTCGAGGGAATGACCCAGGAGGAATGCGCCGCGCGTATGAACGTGGCGAGGACGACGGCGCAGGCGATATATGCGGGAGCGCGAGCAAAACTGGCGGAATGTCTCGTGAACGGCAGTACGCTTCTGATCGACGGAGGGGATTATGTGCTCTGTGACGGCAGCGCGAGCGGATGCGAAAGACGCCGCTGCGGCTGCCGGGGAAGAGAAATAGCGGGAAGTGCCGGCAGCTTGCCGGTATACGATAAATTAACAAACGAAAGGCAGGACGGTAATATGAAGATCGCAGTCACATATGAAAACGGGAGCGTCTTTCAGCACTTCGGTCACACGGAGAGCTTTAAGCTCTATGTCATGGAGAACGGAAAGATCGTTTCTTCGGAGATCGAGAGCACAAACGGCAGCGGACACAGCGCGCTGGCGGACTTTCTAAAGGAACGCGGAGTGAACGTGCTGATATGCGGAGGCATAGGCGGAGGAGCGCGTCAGGCGCTCGACGCGGCGGGCATAAGGCTATACGGCGGAGTATCCGGAGACGCGGACGCGGCGGTGCAGGCGCTCATGGACGGAAAGCTTTCATACGATCCCGACGTGATGTGCTCTCATCACGAGGAGCACCACGGAGACTGCGGCGGAGATTGCTCGCATCACTGCGGATAAGAACATAAACAGCAAACACAGCAAAAAACAGGACGTTGCGGTTTTTAAAGACCGTTTCGCCCTGTTTTATTTATCGATGCTTTTATAAGACCGCCGCAGTCAGCTTATATATAGGTAAGCCCTTTGCCGCAAACCGCTCCTCGTATTCGGTCTCTATGTTGTCCGTATCGTATGCATGCAGATCGAAGATAGTCTCCTTTATAGTGAAGCCGCCGTTCAAAAGCTGCTCTATAGAGTATGAGAAGAAATCGGCGCTGTCGGTCTTAAGATGCAGCTCCGCGCCGGGTGCGAGCATGGTGCGGTAGGACTCGATGAAAAACGGTGCGGTCAGCCTGCGCTTTTCGTAGCCGGTCTTGGGATAGGGGCAGGAGAAGTTGAGATATATGCGCGAGAGCGCGCCACCGGGTATGAACTTTGCGAGATATTCCGCGCCGGTATTCATAAATAGCAGATTTTTTAGTCCCCGGTCGCGCGCGAGAAAGCACGCGTCGGCTATGACGTTCGCACTGCGCTCGACGGCGATGATATCTATGTCCGGCTCACGCGAGGCGAGCTCTGCGGCAAAGCGGCCCTTTCCGCAGCCTATCTCCATATAAAGAGGCGCGCTGCGTCCGAAAAGAGCCGAGGGGTCTATATAGTCCTTTTCGAGAACTGCCGTGTGATAGTTGAGACGGTCGATACGCACAGGTATCATGAACGGAGCAAGCTCCGCCAGTTTTTCGTCAAGATGTTTTTTTCGTCTCATTCTCATGCCGCATGTCCGTCCGTTTTTTTGTTGATATTATCATATAACGATGCAAAACTCAATGAGTGTATAGTAGTATGTCGATGGGGATATATCTGTCAATGCGAGGCCTGTATCGGTAGACAACCGGAAGCTCCGGATATATAATTACATATATAAATGACATCCGGAGGCTGATATGGGAATACTCGTCATAACCGGCTCGCCGCGCGGGCAGAACAGCAATACATCCAGGCTCACGAGAGCTTTTCTTAAAGGTATGGGCAGAGAGGCGCGCTGGATAGAGGCGTGCAGCGCAGACGTAGCGCCCTGCAGGGGCTGCTTTTCCTGCTGGAACGATACTCCGGGCAAATGCAGCATAAACGACGGCATGACGGACATTATAGACGCGTATCTCGGTGCGGAGCTCGTTATATTTTCCACTCCGCAGTATTGCTACGGCCTGCCCGGGCCGTTAAAAAACATATTCGACAGGCTGCTGCCCCTCTCCACGCCCGAGCAGGCTGTGGACGGGGACGGGCGCACACGCCATGTTCCGAGGGAAAAGAGACCGCCGGTAATGCTCATAACGGGCTGCGGCTTTGCGGAGCGCAGGCTCAACGGCGAGCCCATGCTCATGCAGTTTGAGTATTTCTACGGCGAGGGCAACCCGATCATATACTGCGCGCAGTCGACGCTGATGTCTCTGCCGGTACAAGGCGTTGCGGAGGCATATCTTGCAAACGTCGAGCGCGCGGGCAGGGAATATGCCGAAAACGGACGCATATCCGACGAGACTCAGGAAAAACTGGACGCGCCCATGCTCCCGCCGAACGTATACCGCAGGTTTGTGAACGCGGCGGCAAAGTCGGGCGGCAGGGTCGGCTGAACAGATCCGGCCGGATGCTTCAAAAAAAGTGCATTGAAGAACGGAGAATAGGAATGAGATACGAGGGAAGGGTATTCCGTCCGCCGAGCGAGGCATACAGCCTCATAGTACAGGCGACGGTGGGATGCTCGAATAACAGCTGCAAATTTTGCGATATGTATAAGGAGAAGAGCTTTCACATAAGACCGCTCGACGACGTGCTTTTTGACTTCGATCTGGCGCGCAGGGCATATCCGCATATAGAGCGCGTATTTCTTGCGGACGGAGACGCCATGGCGCGAAAGAGCGGCGATCTTATAAAGATACTTGAGCACATAAAAAAGACAATACCCGAATGCGAACGAGTGACGTCGTATGCCACGCCGCAGAGCCTGCTTTTTACAAAAACGGAGGACGAGCTTTCCGCTCTAAGACAGGCGGGACTTGCCATGGTATACGTCGGGCTCGAGTCGGGCAGCGAGCGGATATTAAAGCTCATGGACAAGCGCGTGACGCCGATGCAGACAGCAGAGGCCTGCATAAAGGCGAAAAACGCGGGCATAGCGGTGTCCGTGACAGCGATATCCGGGCTCGGAGGCAGAGAGCTTTCTAATGAGCACGCCGTGGAAACGGGGCGGGTACTGTCCGTGATAAAGCCGGAGTACATAGGCCTTTTGACGCTGATGGTAGAGGACGGCACGCCGCTTGCGGACTGGGTGCGGGACGGCAGCTTTGAGCTCCTGAACGCAAACGAAGTGCTGACAGAAACGCGGACGATGCTCGAAAACACCGACAGCGAGGGCAGCGTGTTCCGCATGAACCACGCGTCGAACTATCTTGCGCTAAAGGGCGTGCTCAACGCGGACACTCCGAGGCTGCTTGGTGAGATAGACTCGGCGCTGTCGGGCAAAAGGGGCTTAAGACAGGAGTATATGCGCGGGCTTTAGGCGTATGACGGCGGATAATATGGAGCACAGACTCGCACAGATAAGGGACATACCCGATATAATGCAGGTCATAGCGGAGGCGCAGGCCTTTTTGGCGGAGCAAGGCCTCGACCAGTGGCAGAACGGCTATCCGGACAGCGAGGTCTTTTCAAAGGATATCGCGCGCGGAGAATGCAATGTCTTTTTTGACGGAAGCGGCATTTGCGGCGTCGCCGTGATATCCCTTGCACACGAGCCCACATATGACGTTATATACGAGGGAGAGTGGAGAGGCGGGGACTGCGTCGTTATACACCGCAGCGCCGTCGCAGCGCGCGCACGCAGAAACGGCGTCATGAGGGAGATATTTGCGCTCGCGGAGGAGACGGCAAAAGCCTGCGGCAGATGCTGTCTGCGTGCGGATACCCACGAGGGAAATCTGCCCATGCAGCGTGCTCTCGTGAGTGCGGGCTTTGAGAAAAGGGGCGTGATATATCTCGCGCCGCAGGAGGGCTATACGACCAAAAGACTTGCGTACGAAAAACTGCTTTGAAAGAGAGAAACATGGAGCTTATACTATCCGAATACCTCGACAGCCTTGAGGACGAGCTTTTCGCCGCAGTAAAAAAGGCGATAGAAAGCAAGAGACACACGCTTGTCATAGTCCCGGCGCAGGCCACGCAGCTTATGGAGCAGCAGATAACGGAGCGCTGCGGAGTGAAGGGCATTATGACGATCGAGGTCATATCCTTTGAACGCCTGAGCGAGCATCTCTTCGAGCAGACGGGCGGGCGCGCGGCGGAGCGCATGAGCTCTGTGGGCGCGGCGATGCTCGTGCGCAGAGCGATGGACGAGTGCGGCGACGGGCTCAAAATAGTGAGCGGACAGGACGCGACGGTGCACGAGGCAGCGGCGCGTTTTATACTGTCGTTAAAGGCCGAGGACATTCTTCCCGAAAAGCTGACAGAGGTAGCGGAAAAGAAGGGCGGAGTGCTCGGGGCAAAGCTTTCGGACATAGCCAAGATATACTCTCGCATGCTCGAATACTCGAAAAACGGGATTATGGATTCGCAGGACGCGGAGGAGTATGCACGCTCGCTGATAACGGCATCGGACTATACGCGCGGAGCCGATGTGATAATATACGGCTTTGATGTACTGCCGGCGTCGCGCGTGCGCACGGTATGCGAGCTCATGCGAGCGGGAGAGGGCATGACCGTGCTTTTGGAGGCAAACGAGGAGAACGATATTTTTTCGCGTCAGCAGCGTACGGTCTTTGCGCTCGAGGGCGCGTGCAGAGCGGCGGGCAGGCCGTTTGAAAAGCGTACTGTCAGCGGGCGGCGCTCGTTGTCTCCCGTAACGAGGCATATAGAGGACTGCTTCTATAAATACCCGACAGAGACCTTTGACGGAGAACAGGACGCTCTCATTATAGTGCATGCGCGCGACCGGTGCGACGAGGTCACGGCCGCGGCGGGGACGATACTGCGCGCGGTGAGCGGCGGAGACGTGAGCCTTTCGCAGATAGGCCTTATCGCGGGCTCGCCGGACGGGTATTTGAGGCATATAACGGACGTCTTTTCCCGCTATGATATCCCCTTCTTTTATGACGGAAAGCGCAGACTCTCTACTCACAGGCTGTATTCCTTCACGACAGCAGCCGTCAGGCTGTGCTGCGGGGACTGGAGCACGCGGAATGTATACGGGTATCTTAAGAGCGGGCTTTTGCCCATAGCGGACGACGAGACGGACGCGCTTATAAGATTCGCCGAGGAGCACGGTATAAGGGGCGGGAGCTTTGCGCGGGCGTTCAGAGACGCCCCCGGAGATACAGAGAACATAAGAGCACGCGCCTTTGACGGCATAGCCGCGCTTGAAAAGGCCTCTGCAAAGAGGGACGCCGCAGAGCTTGCAAGGCTATTGAGGGAGCATATCGCCGCGCTCGGCGTAAAAGGGCAGCTCGATGAGGACGTAAAGGAGCTGACTGCGCTCGACCGCAGCAAAGAGGCGCGCTTTGTGAGCCAGGTTTTCGATAGAATGGACGACATACTGTCACAATGCGCGCTGCTTATGGGCGGTCTCAAAAAAAAGGAGCTTGCGGGAGTGCTGGAGACGGCTGCGGAGAGCGTAAATATAGCCGTAGTGCCGCCGTCCTCGGACGAGGTGGCGATAGGAGACGTGACGCACAGCATCTTTCCCCATAAGAAGCTCATACTCATATTGGGCGCCAACGACGGGATGCTGCCCGCGCGCGCTGAGGGAGGACTTTTTTCGGAATACGAGGCCGAGCGCATAAGCGAGGATATGCTTTTTCCCGGGCATACGGCTATTGAGGATCAGCGCTTTTTCCTGAGACGCGCGCTTACTTCTGCGGAGTGCACCGTGATATCCTATAACGACGCGGACGGGCTGCCGTCCATGACGGTGGACAGGATAACAAAGCTCTTTTCGGGCATAAAGATGCGGGAGGCGGAGACCGTACCGGGGCTCGAGGCGAGCCTTGCCGAGCTTGCGCGTCAGCTGCGCGCGGCGTGCGACGGAGAACGCGAGGATGCGCCCGCTGTGGCGGAGTATCTGGCCGATGAACAGGGAAGAAGGCTTTTGAGCCGTATGATAGCCGTGACGCTGAACGACAACGCGGCGGTGCGCCTGCCGCGCGAGACCGCAAGGCGGCTCTATGACGGCAGGACTATGAGCGTTTCGAGAATAGAGCAATACTATAGCTGCCCGTATAAATATTTTATAGGCTGCGGACTCGCGCCGAAGGATACCGAGCCCTTTGAGGAAAACGCGCTGCATTCCGGCAGCTTTGTGCACTCTCTTTTGGAGAATGCCTCGAAAAGGGCGACTGCAAACGGCGTTTTCGACGCTACGGACGAGGAATTAAGAAGGATAGTGGACGAGACCGCCAACGAGCAGAGAAATACGCATAACAACGGCATATTCGTAAAAAACGCAAGATATTCCGTCACCGAGGAGTATTTGAGGGACGAGGCCTTTGAGGCGCTTAAGGCCGTGCGCGGACAGCTCCATGGGGTCAGCATGATGGGCGCGGAGAAGGAGTTTGGCAGCTCGGAGGAGCTGACGCTGGAGACCCCTGCGGGCACGGTGAGGCTGCGCGGCAGGATAGACAGGATAGACGCCGCGGATACCGAAGACGGAGTCATGGCCCGAGTGATAGATTATAAGACCGGAAAAAAATCGTTTAAAATAAAGGACGTATACGATGGCATAAGCTTGCAGTTAGGCGTATATCTCGCCGCGCTCGTGAAGGAGGGCATGCGTCCGGCAGGCGGCTTTTATATGACGCTGGAGCTGCCGCTGTTGGAGCCGGGCAAGAACCGTACGGAGGCGACCTTTAAGCTATCGGGCTTCGTATCGGAGGACGCCGGACCGCTGTTCTCCGGCTCGCGCAAAAGCGCGCTCACGCCTGCGGATATGGACGCG
>CAYVOZ010000147.1:0-7183 GCA_964453325.1 uncultured Christensenellaceae bacterium | reverse complement strand
TCGGCAGCGACCTCGTATTCGTATGCTCCGGGTCGTATCGCTCCGACCATTTTTTCATATGCTAGGTCGCACAGTTGAGTAGCAGCCTCTATCTGCCCGATCTCCCATGCTGATTTATAGGCTCGCATGGTCTCGTATTCATCGGTAATGTCGATCAGCTCGACGCCTTCAAAGCCCTTTTGAAAGTCCAGATAGACCTGATGCGGTATAGTCGTCGTACCTACAAAGCCTATGCGTCTCAGCGTCGTGCCATTGACTCTCAGCTCTGCGTCCAGTTTCGCAAAGTCGATTATCGTGGCGTTCGGGTATTCCTCGTCCGGTACCATAAATACCGAAAAGCACCGCGTCTCCTTTATCGCAGACGCCATTTTTGCAA
Organism: uncultured Christensenellaceae bacterium; assembly: GCA_964453325.1. Taxonomy (GTDB): domain Bacteria; phylum Bacillota; class Clostridia; order Christensenellales; family Christensenellaceae; genus JAZRGP01. The sequence goes on along the minus strand of CAYVOZ010000147.1, from coordinate 6,807 downwards.
ACGGCTCGCTCTCGGGGCCTCCGAGCAGCAAAGGCTCGCCCTCTGCAGGCACAAGTACAGCACCTTTTTCAAACTGCGGACACCAGCCCGTCAAATACCATCCGTTGGCTATATTCAGCTCGTCGTAGTATATGAGAGCGGCGTCCAACTCCTTATCCGCAAGCAGCTTCCTCACTGCCGCTATTCTTGCGGCGGTCTCGCGTTCATTATAGTATGACATTCCTCTACCTCACTTATAAGTATTTGATGTGTCTGTCACATAAAGCGATCGTCCAGCGGGTACATGGGCCTGTGTATATGCCTATGCCCCATTTGTTCGAGGCTTTCCGCCGAGCCTCCCGGCGTGAGCGCAAGTATCGCTCTTCGTCCGGTCTTTACAAGCTCGGGATATAAGTATCCGAGCTTTACGATTATCACTGCATGATCGTCAATATCAACTCCAGCCGAGCGGAATATATCAAGTGTCGTGAACGCCGTCCTTTTTTCCGTCACTATGACCGTATATCCGTCGCATTCTATCGTAGCGGCAAGCCCCGCGCACGCGCCGGTATATGATTTTATCTTTCCGCAGCGTACGAGTCTGCCTGTTATACTCGCTCTCTCGCTTTTGTTGTCAAGCGAACCGCCTATATCCAGCGTAAGCGTTTGCCCGCATACGGCTTCGCTGCATTTAACTACGGCATCCCTGTCCATTACCCCTGCAAGCAAAAAACCTTTCGCGCCGGCTTTTAAGAATGCATTCAGCAACATCGCATTGTCGCCTGCCGCACCCGCCGTCGTATTGTCTCCGCTGTCTGTCACAAAGACCTTTTCTTTTGAGGACATGGCCCTTTTTACGGCTTCGTCCGCATCGACTGCCTCTATAAGGAATTTAAAGCCGTATCTCGCGTCATAGTATTCTCTTGCTATACTGTCGGCTATCTCCTGGGCACGTAAGGCGTCGTGCTCACATACAGCTATTACCGAAGGTCCCATGTATGACGCGTCTACCCAGCTCTGGCCGCCGAAGACCTGTACGCACAGAACGCCGGGCTCTTTTTCCGCGTTCTCTGCCGCTCTCATGATATCGCAAAGAGGCGGCAGCGCCGTCTGCACAGCGTCTCCCGGCGCCGCTACATAAGCGCGCGCGATCCTCGGGCGTGGAAGGAGATTTTTCTCTATGCAATACAGAAGTCCCGACATGGCTCTGCGCTCGGTCTCGATCTGATCTTCATGCGGCGCCGTACGGAAAGCGCATATAAAGTTGGCGAGCTCGCATATACTGTCTGTGTTATTGGCATGAAAATCCATTCCCACGGATATTGGTATATCAAAGCCTGTTTTTTCTCTTATACGCTTTAAAAGATACTCCTCGCCGCTTCCTATTTTCTCGACATACATGGCTCCGTGAAGATAAAGCCAAATACCGTCGAGGTCCTTTTTCGGCAAGCGTCTGACTATCTCATCTGCAAAAAAGAGATAGTCCTCCTTCTTTACCGCACCTCCCGGCAAAGCGTGGGCATACAGCGTCGGAACGATTTCTGCGTCCGCCTTCTCCAGCAAGTCGGAAACATGCACCTTGCTTAGCATATCCATGCCGAACGCCGTGTCAAAGTCCTCCCTGCGCGTAAGGATGGGAGAGAGCGTGTTGCTCTCCTGCTGCAGCGACGCTATCGCAATTCTGAGTCTGCTCATAGCCTTATAAGCTGTACATGAACATGCCGCCGTTGACAGACAATATTGTACCCGTCATGTATGAGGATTCCTCCGACGCCAAAAACGCCACTACCTTTGATACGTCTCTGGGCGTACCGATCCTCCCCAGCGGTACATTTTCGGGTTTAAAATGCGGCATCGTCATATCAGTGCCTATCATACCCGGTGCAACCGCGTTCACGTTCACATTATAGGGCGCACCCGCTTTTGCAAACGAAAGCGTCAGCGATATTATACCGCCCTTGGATGCGGCATAGCTCGGTGCGGTCGCTATTCCGCCTATCTGACCGGATATCGAAGCGAAATTCACGATTTTTCCGTATTTTTTCTTTTTCATGCTTATGAGCGCCTCGCGCGAGCAAAGGTATGTCCCCTTGAGGTTTATGTTCACGGCTCTGTCAAACATTGCTCCGTTCATGTCCTCTATGGATTCCTGTGTGCAGATACCCGCGCAGTTAATAAGTATATCGGCGCTCCCGTATCTTTCCTCGGTGTCGTTAAAAAGAGCATGCACAGACTGCTCGTCGGACACATCCGTGTGTCTGTACATCACTTTGCAGCCCGTTTGGCTCCGTATATCGTCGCACGTCTGCTCTGCGCGCGCATCCAGCACGTCTGCGATCACCACCGCCTTTGCGTTTCTCTGCGCAAAGAGCATGGCTGTATCGCCGCCTATGCCCTTTGACCCGCCTGTCACTATCACTACTTTATTTGTAATACTGTCGGTTTCCATATCTCACTTCTCCCAAAGCCCATTTTTTTGCAAGAAAGCTTTAAAATTCTCCTCAACGATATTTATAATCCTGCTGCGCGCCTCCAACGTTGCCCAGCCTATATGCGGCGTGATAATGAGATTTTTGCAGCTGAACATAGGGTCGTTCTCATGCGGCGGCTCGTGGCATATCACGTCGAGCCCCGCACCCGCTATCGTACCGTTGTCAAGAGCTTCAATGAGATCGGCTTCGTTGACAAGACCGCCGCGCGAGGTATTAATGAGAAATGCCGTAGGCTTCATCATGCTTAATGTACGTTTGTTTATCAGCTTATCTGTCTCCGGAGTCAGAGGACAGTGCAGACTGATCACGTCGCTCTCCCTTATGACCTCTTCTATAGAGCCCCAGCGTATATTCGGCATGTCGCAATGAAAAACGTCGTATGCTATCACGTTCATACCAAAGGCCTGACCTATGGCGGCAGTGTTTCTGCCGATCTTGCCCATGCCGATTACTCCTAACGTTCTGCTCTCAAGACCTGTAAGCGGCTTCAGCCAGTATGTATTGTATTTCTGTTTCGACCAAAGCTGCTCTTTCATAACGCTGTCGACATGCTCTCTTATGTTGTAGCAAAGCTCAAGTATCAGGGCAAATGCAAGCTGCGGAACGGAATACTGCGCATATGAAGGAACATTAGTGACCTCTATCCCCAGCTCTTTTGCAGCCTCGAGCTCCACGCAGTCAGTGCCCGTGCAGAGTATGCCTATGTACTTCAGCTCCGGAAGCGCCGAAATTATGGCCCTGTCAAGCTTTACCTTGTTAGTGAAAAGGGCAGTTGCGTCTTTGGCAAACTCCATGACCTGCGACGGCTCCGTCCAGTCGTGCACCATAAGCTCGCCGTACTTTTTCAGGTTATCCCAATTAAGTCCGTCCCGTGTTGTCGTATATCCGTCTAAAACGACTAATTTCATATTAACTGTCTCCTTTTGTGGGATACGCGTCACAGTTATGCGACTGCCTTTTTGCCCTTTAGGCTCAAGGCCGAAGTGAAGTAATCGAAAACAACGACCGCTATGACCACTATCCCCTTTGTCATATCCTGTATATAAGAGCTGAGACCAAGAAAGATCAGCGCCTTATACAGCACGTTTATAAGCAGCATGCCCATAAACGTCTTGACTACATTTCCCGAGCCGCCAGACAGGCTCGTGCCGCCGATGACCGTTGCCGCCACGCAGCTCATGGTGAGGTCCGTGCCGTACAGCACCGATCCTGCACGCATCTGCGCAACGAACATCAGTCCCGCTACACTGCAGAGCATTCCCATGATCGCAAAGCCCGATATCTTTGTAAATGTAGTGTTGATGCCGGCAAACTTCGCAACCTGTGCGTTGCCGCCCACCGCATAAATGCTTCTGCCGAAGCGCGTTTTATGCAGCAGCAAGGACACCGCTACTATCACGATAAGGTATATATACGTGAGCGACGATATCCCCAGTATCTTCATTGTGCCTACCGTCGTCATAAATTCGTTCTGCGTATTTATCATATCGCCGCCGGTATAAGTGAGCGCCATGCCCTTTACCACAAGCTGCATGCCAAGCGTTGCAGTAAAGGAGTTTATATGAAGTTTAGTGATTATCAGACCGTTGATAGTGCCTATAATGATGCCCGATACCAGTGTTAGAGCTATCGCAGCGTATACCCCGACAAAGTCTATCATTGATATGCAGAATATCATCGACCATGCATACTGCGAGCTGGCGCTCAGATCGAAGTCCCCTCCGATTATCAGTATCGTCATGCCGCAGGCTGCCACGCCGTACATGGATATATCCTGGAGTATATTCGAGATATTGCTGAAGGACAGAAACTCCGGAAAAATGCAGCCCATTACTGCGGCGAACAGCACAAGCACGATCAGGACCGATTTTGTCATTACAAACTTCTTTATCTTTGTTCCGTCAATGCTGCCAAATAATTTCATAGTCATAATGCTTACTTCTTTCTCGCAGAATATTGTTTGTTGAACATATCGAGCGCGACCGACAGTATGATGATAACTCCCCTGAACAGCAGCTGACTGTTGCTGTCGATACCGAGGACGTTAAGAGCGTTATTCAGAACCGTTATTACCAGAACGCCTATCACGGTATTTATAATGCTTCCAGAGCCGCCCATCTGGCTCGTACCGCCCACGACCGTGGCGGCTATTGCATTTAACTCATGTCCCACGCCCTGTATAGGCGTACCCGAGCCTATGCGCGCAGTCACATAGAAGCCGGACAGCGCTGCGCACATGCCGCTTATCACAAAAGTGATTATCACGTTGCGTCCTACACTGATGCCGGACATGCTTGCGCAATCTCTGTTGGCGCCTATAAAGCTGATGCTTTTTCCGTACTTTGTGCATTTAAGTATGACCTGCAGTATTATCGCGATCGCAAGGAACAGTATTATTGGCAGATACCCCATGCCCAGACTGGCATATGTGCCCTTAAAGTATGTACCGAAAATGAAGTTTCCGCCCGTATACAGCATCGCTATAGCGGAGAAAACTATCTGTGTGCCATAGGTAATTATGAAGGACGCTCCCAGCCTGCCCTTTATAAGCGATATGATCGAGCCGTTCACTGCGCCCATGACCGCGCCCAAGGCCAGCGCTACAAGGATTATAAGATATGTATTGCCGTCCTGAGCCTCGCTTAATAGGTATTTGTTTGCCAGTGTGACGCATACCACACCCGAAAGCGAAACTATGGAGCCTACCGACAGGTCCATCATGCCCATCATGAATACGTACGTCATGCCGAATGCGCTGAGCCCAGTGACGATCATATTCCTCAGTATGTTGAGCATGTTGTTTCCCGTCAAAAACGTAGGCTCGAGTATTGCGGCTACAATGATTATCGCTATAAGGCCAATGACTATTCCGTATGTGCGCAGTATAGCGCCATAGTCTATCCTCTTGAAAAGACTTTTGTTTTTGCTCGTTTCCATATGGCTCCTCCCGCTCACAAAAGAGCAACGCTCATGACATTCTCGGAATTGATATCCTCACCTGTCAGCTCGCCCTTTTTGCGTCCGTCATTCATTACAATAACTCTGTCGCTCATTCCCAGTACCTCCGGAAGCTCTGACGATATCATTATTATCGACTTTCCCTCGGATACCAGCTCGTTCATGAGCAGATATATCTCATATTTTGCGCCTACGTCGATGCCTCTCGTCGGTTCGTCGAGAATGAGCACCTCCACATCGGAAAACAGCCATTTGGCCAAAACCACCTTCTGCTGATTGCCGCCCGAAAGGTTTATCAGCGACTGGTTCAATGAAGGAGTCTTTATGCTCAGGCTCTTCACATATCCGTCGGCATATCTGCTCGCTTCCTTCTTCTTATAAACCGGTCCCTTAAAGACCTTTTCCAGCTTTGTAATTACGATATTGTCCACAACGCTGTACGACAGCGCAAGCCCGGTCTCTTTTCTGTCCTCTGTTATAAGTCCTATCGAGTTTCTCTTTCCGTCCTTGGGCGTGCGTATTTTGACCGTCTTTCCGTGAAGCCTGATTTCTCCGGAGTCGCTCTTTGCCGCTCCGAATATCATCTCCACAAGCTCCGTACGTCCCGAACCCACAAGTCCCGCTATTCCGAGCACCTCGCCCTTATGCAGCTCAAAAGATATATCCCTGACAAAACCGTTCCCGGAAAGACCATTGACCTCCAAGACTACATCGCCTATATCCGATTCGCGTTTGGGAAATTCCATAGACATAGGCCGACCCACCATCATGGATATCAAGTCAGCCTTGTTGGTCTCAGTCGTTTTTACCGTATCGATCACCTGACCGTCTCTCATCACGGTTACCGTATCGCAAATCCTGAAAAGCTCGTCCATCTTATGCGATATATATATGATTGTTATTCCGGACGACCTCAGCTTATCCACTATTTTGAACAAATGCTCCGTCTCGCTGGTGGAGAGCGATGACGTCGGCTCGTCCATGGCAATAATCGTGGACTCAACAGATAGCGCCTTGGCTATCTCTACCATTTGCTTTTCTGCCGGGCTGAGCTCGGACACTTTCTTTCTGACGTCTATGCTGTAGCCTATGCCCTTTATAAGCTCCTCGGATTTCTTTCTCAATTCCTTCCAGTTTACCAGTCCGCGTTTTTCGCCGGTAAGCCTTCCTAAGTATATATTTTCGGTAACGCTTAAAGTGTTGACCAGATTGAATTCCTGAAAAATCAAAGATAGACCAAGCCTGCGAGCTTCCTGTGTATTATTTATCTTTACCTGCTCGCTGTTGATCCTGATCGTGCCGGAATCCGCCTGATAAATACCGTTCAGTATTTTCATCAGTGTGGATTTGCCCGCGCCGTTTTCGCCAATCAGCACAT
>CAYVOZ010000146.1:4112-7200 GCA_964453325.1 uncultured Christensenellaceae bacterium | reverse complement strand
AGGAATGACAGTGTCATTCCGCATTGTAGGGGCGTCACATTGTGCGCCCGCCGTTCCTCACCATCTAAAATCTGATATCTAGCGATGCCCCCACTGCTTCTCAATTGCTTCCCGTGACGAAGTCACGCTTCTCCATTGCTTCCCCGCAATTCCCATTGCTTCCTCGCTTGAAGTCCCATAAACGGTACTTCAAACGTAATTTCAATAATTTGTGCAATAATCGAAATTATTTTGCAAAATATGGTATAAAATAAAATAAATATGTGGTATAATCACAAATTGAATAACTGTTTTTTGTGAGGTTTCATGAACAATACGGAGCAGATAAAATCGAAAAAAAGAGTTGCCGACCATGGCGAGGTGTTTACCTCCGACCGTGAAGTGAATGCTATGCTCGATTTGGTAAAACAGGAAACAGAGCGAATTGACAGCCGCTTTTTGGAACCTGCCTGCGGGGACGGCAACTTTCTTGCCGAAATACTGCGCCGAAAGCTGAAAATTGTAAAAAGCAGATACAAAAGAAGTCCGAGCGATTATGAAAAATACGCCGTGCTAGCTGTAACAAGCATCTATGGTGTTGAACTCTTGCAAGATAATGTTGACGAGTGCATAAAAAGACTGTTTGAAATTTTTGACAAGGAATACAAGGCGAATTGCAAAAAAGAGGCCAATGACGAATGCCGCGAAGCTGTTCGGTTCATTCTAAGGCGTAATATTTTATGCGGTGATGCCCTTACCTTAAAAACTGAGGAAGGCGAGCCGATAATTTTTTCCGAATGGTCGCTGGTTATGGGCGCGTTAATAAAGAGAACCGACTATAGGCTGGATTTTTTGTTAGCGCCAAAGGATGAAGTGCAACCGGATATACCCCCCGGCACATTACTGCCAAACGCCAAACAAAAGCAAAAACAGTTAAGCTTTAATGATTCGGATGACACCGAAAAAGACGACGCCAACGGCAGAATAAACGAATATCCGCTAATACATTATAGGAGGGTGCAGGAGTATGAATAGCAATTTATATACAAGCACTTACAATCCGGATGTTTTAACCTGCCTTGCGAACCTTTCCAATGATGAGGTTTTCACCCCGCCGGAAATCGTAAACTCAATGCTGGATATGCTGCCGAAAGAACTGTGGCGCGACAAAAACGCGAAGTTTTTGGACCCTGCCTGTAAGTCTGGCGTTTTTCTGCGGGAAATCGCAAAAAGGCTATTGGAAGGGTTGAAAGAAGAAATCCCTGATCTGCAGATGCGAATTGACAACATATTTAAAAATCAGCTTTACGGCATTGCGATAACTGAGCTTACCTCTCTGCTTTCACGCAGAAGTGTTTACTGCTCCAAATATCCGAACAGTCAATATTCGGTGACATCATTTGATGATGCCGATGGAAATATACGATTCAAGAGAATTTCACATATATGGGTAAAGGGGAAATGCGCTTATTGCGGTGCATCAGAAAGCGAGTATGGAGACAAAATAAGGAACAATTTGGAGACGCATGCTTACGAGTTTTTACATGTCACGAAACCAGAGGAGATATTTAAAATGAAATTTGATGTAATTATAGGCAATCCACCTTATCAATTAAGTGATGGCGGGCATAACGCGAGTGCAACTCCAATTTACAATTTATTCGTTGAGCAGGCAAAAAAATTGAATCCAGGGTATGTAATAATGGTTATTCCATCAAGATGGTATTGCGGTGGTCGTGGTCTTGAAAATTTTAGAATGAAAATGTTTACCGATGGCCATTTAAAGGAAATTCATGACTATAAAAAAGCATCAGACTGCTTTCCGGGTATTCGTAATGGGGGCGGTATTTGTTATTTCTTGTGGGACAAACGTTACAATTCAAGCTCTGCAAGAGTGGTTTCGCATACAAGGGATTCTGTAATTAGTGATGAGATAAGGCCGATAACGGAATTTAGTTCTGATATTTTTATCAGAGATACAGTAGTTTGTTCTGTTCTGCGTAAGGTTGCTCTTTTAAATGAACCCAAATTTTCAGATAGAGTATTAAGACAAAAGCCATATGGGTTTAGAACAAATTTTACTGATTTTGATAAAAATGGTAATGTTAAGATTTATACAAAAAAAGTAACTGCTGGATATGCATATATAAAGCGACAGAACATAACAGTAAATATTGAAACCATAGATAAATGGAAAGTAGTAACATCTCGCTCAACTTCTGTTCCAGAAGAAGACAATGGACAAGTTTTAAGAATGTCACAGACATTTATTGTTGAACCGAACGCTGTTGTTTCGGAATCTTATGTTGTACTGGGGGTTTTTGATGCTGAGATTAATGCTTTGAACTGTTATTCATATATCAAGACGCGTTTCTTTAGGTTTCTATGTCAACCGACTATAGTATCGCCGGATATATCAAAAAGGTCCTTCGTGCTCATCCCAGACCAAAAGTACAATCAACCATGGAATGATAAAGAATTGTATAAAAAATACAAGCTAAACGATGAAGAGATTGAATATATTGAATCCTTAATTCGCCCCATGGATTTAAACGGCGGTGATAAAGATGAATAAGGATTTTTTCCCGCCCCGCCCGGATTCAAAACCCATGATATATGCATATGAAGATTTAAACCCAAAATATGCAGGGTTAATGAAAATTGGCTATACTGCTGTTGATGTGGAAAAACGCGTCGCGCAGCAGTATCCAACCAAGCACCCGATGGGCAAACCATACAAAATCTTGTTCGCGGAATCGGCTATGTATTCTGATGGTTCTGTTTTTACAGACCGAGAAATCCACAGATACCTGCGAAAAAAAGGTGTTAAAAACCTTGATGGTGAATGGTTCAGTTGTACTACCGACCAACTTTGGGCGGCATATATCGCGGTAAAAAACAATATTGCTAATGAAGAAAACCGAAGCCGAGATTTTCACTTACGCCCTGAACAGGAGGAAGCCGTAACAAAAACTGTTGAATATTTTGAAGCTGCGCGTGCCGAAAGACCGAACCGCGCGCCAAAATTTTTGTGGAACGCAAAAATGCGCTTCGGCAAAACTTTTACGGCTTATCAGCTTGTCAAGCGTATGGGGCTGAAAAAAGTGCT
>CAYVOZ010000146.1:0-4102 GCA_964453325.1 uncultured Christensenellaceae bacterium | reverse complement strand
ACAGCATGGAATGAGGACTTGGAAACGCATGTGGATTTTGAGGGCTGGCAGTTTATCTGTCGCGGAGGTATGACCTATGAAGAAGCAGACCATAGCAGACCTATCGTCTGTTTCGGTTCTTTTCAGGATTATCTCGGCGTGAACAAAGAAACCGGCGGAATAAAAGCAAAAAACGAGTGGGTTCACGCTACCAATTGGGACTTGGTTATATTTGACGAATATCATTTCGGCGCATGGCGGGAAAACGCAAAAAAACTGTTTGAAATTGAAGATGAAGACGATTACGATGCGATGGATTTGGAAAAATATGCGAAAGAAGAAGAGCCGAACGCTTACAACGAAACATTTCTACCTATTACCACCGCTAACTATTTGTTTCTTTCCGGCACGCCGTTCCGTGCGATAAACTCGGGCGAGTTCATTGAGGACCAGATTTACAACTGGACATATTCCGACGAGCAGCGTGCCAAAGAGAACTGGACAGGTCCGGATAACCCATACGAAGCTTTGCCCCGCATGGTTCTAATGACCTATAGAATCCCGGACAGCATCCGGCAGATTGCGATGCAGGGCGAATTTGATGAGTTCGACCTGAATGTGTTTTTTTCCGCAAAAGGCAAGGGCAGGGACGCAAAGTTCGTTTACGAAAATGAGGTTCAGAAGTGGCTTGCACTGATTCGCGGCGAATATATGGAAACAACGGTGGATGAACTGAAGCTTGGTGCTTCGAAACCAGCGATGCCATATTCACACGCTCCGCTTATGAATCTTCTGTCCCATACACTGTGGTTTCTTCCGAATGTAGCTTCCTGTTTCGCCATGGGCAATCTTTTAAAGCAAAGGCAAAACAAATTTTATAGCGATTACAAAATAAATGTCTGCGCTGGTTCTGGTGCCGGTATAGGAGCGGACGCGCTGGAACCGGTTATTGATTCCATGGATCAACCTTTGAAAAGCAAGACCATTACGCTTTCCTGCGGAAAACTCACAACCGGTGTCACGGTTAAACCGTGGACAGGTATATTTATGCTCCGCAACCTTTCCAGCCCGGAAACCTATTTTCAAGCGGCTTTCCGTGTGCAAAACCCTTGGGAAATTATCATGGAATCAGGAAAAACCGAAATCATTAAGCAGGAATGTTATGTGTTTGATTTTGCGCTTGACCGGGCGCTCAAGCAGATTGCGGATTACAGCTGCCGCTTGAATGTGGATGAAAGCAACCCGGAAAAGAAAGTTGAAGAGTTCATCAGTTTTTTGCCTGTTCTCGCTTATGACGGCAGTGCCATGGTGCCTATAAGCGCCGCCGATGTGCTTGATATCGCTATGGCAGGCACCACGGCAACGCTACTCGCCCGCCGCTGGGAAAGTGCTTTGCTTGTGAATGTGGACAACGCAACCCTTGAACGGCTGATGTCAAATGAAGCCGCAATGGATGCTTTAATGAGCATTGAAGGCTTCAGAAGTTTGAACGCAGACATTCAGACGATTATCAACAAATCCGAAGCCGTAAAAAAAGCGAAAAAAGAGGGAGGGGACCTTACACCCAAACAGAAAAAAAAGCTTACGGATGAAGAGAAGGAATATAAATCCAAGCGCAAGCAGATTCAGGAAAAGCTTATTAAGTTTGCAACCCGCGTACCGATATTCATGTACCTGACTGATTACCGTGAGCGTTCACTGAAGGATGTCATCACACAGCTTGAACCGGGTTTGTTCAAAAAGGTCACCGGTCTTGATGTCAAGGATTTTGAGCTTTTGTTATCATTGGGTGTTTTTAACGGGCCGCTTATGAATGACGCGATTTATAAATTTAAGCGCTATGAAGATTCCAGCCTCAGTTACACCGGCGTTAATAAGCATGAAGGCGAGGATATCGGCTTGTTTGATACGGTTATAAGCAACACCGATTATCTGTATACGATGCAGCAAACATCCATGGAAGCGCCTCCCGCTTTGCCGCAGGAGTTGCCGGACAAGCCTTTCTTTGATGACAGTATCGATGAGATTGACGAAGAAGAACCGGAAGAAAAACCGATACAACAAACGAAGGCAAAGAAGAAACCTAAGAGTCCGGAGGTTCGCGTTACCTATGTTCAGCCTACACCACCAAAGGCTGCGGAACCTGCAATGAAATATAAAATTACGCCGCCTGCCGCAGAAGAGAAACCGAAAATCGACTGTTCGGGTGTAAAGGTTGGAACGGAATTAACGCATAAGGTTTTTGGCAAGGGTAATGTTAGAGAAATAGATGACCAGTATATAACGGTTTCATTTGGTATCGGTGAAAAAAGGTTTCAATTCCCGAAGGCAATACAAGATGGGTTTTTGCTTATTAAGTAATTTTATGTTTAAGTTACTGTATCGCTAGAGCGAGTGTTTACAACTGTTATCCGACATATTATCGATACCATAAAACGTTAAAATCTGAGAACTGTGTCATGACTTCCCAATCTAGCTTAGATATATAATTTGAAAAAATACGAAAACCGTGAGGTGGAGATATGTATATTTCTAAATTAATCATCCGGAATTTTAGAGTTTTTGATATTGACGGTATTACAGCCACCTTCAAAAAAGGGGTCAACGCTGTTATTGGTGAAAACAATTGTGGCAAATCTGCTCTTGTAGATGCATTGAGGCTTGCATTTTCGGTAACTTCATATCGTAAAGATATATATTTTAACCTCTCTGATTTTCATATAGACAACCGTGGAGTACGATGTAATAAAGCCTTTTTTGATATATATCTCAACGAGGTTCCGCCAGATTTATTTGAAATTTGGGATCCAGAGGATAATACAAAAGGCGAGTTTCATATTTGTTACTATTCGGTTCAATCAACGGATGGTAAAGAAAAAATACGTTATCAAATATGGGGCGGTCCTGTTGAGGGTAATATCGTATCGTCTGAAACTCTTGAAGCCCTCGAAATTGCGTACTTGGGAGCGCTCAGAGACGCAGAAAGTGAACTAAAACCTGCAAGATCTGGCAAGTTGGCAAATTTGTTCAGCTCAATCGTAAACACAGACGAAGCAAAAGAACAGGTTTTAGCGGCGGTCAAGCAAGCAAATTCTAATATTGAGGCGCAACAATCCGTAAATCAACTTCGAGACATTATCAATGCGAATCTCGCTGTTCTTGAGCAGGATTTACTCCGGCAAAAAGTTGGTATAGGGTTGGTTGAGCCCAAATTTGAATCGATTGCTGCTTCTTTGAGAGCTTGGCTAAAACCACGTTGGATATATATAGAAAATGAAAACCCAATACTTCAGCAGATTAAGGAGCTTTTTTCAGAAGGTGAATGGAATCAATCTACCGATTCCAGTGCAGAGGGAGTTTATATTGATGTATGGACATTTGAAAACAAGACTCTTTCTGATGAAATCATGGAGGCTTTGTCATCTGAATTAAGTAAGAAATTTGAGATTATGCAAAATGGACTAGGATATAATAACCTACTTTTCATGGCAGCGGTATTAGGTGACATTGAAGCTGCAACGGCAGAAACGCTGTTTAGCTTACTATTGGTAGAAGAGCCGGAGGCACATTTACATCCTCAACTTCAGGAACTGGTACATAGCTTTTTTGAAAAGAACTCAAACAGAAACAATGTACAAGTTATTTATACTTCCCACTCGCCGACGCTTATCTCAAGAATAGGAATTGACAAAATAGTTTTATTATACGAAAATTCTCACAGAATTAACTGTTTATCCCTTTCTGAAAGTGACCTTGATGATAGAGATAAGTATTATTTAGAGCGTTATCTCGATGTAACGAAATCGCAGATGCTTTTTGCTAAAGGCATAATATTTGTAGAAGGCATTTGCGAAGCGCTTATTCTCCCGTGCTTAGCAAAGCTGGTTAAACATCCATTTGATAAATATGCCGTAACAATAGTCAATGTTGATGGAGTTTCCTTTGAGCCTTTTTCAAAATTACTATGCTTTGCAAACGATCCTCAACGGCAAACCATTAGGACTGCAATAATAACTGATGATGATCGCTGCACTGACAAATCCAATCAAAAACAGTATATCTCTAAAGATATTGACTTTGACTGCCCTCAGACAGATTTAGATACAGTTATCTCGAAACTTAG
>CAYVOZ010000145.1:0-7321 GCA_964453325.1 uncultured Christensenellaceae bacterium | reverse complement strand
GCGTGGTGACCTCTTTTACGTTTGTGCCGTATGTGAGCACGCCGTCGGACGCCAGCTTTTCCTCATCGAGCTCATAATAAGCAAGTATTTTCTGCGTATACTGTCCTACGGGGACATCGCTGTTGCCCATAGCCATAAGTATGTCGCCGTTCTTTAAATGCTCTGCAAGCGTTTCAAAGCTGTCGATGCCCTTGGCATTACCCTCGGGAACTACAAGCGTGACCTTGTTCTCGAGAATGTTCATTCTCGTTCCCTGCTCCACGAAATCGAGCCCGTCGGTGTTTATCTCTGCATCTGCCGTTATATCCAGCTGATTCATCTGCTTCTGACCTGCGGAAACGAATATGTCGCACGCTGCGCCCTCTTCGATCTGGGTCTTAAGCGTTCCGGACGATTCAAAATTGAGCGAAACGTTAACGTTCGGAGCGACGGTCTTGTACATTTCCGCTATCTCTGTGAGCGTTTCGGTCATGCTTGCAGCCGCAAAGATAATGAGCTCGACAGGCTCCGTTTCGGGCACAGCCGTCTCCTCTGCCGCAGGCTCGGCCGGTTCTTCGGGTTCTGCGGGAGCAGCAGGCTCGGTCGCAGCCGGCTGTTCAGCAGCAGGCTCCGCTGCCTTGGGCGCACAGCCCGCAAACGCAAACAGCATTGCGATAACTGTCAGAATACATAATACGCCAAACAAATTCTTCTTCATACTTCTCTCCTCATTAGCTGTAGATACAATAGTTATTCTACAATTATTTGTTCCGTAACGACTCGCTGTATATCGCTCGCCGTCATCGAACAAGAGAAGTATATCACGACTTGTATTATTTTGCAATTCGCTTTTACATTATTTTAAAGTCTTAAATATCGCAGTCCTTTACTCTTTAGCATTTATCGGCTTATTTCCGGCCGTTCATTTTCTTGCGCATTCTCCGGGCTCGCCGCGCAGCATATCGAGCCCGTGGCATATACTGTCCATAATACAGTCCATACCCTCCATGCATGCCTTCGGGCTGCCGGGGAGGTTAATTATCAGCGTTCTGTTTCTTATAACGCTCACACCCCGCGAGAGCATCGCGCGCGGAGTTATGCTCATGGAATAGGCTCTTATCGCCTCGGCTATACCCGGCGCGTTTTTCGTGGCGACCTCCATGGTCGTCTCCGGAGTTATGTCCCTCGGCGCAAAGCCCGTACCGCCAGTCGTGAATATAACGTCGGGCTGTCTTTGATCGGCGAGTCTTATAAGGTGCTTTTTAAGCTGCACACTGTCGTCGGGTATCAGGAGTCTTTCCACGACCTCAAAGCCCGCGTTCTCCAATCTGTCCGCTATAGCGGGGCCGCTCTTGTCCTCGCGCTCGCCGCGGCTGCCCTTGTCGGAGAGCGTTATGACCGCGGCCTGATACGGACGCGCAGAGCCGCGCTGAATAATCACGAGCTCGTCTCCCGTCTTTATCTCTCCGCCCTCGAGCACGCGCGTGAACACGCCCTCGCGCGGCATAATGCAGTCGCCCATGGTCTTATATATCGCGCAGTGGCTGTGGCACTCCTTGCCTATCTGCGTGAGCTCGAGCAGCACGTCCCCGCTGCGGAAAAGCGTGCCTACGGGCAGGCTTTTGAAGTCGAAGCCACGCACTACCAGGTTTTCGCCGAAGTCTCCGTATCCTACCTGCGCGCCTCTTTCTCTGAACGCGTCGATTTTTTCAGCAGACAGCAGGCTTACCTGTCTGTGCCAGTCGCCCGCGTGGGCGTCCCCGACTATGCCCCAGTCGGGCTTAAAAACCGCGCAGCCAACAGGCTTCTTGCCTACTCCCTTTTTATCGCTCGTGCAAACGGCAACTATCTCTCCCATGTCAGCCTCCTATTTCGTTCATGCGTTTCTTCTCGGTCACCGCGTTTCTGTCGTCAAAGCAGTGTGCGGCGGGCTTAGCCGATATTGCCGCATACAGAGCGGCCTTTATCTGCGCGTCGTCCGCACCGCCTCGCATAAGAGCCCTTATATCCGTCGCATCGGAGTAGCACAGACAGGGCTTTATAAGTCCTGTGCTCGTGAGCCTTATGCGGTTGCAGGACGGGCAGAATTTATGCGTATTAGCCGCTATGACGCCTATCCGTCCTTTAAGCGACCGGCTCGCATAATACACCGCCGGACCGTTGCCCCGCTTTTCGTCCGACCTGTGAAGATCGGTATATTCTGCTTTAAGCATATCCAAAAGCGCATCTGCTCTCATGCCCATCATCGCTGCGCCGCAGCCTATGGGCATAAGCTCAATGAACCGGACGTCGATGCACGCCTCCCTGGCAAGCGCTGCTATCCTCGTGAGCTGATCCTCGTTATCCCTGAGCAGCACGGTATTCGTCTTTGTCGTTATGCCAGACTCTGCGCATGCCCTTATGGCCGACAGCACCTTTTCCGCCGCGTCAAAGCCCGTAATGCGCGCATACGCCGCCGGGTCGACAGCGTCTATGCTGATGTTTATGCCGTCTATGCCCGCATCGATAAGCTTTGGCAGTGCTTCCCCGAGCAGCACGCCGTTCGTCGTCAGCGTGACGCTGCGCACTCCGGGCGTCGCCTTGAGCCTTGACACGAACTCAGCCGCGCCCTTCCTTACGAGCGGCTCGCCGCCGGTGAGCTTAAACTTATTCAATCCGAGCGATACGGCAATGCCGCAAAGCCTCAGTATTTCTTCGTAACGCATTATATCGTCATGCCGTATATCCGGCAGTGCGTCCGGCATGCAGTATCTGCAGCGCAGGTTGCATCTGTCCGTCAGCGAAATGCGCATATAATCTATCTCTCTGCCGTGTGCGTCTCTCATTTACAGTCCCCGCCGTCGAAATAAAAATCTCCGCTCTTTCCGCCGTGCTTCTCTTTAAGGTGTATATCGGATATTACCATTCTCTTGTCTATCGCCTTGCACATATCGTAAACGGTCAGAAGCGCGGTCGAAACTCCCGTCAGGGCCTCCATCTCCGCTCCTGTCTTTCCGTCGCACCTGACAGTGCACCGTGCCTCGACGGCGCTCTCGTCCGTCAAAAGGCTCAGCTCGACCTTGCATTGAGTCAGATTCAGTATATGGCAAAGCGGTATCAGCGCGCTCGTGCTCTTTGCGCCCATTATGCCCGCTATCTGCGCGACGGACAGCACGTCGCCCTTCTTCACCGCACCGCGTTCTATAGCAGAAAAGCACTCCGCGCTCAAGCTTATGCGCCCAACGGCAGTCGCCTCGCGGGCGGTAACGCTTTTGCCGCTGACGTCGACCATGACGGCGTTGCCGTCTTTATCCATGTGTGTAAAATCCGCCATGCTCCCTCCTATTTTCCAAAGCCGCAGTTCGGAAATGTGCAGACCTCGCAGCCGAGGCAAAGCCCGCCCTCGCCTAATGACGCCAGATACTCCGCGGTAACGGGTATATCTGTCATCAGATACGGCAGAACGAGGTCGAATATCGTGCGGCGCGAATACATAGCGCAGCCCGGAAGGCCCATTACGGGGCGTCCGTCGCCCGAATACGCGAGCATGAACATTGCTCCAGGCAATACCGGCGCACCGTATGAAACGACGTTCCCGCAGCTGTTCCTGATCGCCAGCGGCGTTTTATCGTCGGGATCCACGCTCATTCCTCCGGTGCATATGACCATGTCCATGCCGCCGTCCAGCATTCTGTTTATAGATGCGGTGATCTTCCCGTTGTCGTCGTTCAATATCTCGTGATCGGCTATGCACGAACCGAACTCACCTAATTTCTGCTCTATCACCGCGGTAAACTCGTCCTTTATTCTTCCGTAAAAAACCTCGTTGCCCGTGGTAACGACACCGACTCTCTTTTTCTTAAAGGGTATTACGTTGAATATGGGCTTTTCTCCGACGAGCTTTTTTGCGTATTCCATTCGCTCTTTATCGATCGAAAGAGGGATAACGCGCGTGCCTGCGAGCTTGTCTCCTTTTTTCACTGCAAAACCGCTGTGTCGGGAGGCTATCATCATCTCCCCGATGGCATTTATGCTGTTAAGAGCTTTCCTGTCCGCTATAAGCAAGCCGTCGATGTCGGCTATCAGCTCGATCTTGCCCTCCTTCGGTTCTGTGGCATGCATGTTCTCCCCCATGCATATATCGCGAAGAACTACTGCCGCATCGTTTTCATGCAGCATATTTTCGTTGTTTTCCCAAATATATATGTTGTCCTTTCCCACCGAAAGGAGCACCGGTATATCTTCCTCGGTTATGATATGTCCCTTGCGGAATACCGCGTCCTTTGTAACGCCCTTTATTATCTGTGTGATGTCGTGACACAGTATCTGTCCGACAGCGTCCTCGGTTTTCATAAGCTTCATAATTCGTTCCCCGTTTACCGTATTTTAGTTATTCTTCTATTGTGATCCCGCATAGCACACAGCATTCAAGCCGGAAACTATCGTATTATCTATACTTCTTCGTCCGAAAAATACCTCTCAAAGGCCTCGTTGGCAAAGCGCTTGACCTCGTCAGTGTATTGCTCGTATTTCTTTAAAAGCTCCCTGCCTTCATCGGTGAGCCTGCTGCTGCCTCCGCTCTCTCCGCCGGGCTGACGCTGTATTAGCGCCATACCGAAATTGCTCTCTATAGAGGACAGCATCTTCCACGCCTTGCTGTAGGATATCCCCGCTCTCTCGCAGGCGTCCTTTACCGTACCCGAGCCCTCCACAAGGTGCAGCAGCATGGCAGCGTTGCGGTCGAAAAGCTTGCCCTCTCTCATGAGCGATACGTCCACCGTCGGGCGAAGCAGCTGACGCGAATGCCGCGCTATGAGCTCCCGATAATCCGCGGGCGTATCCACGTCCATCAAAACGCCCTCGTCCTGCACGGATACAAAATCGATATCGCATCCGCATTCCGCGACCGCCTGCTTGAGTCCGCGTTCGCCCGTGCTTGCGGTTATGCTCGGAAGCACAGAGCAGTCCATGAGCATAGGATGTCCGGCCGCTCCGCCGAATACGGGCTTTGCGATCTTTGCTTCGGAGCTCATAAGGCGGTTCAGCGTGTCGAGCGTAAAGAGCGGTATATCCACCGGTGTGAAGAAAAACCGGTCGCATTTATCCCGGATATATGAAAAGCCGAGCTTTGCAGAGTCGAACATCTGCGTGCTTTCATAGTTTTCGTTTCTGATGCAAATGACTCCTAACTTCGACAGGTGTTTTTCGAGCTCCTGCGCACGAAATCCCGTCACGACCACTATAGGATAAACGTCCGCCTGCTGAAAGTTGGCGACGACTCTTTGAGCTATGGATATCGATCCGAGCTTAAGCATAGGCTTAAAATCGCCCATTCTTGACGACATTCCCGCCGCCGCGATCACAGCGCCTGTTCTCATGCATTATCCCCCGTAAAAAAGCGTCTTTTGCTCTAAAGCAATTCGCCCATGGAATCATTCCGCTTCTGTCTGAATAATTATATCATTTATGTCTGCTTATTTAAACAACGAGTATTTCGTTTTTTGACGCGCCATGTTATAAGTCGTATAAATATAGACATTTTTATTCGGATAGGTTACAATCGTTGATACTGCGTCTTTTAAGAGGCAGAGTTTGGAGGTTCTTAAAAAATGGCTTCGGGCAGGCTTTTCGGAGACAAGAAATTTTACAGAAGCGTTTTTGCGGTCGCTATGCCTATAATGCTGCAGACCGGAATAACGAATTTTGTCAACATGCTGGATAATATAATGGTCGGTCAGGTCGGAACAGAGCAGATGTCGGGCGTGGCGATAGTTAACCAGCTCGTGTTCGTATACAATCTTATGATATTCGGCGCGATATCGGGCGCGGGCATATTCGTGTCCCAGTTTTTCGGCCTTAAGGACAATAACGGCATAAGATATACCGTTCGCTTTAAGCTGCTGCTTTGCGTGGCTATAACCGCGATCGTGATACCCCTTTTGGCTGTGTTTTCCGATACATTCATATCGTTGTTTCTGCACTCGACCGGAGAGGGAGACCTTGCGCTGACCCTCATGTACGGCAAGGACTATCTTTATATAGCTCTTTTCGGACTCGCACCGTTCGCGCTGGCGCATGTATACTCCGGCACTCTCAGAGAGACAAAGCAGACCATCGTACCCATGATAGCGGGTATAGCCGCCGTGCTCGTGAATCTCGTTTTCAACTATCTGTTGATATACGGAAAGTTCGGCTTCCCGGAGCTCGGCGTAAAGGGCGCCGCTATTGCGACAGTGCTTTCGCGCTTTGTCGAACTCGCAATAATAATGCTCTATACACATTTGAACAAAGCCAGGAATCCGTTCATAAAGCAGCTTTATACCAAATTCCGCATACCGCGCGAGCTCTGCGGACGCATCGCGCGCACGAGCCTGCCGCTCTTTGCAAACGAGCTTCTATGGTCGCTCGGCACGACGGTCATAGCACAGTGCTACTCGGTGCGCGGCATATACGCCCTCGCAGGGTATAATATAAACATGACTATATTACAGGTGTTCATGGTATCGTTTATAGCCATGGGAGACGCAATCGCCATAATGGTAGGCAATCTTTTAGGCGCGGGCAAGCTCGACGAGGCGCGGCGCACCAGCTCGCGGCTTATAGTGATATCCATACTTGTCAGCGCCGTTTTCGGAGCCTTAATGGCGCTCACTGCGCCGTATTTTCCGAGGATATACAACACCGCCGACGAGGTCAAGGCTATAGCCACGTCGCTTATGTTCGTGAGCTCGGCTATACTGCCCTTTATGGCGTTCTCGCACGCGTGCTATTTCACGCTGCGCTCGGGCGGGCGCACGCTCATTACGTTTCTGTTCGACTCCTGCACGACATGGACGCTTTATGTCCCGCTTATATTCATACTGTCGCGCTTTACGGACCTCGGCATACTCTATCTCTATATCGCGTGTCAGGCGGTCGAGGTCTTAAAGTGCATCGTGGGCTTTGTAATGGTAAGATCGGGCAAATGGGCGCGCAGGATAGTGTCCGTACAGGAGGACGATATCGAGCCTGCGGAAGCGGTGCAGTAGATAACCGCGCTTACAATAAAAGAACCCGCCGCAGAGCCTTATCAGCTTCCGTACGGCGGGCTTCTTTATATGCTTTAAGCCGTCGTGATGCTTGACGCCTTGTGCAGCCCTAACTTCTCTATTGCGTCCTCGCGCATTTTATATTTCAGTATCTTTCCCGCGACGTTCATCGGGAACGCGTCGGTAAAGTCCACATACCTCGGCACCTTATGCCGCGCCATATGAGAGTTTATATAGTCCTTCATCTCCTGCTCGGTCATGCTCTCGCCGTCCTTCAATATGACGCAGGCCATTATCTCCTCGCCGTACTGCTTGTCGGGCACGCCTATGACCTG
>CAYVOZ010000144.1:1212-7359 GCA_964453325.1 uncultured Christensenellaceae bacterium | reverse complement strand
CGACGGTGTCAAAGCTGACTCCGGCCTCTGAGATAAGGTCGAGAGGATATGCACTGCCGCCCGAGGAAAGGAAGCGGAGGTACTTTCCGAGCATTTCGTGGGAGCCGAGTCCGCTCGCTATGGCTACAGCGGTGGAAAGTCCCGTAGCGTATTTGTATACGTAAAAATCTCTGTAGAAATGCGGTATGCGCGCCCACTCATACATTATAGTATCGTCGTCGCTTATCATATCATCGCCGAAATACAGCGTGTTGAGCTCCTTATACATCTCCGAGAGCGCATTGGGCGTAAGGGCCTCGCCCGCCTCCGCCATGTCGTGAGCCTTTTTCTCAAACTCCGCGAACATGGTCTGGCGCAGCACAGTACCCTTGAACTGCTCGATATAATGATTGAGTATGAACTTTCTGAGCTCAGGGTCCTCCGTTACCTTCAGCAGGTATTTCGTCAAAAGCACTTCGTTCACCGTGGAGGCTATTTCGGCTACAAAGATGGGATATTCCGCGGTGGGATAGGGCTGTGTGCTGTTTGAGAGATAGGTGTGCATCGCGTGACCGAGCTCGTGAGCAAGCGTGAAAACGCTGTCGAGAGTCTCCTTGTGGTTCAAAAGCACATACGGATGCGTGCCGTATACGCCCCATGAGTATGCGCCGGTCGTCTTGCCAGCGGTCTCGGGTACGTCTATCCAGCCGTCCGTGAAAGCAGTCTTAAGCACGCGCATATAATCCTCGCCAAGTGGCTCGAGCGCCTTTAAAACTATATCCCTTGCATCCTCAAACGGATATTTTGCGTCGGAATCGCCGACTATTGGCACATAAACGTCGTACATGTGCAGCTCGTCCACCCCCAGAGCCTTTTTTCTAAGGGCAACGTATCTGTACATCGTGGGCAGTCCGGCGTGCACGCCCTCTATGAGCTTATCGTAAACCTCCTCCGGGACGTTGTCCGCAAACAGCGCATGAGCGCGCGCAGAGGAAAAGCCCCTCGCCTTTGAGTAAAAGACGTCGCGCTTTACGGTGTTTGAGTACAGCGCGCCTATGGTGTTTATGTGCGACTTATACTCACCGTAAAACTGCTCGTAGACCTTCTTCCTGAGCTCGCGGTCCTTGCCCATCATGGCGACGATAAAGCTGCCGTGTGTTATGGTGAACTGCTCGCCGTTATGCTCCACGCTGCCGAAGCAGAGGTCTGCATTGTTGAGCATGGTATATGCCTCGTGCGCTCCGTCGGAGAAGTCGCCCGTCATGGAGAGCAGCTTTTCCTCCTTGTCCGAGAGTATATGCTGCTTTGAGCGCAGCAGATCCTTGATATAGAAAGCATAGGGCGCGAGCCCGGCGCATTTCTCAAGATAGCCGAGCAGCACGCTTTCGTCGACGGAAAGCAGCAGCGGGTCGATATATGAGGACGCTGCGCTGAAGCGCACGATAAGTCCGTTTGCCCTGTCGGTAAGCGCCTGCGACGTCGAGTCGGCGTTGTTCTCATCGCGGCGCATGCGCGCGAATATGAATAAACGCTCTAACTTATGCCGGCAGCCGTTTAAAAGGTCGAGGCCGTTCTTCAGCGACTCCGCCGAGGTCAGAAGAGTGTCCCTGAGCGCCTCAACAGAGGGTATAGAGGCCTCGGTCTCGCTAAATTCAGCCTCCCATTCGCCAAGATCGGGATAGATATCCTGAAGTCTCCACTTGTACTGCTCCGGAACGCTTTCTCTGGTCGGTATAGCCGAGTTATCCATGCTTTTCTCCTTCTATGTAGAAATAATATTGAGACGCGGACGCCGCGCCTGCCGCTTTTAAATGTTGATGCCCTTTGTCTGTACCACTGTGAGCGCGGGCGGCGTATAGCTCTCTATGCAGTCGAGCGCCTGCTTTTCATCCGCGACCACGTTATAGAGTCCGCTGCATGCGCTGCCGACAAAGTGCTTTTCTGTCATGTCCTCTATCATGCGCAGCATCAAGTCATAATATCCCATTGCGTTATATATGATGATTGCTTTATGGTGTCTGCCGAGCTGCTTAAGCGTCAGCATCTCAAAGAACTCCTCGAGCGTGCCGAAGCCCCCGGGCGCGACTATAAAGGCGTCTGAAAGCTCCTCCATCTTTTGCTTGCGCTCGCGCATGGTCTCGGTATATATGAATTCAGTGCAGTGAGGATAAAGTATATCGTCTACGTCAAAAAACGAAGGTGCGACGCCCGTTATCCTTCCGCCGCCGTCGTGAACGCCGCGCGCGGCAGCGCCCATGAGCCCATGGTTTCCGCCTCCGAAGACCAGTCCGATATCGCGCGCAGCCAGCTCTCTGCCGAGAGCGTATACCGCGTCAAAATAGCCCTTGTCGAGATCGACTCCCGAGGCGCCGTATATGCATACATTCATATCTACCTGTCCCCCATGAATATTTTGTGAGAATATCTGCCGAGAAGCAGCATGAGAGGCACGCCCAGCAAATAGCAGGGGATAAGCTGCTCAAGACCTATATAGAGCATATACATATATATGCTCATGCTCTTTCCCGTGACGTAATACAGCATTCCGCCGACGAGCACGGCGTTCAAAAGTACGGCAGGCAGCGGCGCGAGCCATTTGCTTTTGCGCAGAAGGCGCGTTGCGACGGCCGCCAGAAGCGTAGCCAGCGAGCCGAAAATAATGTCATATAAGCCCATGCCGCCTATCAGATTGGCTATCAGGCAGCCTATAAAAAGCCCGGGTACGGCCGCCCCCGTAAAACAGGGGAGTATGCACAGAGCCTCGGAAACGCGTATCTGAAGCACACCGTAGCTTATCGGGGCGAGCAGCAGCGTTAACGCCGAGTAAATAGCGGCTATGAGCGCGGAATATATGATATATCTGATACTGCCGGGTACAACGGCACGACGTCCACCTATATACATGCTATAAGTATATACTTTGTGCGCGCGCTTTTCAATCTTGAAGAGACGGTGAGTTTTGCAGTATTTGAAACAGGAGCTAAAAAATCCATGGATGCAGCATAGGACGGCGTCAAAGAAGCAAAATGCCCGCTGCAGGGAGCAGCGGGCATAAGTGACTGCTTATATCAGGTGAAGAAGCTTGTAATGCTGAAGCCCGTGGGCATGGGGATCGTCAACATGAATATGGTCGCGAGCAACAGGCAGATCACCGAAATGCCGAGCAATGCAAACCTATTCTTCCTCCCCTTCATCGTGGAAACCATGCCGAGCAGGAACAGTGCAACGCTGTATATTACCGTGACCAGACCGTAAGTATCACCGTTGGCGTTGTCCTTCTTGCCTTGCTCCAAGAGCTCCTGCGATTGGGCTAAAAGCTCGTTTGCCTTTGTGAAATAAGATGCACAGAAGTCCTCGTCAATGAAGGGCGAGGTCTGAGAACCTGGATGCCTCATCCAGTCAACCACAGTTTCCACAGGATCTCCATCCGGGAAGTCCCATTCCAGCAATGCCGCCATATCCTCCGAAAGATTGTCGTTCAGCTTGTAATACATTTTGCTGGCGCTTTTGACGAGAAGCTCGTCGTCTTCCGTATTCTGCGCATAGATAATATCTATTTGCAGATCGCTTATCTCACTCCAAAGTATCATGTCTTGCATCATGCTCTGCATACCGGCGTTATACTCCGAATTGCCCTCTGATGCAATGTTGTTGCTTGTAGTATAGTTAGTGGCCTGGTTTCCTCCATGCAGCGAGCCTATCCAGGTTGCCCACGCGGTAAGCAGTGCAGTAAGACCCATGAGTATAACAACAATGATTTCGAGGGTATGATCGAGCTTTTCCTGTCTTTCCAGATCCATATGTATCTCCTTAAGGTTATTTAATACCGCTGACACGCGGAATACTACAGAATAATGTATCACAAAAGCAACATTAACTCAATCAGGAATATAAGAAACGGCCCGTTTGACAATATGACCGGAAGATCTTATGATATTAAAGCAAATACATGCTTAAGTCTCGTTTTTCGCAGAACCGAAGAACGGACTGCAAGGCATACAGCGACGCGCAGCGCCGTACGGATAAGCGACGGTATATGCGCTGCGGAACGCAAGAGAAAGGTATAAGGATGTTCGATTTTCATTTGCATACGTGCGTGTCCTTTGACAGCGACGCCGATCCAAAGGACATGATAGCTGCGGCTGCGCGCGCCGGGCTAAGGGAGATATGCTTCACCGACCACAGCGATGATGATCCGCTCGGAGAGCGGCAGGCAGCTTTTAAGCTCGAGGACTATCTTCGCGTGCTGACGCCCTATATGGATCCCCCGCAGCCCGTCAAGGTGCGCTTCGGAGCGGAGATAGGCGCTTCTCCGTGGGCTCCGGAGAAATACGACGCGGCTGCCGCGCAGTTCGATTACGATTTTATAATCTGCTCTGCTCACTTTGTCGGCGACGAGGATCCGTACTACCCGGAGTATTTTGAAAAGCGCGGGCGGAGGGAAGCGTTTGATGAATACTTTCTTGAGGTCATAAGGGATATAGAATGCCACGACGTATTTAACGTTTTCGGACACCTGACCTATGCGAGCAAATGCTGCATATACGACGACCCGGTCGCGCATTATGCGGAATTTGCGGACTACTACGATAAGATCCTAAAAATGCTTATCGAACGAGGAAAGGGCATAGAAGTTAACACGAGCGGCTACAGAAATACCGGTGAGCCGCTGCCGCATTTTGAAATAATCAAGAGATATCTGGAGCTTGGCGGGGAGATCATTACGATAGGCTCCGATGCTCACGATCCGTCGAGAGTCGGCGACCGCATAGCAGAGACAATAGACAGAATCAAGGCGTTGGGCGTAAGGCGTATATGCACGTTTGAAAAAATGAAGCCCGTGTTTCATGTTATTTGATAAAAAAATACAAATGCGGAACATTTTTTATACAAGACGCGTCTAAGGTGTATAGAAAAACAAGAGGCGTCCGGGCGGCTGTAAAAAACAGCCGAAACGGCCGGGAACTTCAAAGGAGAGGAAAATGAAAAAGACAATACTTTTTATCACAGCATTACTGATGATCGCGGCATTGTTTGCGGGCTGCTCAAGCGCAAAGAGCGAATCGGCGGTATATGACACAGCGGATCATGTAACTACCGAGGAGGCTGCCGCAGAGGCTCCTGCTCCCATGGCGATGGAGGAGCCGGTGGAGATGACGCAGGAGGAAGCCAATGCCCTGGCCGCCGGAGAGACCGGCGCCAAGTACGACAGCGGCTCCGGCATGCCTGAGGAGCTAGACAGAGCGACATATGTGGAGAATGACAGAAAGCTCATATATACAGCGTATTTCTCCATA
This sequence comes from uncultured Christensenellaceae bacterium, assembly GCA_964453325.1. GTDB lineage: Bacteria > Bacillota > Clostridia > Christensenellales > Christensenellaceae > JAZRGP01. The sequence goes on along the minus strand of CAYVOZ010000144.1, from coordinate 2,083 downwards.
GAGACTATGGACTATGTAAGCGATTATAACAAGGTCATGGCTGCACTAAAGAACGCGAAGGGCTTTGTATCCACGAGAAACTCATCCGGAAAAGCGCCGCAGGAATACGGCGATTCCGGCAGATCGACCTACTTCTCTCTGCGCATACCGATAGACAGCTATAACGCTTTTATAGATGAGATCGGCGGTGTAGGCGAGACCATGAACATGGAGGAGTCCACAGAGGACGTCACTGCGTCGTACTATGACAATGAAGCGCGAATAGAGCTCTATACCGCACATTACGAGAAGCTCATGAGCTACCTTGACAAGGCGACGACCATGGAGGACACCATGGCTATCGAGAATCAGATAACAGAGGTGCTCTATACGCTTGATTCCTTAAAGGGCAATCAGCGGTATCTGGATAACCTGATACAGTATTCTACGGTGGACATAAACCTACAGGAGGTTGTTGAGATAACCAAGGTCGTCACCTCCAAGGATACGCTCGGGACGCGCATTGCGGAATCCTTCAACAGCGTTATAAAGTGGCTGGGACGTTTCTTTGAGGGCTTTGCGGTGGTGTTCATAGCGGCGCTGCCCATACTCGCGATTCTCACGGCTATATTCCTTGCGATATTCCTGCCCATACGTGCCTCAAGAAAGAAGAAAAAGGCAAGAGCAGCCGCACAGCAGGTAAAGACCCCGGAGAACGAGTAATAAGCCCGCACACTGACTATATGATCTGTACTTAATAAAGGGGCTGTCCGCATAGGGCAGCCCCTTCTGCGTCATTTGCAGGTCGTCGTTCCTTTGCGTACACGCGGCCGCCCTTGTAATAGCGCACCCGTTCTGCTATATTTGTATATTGGAGGGATGAGCGATATGA
>CAYVOZ010000144.1:0-1202 GCA_964453325.1 uncultured Christensenellaceae bacterium | reverse complement strand
AACCATGAAGTTTAAAAATGTTTTCCAAATTGTTGCTTTCGTGCTTTTGCAGTATCAGATGTCGGAGCTGACAAAGAACTGCGTGGATTCCGTGCTCGCGCTCGATAGGGCGGAGGATGTGCATATAGTCGTTGCGGATAACTGCTCCACGAACGGAGCGGCGCAGGCGATAGCGGAGCACTATGATGGGGAGCCGCGCGTAAACGTGCTTTTCGGCGAATCGAATACCGGCTTTTCCAGCCGCAACAACGACGGTTTTTTATATGCCAAGAAGACGTGGGATCCGGATTTCATAATAATAGCCAATAACGATACGGTCTTTGAGCAGTCGGACACGCTTTCTGCCATTGAAAGCATCTACGAGAGGGAGCGCTTCTTTGTGCTCGGGCCGGACATACTTCAATATACGCTTAAGGAGCACCAGAGCCCGACGCGTCCGCGCGCTCTCACAGAGCCGCAGACAGAGGAGGAGCTCGCCTCACTCGACCGCAGAATAAAACGCAATAGTATAGATCATATAAAAAAAGCAGCTGCGCAGGCGCTGCTCACGAAAAAGGCATATGCTGAGCTCATAAAGAAACGCCGCGAAGCCAATCGCCCGCATATGACATGGGACGAGCTTCATTTTGGCGCAGTCATGTTCGGCGCGTGTCATATTTTTTCGCGTGATTTTATAGCTCTCAACGATAAGGCATATTATCCGGAGACCTTCCTTACATATGAGGAGGACATACTCGCAAAGCGCTGCGAGATAAACGGATGGAGGACTGTATACGATCCGTCTGTGCAGGTGCTGCACAAGGAGTGCGGAACAATGGACGCCGTCAACAAAAAGGCCCGTGCGACCTCGCTCTTTAAGCTCAATAACATGCGCGACGCATGCACGCTCTATGCGGAGTTTTTAAAGCATGCCGACGAGTATGTGCTGTAGGCGGTATGCGTTAACGTTAAAAACCGGCTTTCTATGCAAAAGAGGCGCTTCCGAAAGGAAGCGCCTCTTTGATGTTAAAATCGATGTCAGTCGGTGATGATGTCTGCAACAACACCGGAGCCAACCGTTCTGCCGCCCTCGCGGATAGCGAAGCGCAGTCCCTTTTCGATAGCGATCGGGGTGATCAGGGTGATCTCCATGCGGATGTTGTCGCCGGGCATGACCATCTCAACGCCGTCAGGCAGCTTGATAACGCCGGTAACGTCGGTCG
>CAYVOZ010000143.1:3384-7370 GCA_964453325.1 uncultured Christensenellaceae bacterium | reverse complement strand
GAGATGATTTTAATATAGCGCAAGAAATGTATAATAGGGTTAGAGATAATGCAATATTATGGTTTGATGCTATAGGAAATAATGTGGGAAGAACGAATAAAAGAAGAGATGAGAATGATGATGGTTTAAGGATTATAGATGCACAATATATGGAATATGAGAGAGATGTTCTGGTGCGTATAGATCCAGAAAGAGATGAAAGATATAAGAATACTGGTATAGGAATGTATAGTAGAGCAATACATGATTATATAATAGAAAAAGGATATGGATATAATGAAAAATGTTATCAAGAAATGAAGGAAGAAAGAAGAAAAAGAGCAACAAAACAAGATGTTGAAGTTGTTGCAAAACAATCTAATATAAATGGTTTACAAAAAATAAAAGAATTTTTCTCAAGTATATTTCAGAGAAAGGAAAGTGTTGAACGAGATGATAAATAGTTTTAATAAGGCATGTAAAGAATTATATATATGTTTAAAAAATATAGATAATGAATTGGTTCAAAAAATCCCAAATGAATTATTAGAAGAAATAATAAAGAATATGGATGCTGATTATTATTTCCACTATGATAATACCAAAAAGATTTATGAACAAAATATGTTAGAAGAAACTAAAAATATAATAGGATATATTTATTATAATTATTGGGCGAATGAAGAAGAAAAAAATAATTTTAAAAATATTGTAGTAAATAATTCAATATAAACAAAGTAAGTTTTTAGATACAAATTTAGATACAAATTACTAGCAAAGCCGAGTGGAGCAGAATGAAGTTAAATGCATTTTTAACGAGTAAAGTGGGGTAAAATGCAAAGCTGTGGAGCTAAACGAACGAATTTTAAAAGCCATGTGGCAGTGGTAAGAAATATAAGAACTGTTGCGGAAGACAGTAGTATCAAAGGATTGACGGATTTGCAAAATTATAAAATACGAAAAAATTTACCTTTAGATACGTTTTAGATACGTTTTTATAATTAAAAAAGGACTTAAAAGATACATTGTTTTTAGATAAATGATGTATCTTTTTAAATACTTTATAAAAAAAGAAAAATATGATATATTATAGAAAAATGTATTAATTAAGAAAGAAGTGATTAAATGAGTAATAATATAAGTACTGGAAATGCTGGAGAATATTTTGTAGCAGGCGAATTAGAAAGACATGGATTTACTGTTGCTGTTCCAATGTCAAACGTAAAAGATTTTGATATTTTAGCTATTAATAGAGAAACATTTAAACAATATGCTATCCAAGTTAAAACAAGAAGTTCTAAAGAGAAAATATGGCCATTAAGCATAAAAAATGAAAAAATGGTTGGAGATAATATTATATATTTTTTTGTATCATTACAAGATTTAAATGTGCCAGAATATCATATTGTTCCAAGTAAGATAGTAGCGAAAACTATAACGGATAATCATAAAGAATGGTTGAAAACGCCAGGAAAAAAAGGACAAAAACATAATGATAATCCAATTAGAAAATTTTTTGATTATGATAATAAATATCTTAATAATTGGGATTGTTTGAAATAAAAACATATATTGAAAGGGGAATCATTATGAATGATTTAGAACAGAAAAAGGCAGCAAAAGAATTTGCTGATAGATGGAAAGATAAAGGATATGAAAAGGGAGAATCACAAAAATATTGGATAGATTTATTATCTAATGTTTTAGAAGTTAAAAATGCTACTGAATTTATAAGATTTGAAGATACCGTTCATATTGATAAAGCAACCGGATTTATTGATGGTTTTATAGATAAAACGAAAGTATTAATTGAACAAAAATCTATTGATAAAGATCTAAGAAAAGCAATTAAACAATCAGATGGTTCATTATTAAATCCTTTTCAACAAGCAAAAAGATATTCTTCAGAACTTCCATATGATGATAGACCAAGATGGATTGTTACTTGTAATTTTAAATCAATGCTTGTATATGACATGAACAATCCAAATGGAGAACCAGAAGAAATATTACTAAAAGATTTAGAAAAAGAATATTATAGATTAACATTTTTAGTTAATGCCAAGAGTGAACATATAAAGAAAGAAGAAGAGATATCTTTTAAAGCAGGAGAATTAGTTGGAAAATTATATGATGCTTTTTCTAAAGAATATAAAGATATAAAAAATGAACAATCTCAAAGAGATTTAAATGAATTATGTGTTAGATTAGTATTTTGCTTATATGCTGAAGATGCTGGATTATTTGGAAGAAGATTTATTTTTCATGATTATTTAGCAAAACATGATGATTTAACATTAATGAGAGAAAATCTAATAAAATTATTTAAAATATTAGATACTCCAATTGAACAAAGAGATTCATATTTAGATGATGACTTAAATCAATTTCCGTATGTCAATGGAGGATTATTCTCTAACGAAAATATTGAGATACCAAAGTTTACTGATGAAATAAGAAGTACATTATTAGCAAAAGCATCAGATGAATTTGATTGGTCAGAAATTAGTCCAACAATATTTGGAGCAGTTTTTGAATCAACATTAAATCCAGAAACAAGAAGAGCAGGAGGTATGCATTATACATCTATAGAGAATATTCATAAGGTAATAGATCCATTGTTCTTAGATGATTTAAGAGAAAAACTAAATAAAGCAGAGAGTTATAAAAATGAAAAAACAAGAAATGAGGAATTAAGAAAATTCCAAGATTATTTAGGAACTTTAAAATTTCTTGATCCTGCTTGTGGTTCGGGAAACTTCTTAACAGAAACGTATCTATCATTAAGAAGATTAGAAAATGAAGCTTTAGATATTATGCAAGGCGGAATGATGACATTAGATATAGAAGGAACAATAAAAGTATCTATACAACAATTCTATGGAATTGAGATAAATGACTTTGCTGTTAAAGTTGCTAAAACTGCATTATGGATAGCAGAAGCTCAAATGTTCCAAGAAACAAAGAAATTATTATATAATCCTACACAATTAAAAGATATTCTACCTCTTGAAACCTATGAAAATATTGCTGAAGGAAATGCTTTAAGAATTGACTGGAATGAAGTACTGCCAAGTACAGAATGTAATTATATAATGGGGAATCCTCCATTTATTGGTAAAAAATATCAAACAAAAGAGCAAAAAAATGATTTAGTTTCATTATTCAAAAATCAAAGGGGAATAGGAAATATTGATTATGTATGTGGTTGGTATAAAAAGGCTTTAGATTATATTAAAGACACTGTAATAGAAGTGGCTTTTGTTTCAACAAGTAGCATTGTACAAGGGGAACAAGTTCCGTTGTTTTGGAAAGAGTTATATAATGACTATCCAATAAATATTAACTTTGGCTATAAAAACTTTAGATGGGATAGTGAAGCAAATATAAAAGCACATGTACACTGTGTTATAATTGGATTCTCCTTAGGAATTAATAGAAAAGATAAATATTTGTTAGATGAAGGAAAGTCAACAAAAGCAAATAATATACACCCATATCTTGTTGATATGCCACTAATTTTTATTGAAAACAGGGCAAAACCATTAACAGAATTAGAACCATTAGTATATGGTAGTTTTGCATTAGATGATGGAAATTATACAATTTCAGAAGATGAATATAACGAACTAATAAAAATTGAACCAGAAATAAAGAAATATTTAAAATTATTTATTGGATCAGAAGAATTTATAAAAAACAAAAGAAGATATTGTGTATGGCTTAAAAATGGAGATATAAGTGAAATAAGAAAAAGCAAAGTTTTAATGAAAAAGATTAATAATGTGCAACAATGGAGAGAACAAAGTAATAGAAAAGAAACAAAAATTGCTGCAAGTACGCCAATGTTATTTGCAGAAATAAGACAACCTGAAAGAAACTATTTAGCAATTCCTATAACATCTTCAGAAAAAAGAAGATATATTCCAATGGGATATATGACAAAAGATATAATAGCAAGTAACCATTTATTGATTTTGCCAGATGCAGGATTATATGAATTTGGT
>CAYVOZ010000143.1:329-3374 GCA_964453325.1 uncultured Christensenellaceae bacterium | reverse complement strand
GCTACTCTTTACCATTTCGGGATATTAATGTCAAACGTACATATGGCATGGATGAGGACTGTAGCAGGAAGATTAGAGACTAGATATAATTATTCTGCAAGAGTTGTGTACAATAATTTTCCTATTCCAAAACCATCTAAAGAACAAAAAGAAAAAATAGAAAGAACTGCTCAAATGATATTAGATGCAAGAGCAAAATATCCTAATAGTTCATTAGCTGATTTATATGATGAATTAACTATGCCACCAGAATTAAGAAAAGCTCATCAAATGAATGATATTGCTGTAATGGAAGCATATGGATTTGATTGGAGACATATGACTGAATCAGATTGTGTAGCCAGATTAATGGAAATGTATCAGAAATTAGTAGAGAAAAAAGACCAATAGTTTAGATACGTTTTTAGATACGTTGTGTGGAAATTATTAGAAAATTCTGAACATTATTAAAAACAATACGAAAACAATTGCTTAAAACACGAAAAAAATTTCCCATGTGGCAGTGGTAAGAAATATAAGCAGTGTTGTGGTAAATAGCTATAAAATAAGGCTTTGCTAGATTTTTGATAATTCGAAAATAAGCCAAAACTGGCAAATGGGAATAAATATGTTAAAATGGATTTAGATGAGATTCTAATAATAAACTCAAAAACAGGAGATAATCTAACAGAGGAATTATATCTAAAAACTTGGGAATTAGATAACGAAACTTTTTAAGAAAAATATAAATTAACTAAAGAAGAAATTATTGAATATACAAATATAGAAATACCATTAAATATAAACTTCACATATAGACACAGCAAGACAGAAGAGAAAGTGTATAATACTGATTGTTTTGTAATTTTGTTATATAATAGAAAAAATTAGAAATGAAATATAATTATAAGGAGGTCAAAGATGCCATTATTTAAAATGAATGAAAAAGGTAAAGCTAGCAAGTTAAATATGATAAAGTATAATTCTGAAAGAGAATTACAAACTGTATTTCAAAATAATTTAGAAGAATTATTAGGAGTGAAATTTATAGCAACAGAATTTGCCACAGGAGAAGTTCATGGTGGAAGAATAGACACTATAGGAATAGATCAAGAAAATAATCCTGTTATAATTGAATATAAGCTATCACAAAATGATAATGTATTAAACCAAGGGTTGTATTATATGGACTGGTTATATGATCATAAAGGAGACTTTGAATCTGCTGTTAAAAGCAAATTAGGTAATGAACAAAATGTTGAATGGGATAATCCTAAATTGATAATAATAGCTCAAGAATATAGTAAATTTGATAAACATGCTGTTAACAGGGTAAGCGAAAGCGTATATTTATATAAATATCATAGGTATGAAGATAATTCTATTTATTTGGAAAATATAAATACCATAAGTGGAGAAGATAAAAAGAAAGTAGTAAAGGAAAAGAAAGAATATAATATAAATAGAGAGGAATATTCTTTAGACAAATTATATTCAAAAACTACAGATAAACTTATAGAGTTACATAAGGAATTGAGAGAAAAAATACTCAATATAAATGAACAAATAGAAGAAAGAGCTGTTAAACACTATGTTGGGTATAGAACAACTAAACAGTTTTGTATGATTATTTTTGATAAAAGTAAAATAAATATATACTTGTCTCCAGTGGAAAAATGGAATGATCCAAAAAATAAAGTTCAGGATGTTCCTGAGAGTTATAGATTTACATTAAATAAAAGGATTAGTATATCAAGTTTAGAAGAAATTGATTATGCTATAGATATTATAAAACAAAGTTATGAAGAAACATTATAAAACTAAATAGAATATTATTTTCATTTGATTTACAAATTTCGACAAAAGGTTGACATAAAATATGATATGATTATGTTAGTCGGAGGTAAATATGTTAAAATTAATTGAAGAGAAAAAGAAATTAGATTATATGATAGAGCAGAATAGTAGCTATCAAGATATATTAAAGCAAAGTCAAATAGTGGACAAATATATAACTAATTGGTATATTAGCAAGAAAAATAAAACCAATATAAAAATGTAAAAGAGGATATTTTTAAAAATGAATAAAAATAGTAAAAAAGTTGGAACGTGTCATATATGTGGACAGAAGAAAGAACTTACTTTTGAACACATACCTCCAAAGGCATTCTTTAATAATAAAACTGCTAAAATAATCGCAGGTGAAGAAATTATAAAAATTATATCCAGGGATGATAAAATGCCTTGGGAAATGGAAGATTCTAAATATAATATACAGCAAAAAGGATTTGGAGGATATACATTATGTGCAGATTGTAATAATAAAACTGGCAAATGGTATGCACAAGAATATATATCATTTTCTAAAGTAGGATTAGATGTAATCAATAAATTAAGTCCTGAAACGAATGATATTGTAAGAATTAATATAAAAAAGTATATATGCCTATTTATATATAAGTTTTATTGGTAATATGGCAATTTTTTTATTTATATAGTATAATAATTCTAGTAAAAAACTTTATTGGAGGCATTTGATGAGTAATAAAAAAAATATATTTAGATAATAAGGAGTGTGAAACATGTTAGAATTAGAGGAAAACAGAAATACTTTATTAACTTTAAAAAACAAATTAAATACAATAGGTGATTCACTTTGACATTTCTATTTTAGAAAAAGAACTAAAAGAACTAGAATCTAAAATAAATGCCACTGGGTTTTGGGACAATATAGAAAATTCTACTAATATAATAACTCAGATGAAAAAGATAAAAAACAAGATTGAAACTTATACTAAATTAGATAATGAATTAACAAATATTCAATCACTTAATGACTTAGTTATATTAGAGCCTGATGAAGAAATGGAAAAAGAAATTTTAAATGATACAAATAGGTTGCAAAAAGAAATAAATAAACTTGAAATAGAAACTCTGCTTTCTGGAAAATATGACAGAAATAATGCAATACTTACTCTTCATCCAGGAGCTGGTGGAACTGAATCTCAAGATTGGGTTCAAATGCTATATAGAATGTATGGTAAATGGGCAAGTAGTAATGGTTAT
>CAYVOZ010000143.1:0-319 GCA_964453325.1 uncultured Christensenellaceae bacterium | reverse complement strand
ATACTTTAAAAGAATTAGACTTTTTAGAAGGTGATGAAGCAGGAATTAAAAGTGTAACTTTTGAAATTGTTGGAGAAAATGCTTATGGTTACTTAAAAGGAGAAATGGGTGTACATAGATTAGTTAGAACATCTCCTTTTGATAGTGGTGGTAGAAGGCATACTTCTTTTGCTTCTGTTGAAGTTCTACCTGAAATTACTGATGATATAGTTTTAGAAATAAATTCAGATGATTTAAGAATAGATACATATAGAGCTTCTCGGTGCAGGAGGGCAACATATTAATAAAACAGATTCAGCAGTTAGAATAACACATATTC
>CAYVOZ010000142.1:0-7397 GCA_964453325.1 uncultured Christensenellaceae bacterium | reverse complement strand
TTAGCGAGCTTGTGGCGCGCATGGTGAGAAACGACATGGAGCTTGTCGAAAAGGAAGTCAGACAGGCAGGCCTGTAAGGAGAGCCGGATGAGATCTCTCATAATCGGCGGTGCGGGCTTTGTGGGCGGTTATCTTATAGACCGCGTGCTTTTGACCGGAGAGGTCACCGCGACAAAGCTGCCGAACGAAAAAATAGACAGACAGGATATAAGAGCCGTCGACCTGCAGGTGACGGACGCGGAGGCTGTGAAAGCGCTTCTTAAGCGCGAGCGCCCCGACAGGATTTATCACCTTGCGGCGATAAGCTCTGTGTCGCTCTCGTGGAAGCAGCCGCTTCTGACGGTCGACGTCAACATAAAGGGCGCTATAAACCTGCTCGACGCCGTGAGGGAGCTCGACTATAGGCCGCGCGTGCTGCTCATAGGCTCGGGCGAGGAATACGGCGCCGCAAGTGAGGACGAGCTGCCCATAGGCGAGGACAACGCGCTGCGCCCGGACAACATATACGCGGTCACGAAGATATGCCAGAACATGATAGGCGGCCTTTACGCAAAGGCATACGGTCTTGACGTCATGATGGTGCGCGCATTCAACCACTGCGGCCCGGGTCAGGCGGATTTCTTCGTGGTGTCCGACTTCGCGCGGCAGATAGCCGAGGCGGAGGCAGGAAAGCGGGAGCCCGTGTTGAGAGTGGGCAATCTGTCGGCGCGGCGGGACTTTACGGACGTGCGCGACGTCGTTAGAGCGTATGAGCTTTTGATGCAGAACGGCAGTGCGGGCGAGACGTATAACGTCGGCAGCGGACATGCCATAGCCATAAAGGACATACTTTATAAGCTCACAGCTCTGTCAAAGACAGATATACGCGTTGAGACCGACGAAAAGAAATTCCGGCCTGTGGACGTGCCGGTCATAGAGGCGGATACGTCAAAGCTCGCCGGCGCAACGGGATGGAGTCCGGCGATACCGCTCGACGTCACGCTTGCGGATACGCTCGAGTATTGGAGAAAACATACGAATAATGAAAGTATTTAAAGAGATATACGAATACCGGCAGATGATATTCAGTCTGGTGAAGAAGGATCTGCGCGGACGTTATAAGGGCTCGGTGCTGGGCTTTCTTTGGACGTTCCTGAATCCGCTTTTACAGCTTGCCGTGTATACGCTGGTATTCTCCGTGATAATGCGCAACGATATAGAGAAGTATTATCTGTATCTTTTTGTGGCGCTTATACCGTGGATATTCTTTTCGAGCTCGATAACGGGAGGCGCGAGCAGCATTCTCAACCAAAAGGGAATGGTGACGAAGATATACTTCCCCCGCGAGGTGCTGCCTATAGCGCACGTCACGACCTGCTTTGTCAACATGCTGTATTCGTTTGTGGTCGTGATAGCGGTCTCGCTCATATCCGGCACGCCGTTTACGATACTCGGATACCTGTGCCTGCCGGTGATAATGATAGTCGAGTATTTCCTCGCGCTCGGGATAGCCATGATAGTCTCGGCGCTCACAGTGTTTTTCAGAGATCTTGAATACATACTGGGCATTGTGACCATGGCATGGCAGTTCCTGACGCCGGTGATGTACGCCGTGGAGTGGGTGCCGGCGCAGCTTCAGCCGATATTCCATATAAACCCCATGACCTCCGTGATACTCGCGTACAGGGATGTGCTCTATTTCGGAAAGGTACCCGAGCTGCTCACTCTCGTAGAGGCGGCGGCTATGGGCATAGTGTTCTTCGTGCTCGGCTTTCTCATATTCGGCAAGCTCAAGAAGAAGTTTGCCGAGGAGCTGTAGGGGGAGAATGAGAGTATGAAAAACACACAGACGGACAACAGAAAATACGAATCGGACGAGACGGTCATAGCCGTTAAGGACGTGCATAAAAAGTTCAAGGTCTATTTCGACAAGGGTACGAGCCTCAAGGAAAAGGTGCTTTTCGGAAAGCGCAGCAGATATGAGGACCGCTGGGTCTTAAAGGGCATCAACATGGACGTCAAAAAGGGCGAGGCGGTGGGCCTCGTCGGGCAGAACGGCTGCGGAAAGTCCACGCTGCTAAAGCTCATGACGCGCATAATGTACCCGGACAAGGGCTCCATAGAGATAACCGGCAGGGTATCGAGCCTTATAGAGCTCGGAGCGGGCTTCCACCCGGACATGAGCGGACGCGAGAACATATACACGAACGCGGCCATATTCGGGCTCACTCATAAGGAGATCGAGGAGCGTTTGCAGGACATAATAGAGTTCTCGGAGCTCGGAGAGTATATAGACAACCCCGTGAGGACGTATTCCTCCGGTATGTATATGCGGCTGGCCTTCTCTGTCGCCATAAACGTGGACGCGGACGTGCTTCTTATAGACGAGATATTGGCGGTCGGCGACGCGAACTTTCAGGCGAAGTGCTTCAACCGAATGCGCGAGATAAAGGCGATGGGTACGACGATAGTGATAGTATCGCACTCTCTTGCCCAGATAGAGCAGATATGCGACCGCTCGTACTGGATACAGGACGGCCTGATACAGGCGGAGGGCGCTCCGAGAGACGTTCACCCGAAGTACCTTGAGTTCATGGGCGAGCTGAGGCAGGAGATAATAGAAAAAGAGGATAAAAAGAAAGAGGAAAAGGTCAGACGCGCCGAGAAAAAAAGCGAGGACGGCAGCCGGTGGGGCAACGGAGACGCGGAGATAACCGCCGTATCTACATATAACTCAAAGGGTCAGACGACGACCGTTTTCCAGACCGGAGAGACAGTCACGCTGCGCGTGGAATACACGGTATCAAAGCCCGTAAAGGACGCTATATTCGGAATAGCGATATACAGAAACGACGGAACCCATGTATACGGCACGAACACGCAGATAGACAAGCTTAAAAGCTTTGACCTGACGGGGGACGGCGTTTTGGAGGTCACGCTCGACAGGATGGCGCTGCTGCCGGGCGCGTATATTTTCGATATCGCAATACACAACTACGACGGAGAAAATGCGGATTACTATAAAAACGCGCACAAAATAGAGATGTATTCGCCTGTGGGCGACGCAGGTATATACCGCATAGAGCATGAATGGAAATGGTGACGGGAGGAACAGAAAAATGAGCTCGGAGATAAAGGCAAAGATATCCAATTTGAGGGACATACAGGGCAAGCTCAACGAGCTGCGGACGCCGGGCTTTACGGATGTGCCGCTGGGCGCGGGCGGAATAAAGGGCTTTATAAAGCGCTTTGTCCGCAAGAACGTAATGTGGCTCATGGCCCCGTACGAGCAGCAGATGAACTCTCGCATATCCATGGAGAGATATCTTATAGACGAGACGGCCAACATACTGACCGAGCTCGAGCGCGTGCTTTCGGACACGCAGGCTCTCGCGGAGGACACGGCGCTTAAGCAGACACACGACCGCTTTGACGAGAAGTATTATCGCAAGAGCGCGGATGAGGCGCTGGGCGCGACCGAGCGCGAGCTCATGAAGATAAAGTGGCAGAGACTGGATAAAAAGGCGGAGGATACGGAGAGTCCGGACGACATGCTCACCTGCATGATATGCGGCTCGTCGCACAGACGCGGGGATTATGAGACCATGACGAGCGAGTGCCGCTTTAACGGCGGAAAGCTCGTCAGATACGTCTGCCCGGACTGCGGAGTCGTGTTCGGCCCGTCCAAGTTCTCGGCGCTGACGGACGAGGAAAAGGGAGAGGACTACAACCTTCACTATCTGGGCTACGACGAGGGCAACGGGCTCGAAAAGGAGCTCGGCGCGTTCTTTATGCTTGAGCCGGATAAGGAAAAGCTCTATCTCGATTACGGCTGCGGACACTGGAGCGGCACTATAAAAACGCTCCGTGAGCAGGGCTATAAGGTATACGGCTATGAGCCGTATGCGGCCGAGGCGGGCAATCCGTATATACTGACGTCCAGAGAAGACGTCTCAAAAATGAGGTTCGACGGCATATTCTCCAACGACCTCATTGAGCATCTTTACGACCCTGTCGCGGACTTTAAGTTCATGCGCACTCTGCTGCGCGACGCGGACTCGAAAATGAGCCATTCTACGTCCTGCTATGTGTATAAGTACGAGATAACGAGATTCCATATGAACTTCTTCCTCGGACGCTCGATAGACGTGCTCTGTGAGCGCAGCGGCTTTAAGGTGCTCGAAAAGTGCGACGAGCTCGAGGAAAAGGACTTTATATGCTATACCTACGGCATCGCGGACGCCGACGGCTTTAAAAAGCAGTACGGCGACGAGGGTGTGGAGATACTCGATAAGCTCTTCTTTAAGGGCGAGAGGCTGACGGGCAAAAAGAGCTGCGCGCTCGAGTACTCGGACGTGATGTTCGGGCCGTATATGACCTGCATGCCCATGAAATACCGCTTCAGCATACGCGCGGTCACTATGGACGGGCTCAATATAAAGATAACGTCCATGAAGGGCGCAAAGACGCTCTATGAGGGCAGGCTGCTCTACGGCGAGAACATAATAGACATGGAGTGCTCCGAGACGGAGTACGAAACCGAAATAATAATCGAAAACGACAGCGACAGACCTGCGGAGATAACGAGCATTATGCTCGTTTAATGGGTGCCGTGATATGAGCGAGAGTTTGAGAGAAGGACTGCTGGAGTGCATGAAGAGGGACGGCGCGGCGTTCAGCGTGAACGGCGACGCGGTCCTGACGCGGACGCTCCACGGACGCATGAGCTCGAGAGACTGGGACGCCTTAAAGCGCACGGCGGCGGGCAGCATCAGAAGGACAGCGAAGCCGCGCTATAAAAAGCAGATGAACGAGCACGCCGATGCGTTTATACGCATGAACGCCAACAAGGACGTCACTGTGCTCATGCCTCCGCATATGCGGCTGGCCTTTGTCAAGAAGACCGTCAAAAAGCTCAACATGGCGACGACGCGCTTTCAGGAGGACTTCAACGTCGCATCGCTCGACGCCGTATACGCGCTTGCGGAATACGCCGCGGACGCGGACAGAAGGCTCACGGAGCAGGAGCGTCTTATAGAGCGTCAGACGGATATCATAGAACGGCTCATGCGCGAGCAGGAGAGCCTGAGAAAAGCCGTGGAAAACCTGAGAAGAGAGCGATAATATGAGGATATTGCAGGTCGTACAGTGCTTCGATTACGGAGACGGGATAGGCAACGATATACGCGCGAAGCACGAGCTCTATAAAAGATGCGGTTATGAGAGCGAGATATACGCTGTGCATACCGATATACGGCTCACGGGCATGGCGGAGCACGTTTCGCAGATGCACCCCGAGCCCGGGGATATTTTGCTGCTGCATTATTCCGGCTATTGCACGATGATGGACCAGATAGAGGCGGCAAAATGCACAAAGGTGCTGATATACCATAACATCACGCCCCCGCAGTTTTTCGAGGCAGGCCCTGTGCGCGAGCACTGCCGCATGGGCATGGATCAGCTGGCCTCGCTGTCCGGGATATTCGACTATTATGCCGGAGATTCGCAGTACAACGTGGACTGCTTAAAGAGCTTCGGCGTGACGCGCCGCGGCGACGTGCTGCCGATAGTGGTGGAGTTTTCGGGCAGAAAGCTCAAACGCGCGGAGAAAAAGCCGGACGACGAAAAGCTCTTTTTGTTCGTGGGCAGGATAGTCGAGAACAAAAAGATAGATGATATAATCGCCGTATTCGACAGATATCACAACGAGATAAACAAGAACAGCAGGCTCATGATACCTGGCAATACAAAGACCGCGGAGGGCTATACCGCGCGCCTTAAAGAGCTCATAGCCTCTCTGCCGTCAAAGGACAGCATAGAGCTCATGGGCAAGGTGTCCGACGAGAAGCTGTATAATCTTTTCATGAGCGCGGATATGTATATATCCATGAGCGAGCACGAGGGCTTCGGGATCCCGCTGCTCGAGGCTATGAATTACAGAATACCCGTGCTGGCATACGATACGTCGGCAGTCGGGGAGACTATGGGCGATGCGGGCGTGCTCGTGCGTACAAAGGACCCGCGCACCGTGGCGCGCATAATGCACGAGGTATTATCCGACGAGGACGCTCTTAAAAGCATCATAGAGGCGCAGACGGCGAACCTTGCGCGCTTTACGGCGGACGCCGTGGAGAAGCGCGCGAGAGAGCTCATCGACATATGGAGCGGAAGGACGCCGCAGCCGGACGAGCCCGAGCCGCCTAAGCCCTGCGCATATAAAACGGTACAGATGCAGGGCCCGTTCGAGACGTCGTATTCCCTCGCGATAGTGAACAGAAGACTCATAGAGGCCATAGACCGCGCGGGCTTTGCGGACGCGTCCATACACTGCATGGAGGGCGGCGGAGACTATGAGCCGGAGCTTAAAAACCTCGCGGACAAGCCGCGGGCAAAGGAGCTTTGGGAGAAGGGCAAGGGCGTGCTCTTCCCGGACATAGGCATAAGAAACATGTACCCGCCGACGGGTCAGCCCACGACGGCTAAATACAGCTTTCAGTCCTTCGCATGGGAGGAGGACAGGCTCCCAAAAAACATAATAGACGATTTCAACGCCACGCTCGACGGAATAGGGACCACATCTGATTTCGTGACGCGCGCGCTCATAGATTCCGGGCTGACGATACCCGTGCGCAGCATAGGCAACGGCGTGGACGTGCCGGATAATTATAGTGAAATAGCGCCGTATCCTCTCGATACCAGGAAAGGCACGGTGCTTCTGCACATAAGCTCCTGCTTCCCGAGAAAGGGAGTCGACGTGCTGCTGGGCGCGTATTTCGACGCTTTCACGGCGGACGACGACGTCTGCCTCGTCATAAAGACGTTTCCCAATCCGCACAACAGGACCGAGGAGCAGCTGGCCGCGCTGCGTGAGAGGCACGGCGACGCCTCGCCCGAGGTAATATTGCTGAACTTCGATATGCCTCAGGAGCAGCTTTTCTCGCTGTACCGCGCGGCGGACTGCTATGTCCACAGCGCGCGCGGAGAGGGCTTCGGACTGCCCGTGGCGGAGGCGATGAAGCTCGGGCTGCCGGTCATAGTATCCAACAACACCGGGCTCGCGGACTTTGCGACGGAGGAGACCGCCGTGACCGTGGGGTATACCATGGAGACGGCTCACAGCCATCTTTCCGAGAACTCGCGCTGGGCTGAGCCGGACAGAGCGGAGCTCACGGAAAATCTAAAGGCATTCGTGTTTGACAGAGAGTCGCTCGGCATAGACGAAAAGGTCGAAAACGCGCGCAGGCTGATATGCGAAAAATACTCGTGGGACGCCGTCGCGCTGCGATGGAAGGACTTTATAGACGAGACCGTAGCCGCAAAAAAGCGCATGAAGGTCGCTATGGTAACGACGTGGAACACAAAATGCGGCATTGCGGAGTTCACACGCATGCAGACGGAGGCGACCGACAGGGAGGTCG